>NZ_JBHSOW010000121.1:0-110222 GCF_042656405.1 Paenibacillus solisilvae | reverse complement strand
GGAAGAACAGGAAAAGCTGATGGCCGTTGCCGGCGGATACGGTTCGCCTTTCGGACAATTCTAAATCTTGTTATCCCCTCCGGGAACGTTTTCTCGTCTTCCGGAGGGGGTTTAATGTCCCGTGGTGAGCGGTGCTGGTGAAGCCAGATTGATCGGGCGTTGAAAATATCATTCGGGGGCGAAGTTGAAATGGATCAAAAAAGTAAAACGGCAGGTCAAGGGTAATCCCTTAACCTGCCATTTTTGTTTCGCGAAATTGATTTCCCAATTATACGCGTTTAGGAGCCAGTTCAATCGCTTGGCGAAGAGCTTCCTTCATGCTCTGCTCGTCAGCAATTCCTTTACCGGCGATATCAAATGCGGTACCATGGTCTACGCTGGTCCGAATGATAGGCAGACCAACGGTAATGTTAACCCCGGCCTCTAATCCAAGCACTTTAATAGGGCCATGTCCTTGATCATGGTACATCGCCACAATGATATCAAAATCGCCACGTGTTGCGCGGAAGAACAGTGTATCAGCGGGCAATGGTCCTACAACTTGAATTCCTTCTTCTTGTGCCTGTTTGACAGCAGGGATAATTTTTTCCTCTTCTTCTCCATAGCCAAAAAGTCCATTTTCCCCGGCATGCGGATTAATACCGCAGACAGCAATTTTAGGCGATGTATAGCCTGCCTTTTGCAGCGTTTCATGCGCCATGCGAATGACTTTATAAACACGTTCCGGATTGATCATTTTAACGGCATCAATAATTCCAACATGAGTTGTTACGTGAATAACCTTGAGCTTTGGCGCAGACAGCATCATCGAAAAATCTTTCGTATCCGTTAAGTCGGCCAAAATTTCAGTATGACCCGGATAAATATGCCCGCCTTTGTGAAGTGCTTCTTTGTTCAATGGAGCTGTACAAATAGCATCGATCTCACCGGCATTGGCAAGTTCAATCGCTTTCTTTAGAAAGCTAAAGGACGCATGTCCAGCTTCGGCGGATACTTGTCCAATTGGAAGATCCGCTGGAAGCAAGTTCAAATCTAGACAGTCCACTGTGCCATATTGAAATTGAGCCTCCGAGACAGATTGAATGCTGCGGATTTGCAGTCCGGTTTGAACGAAGCGATCAGCTCTCTCCATGATTTTAGAATCTCCGATGACGAAAGGTCTGCAAGACTCATAAACCAGGGGATCATGTAGTGATTTCATAATGATTTCAGGGCCAACGCCTGCAGCGTCTCCCATAGTAATACCAATAATGGGTTTATTCATTTGATTGTACTCCCTTCAGAACCTTTTTTGAATTCAGCAAACTATTTTCATTACCAAAAGCGCCGGCCTTCGTGACAACCCATAAAGGTTTATTCCCTACAAGTTTTCCTAGTGGAATCCCGGGTTCAATTTCTTTGATAAGTTCAATACCAGATACACCAAGATGTTTGCATACGGCCTTGGCCGTATCCCCGCCAGTTAGGATAACCCCTTGTAGTTCTACCTCTTTCATAATACCGGAAGCAATCTCACCCAATATATTTGCAATTCGGTTGGACACTTCCGTATGATTGAATCCTCTTTCGGCGCCTGCTGCTTTAGACGATTCGACATGCTCCGGAGAGGAGCTTGCATAAAGGGATACATCCGATCCTGCTGATATAGCAGTCAGGAGTTCTGTCCGACAGCGCTTGATCTCCTGCAAACTACCCTCATCGGAAGTGATGATCTTAACCGTGTTTAATTCCACAGCTGTTACCAGCGGATTCATGTTGTACGTAAAAACCTGGCTGCGGGTTACTTTGGAAATGCTTCCGGCAACTAAGAGTACAGGCTTATTGGAGACAGTTAGAGTTAGAGGTGTACTGCTTCTAACCGGAAAAGATAACGCCATTGGAAGGTAGTCTGCAAGTCCTGCTGATCCTGCCCATAGTATTCGATAATCACTTGCAGCCATCATTTCAGCGATTTGCTGCACATCTTCTTCTGTAACAGCATCGAATACAATAATCTCGATATGCTCCTGAAGCAAAGCTTTTATGTGGGATAATACCTGTTTATTACCTGCATGAAGTGTTTTTAAAGGTATAAGTCCGACTTTCCGTTTCGATTGAGAGGTAAAAAGTTTTACTAAGTTTGACTCTTTAACGGGACACTTGGGATCTCGGGCAATTTCCGTTTGATCAATCGGTACGCCATGCAGAAAATGGATGCCATTTAATGTAGTTCTGCCTATTTTAGGAAAGGCGGGGGCTACAACTGCAAAATCCACTTGGATTTTATCCATTACAGCGTCTATTTCTATACCCAAATTACCTCGCAGCGTAGAATCCATTTTTTTGTAAACATGCTTAAAACCTGATTGCTTTACCTGGATCGCTGCTTCCGTTACCCTTTTGAAAGCAACTTCCTGGGAAACGGAACGGCTATCCGTATCTAGAACTACAGCATCCATTTCTTGAGTGTCGGCAGAAAAATGCTCTAAATCAAAGATAACTTGGGTTTCAAGGCCCTTTCTTGCGAATTGCACACCTGAATCAGAAGCTCCGGTTAAATCATCTGCAATAATAGCTATGGTTCTAATGATATGCTACCTCCTTACAAAATCTACCTTTTTTATTTAAAGGCGTACAAAGGTCCCGGAAGTTAGTTCCGGGAAGATATACGCTGAAATAAACTATATAATTTGATTTTTGGCACCAATTTTTTTGGAATACCAAGCAGTAACGATCGGTACAAGTATGGCTGTTACGATAACACAGGAAGCAACTAAGGCAGTTGCAGAAGGGACAAGGGGGGCATAAGCTGCATTGGCGGCAGCTACAGCAGCGGGAACACCAGCTGCGTTACCGGCAGTTGAAGCAGCCGACAATCCGGCAATTCCGTTGCCGCCTATTAATCGGTCTGTAAACAGCAAAGTTACACCTGTAATTAGAACGACAGACATACCCAGCAATACGCCTAAGAAACCAGCTTTCCAAACATTCTGAAGATCAAGGCCTGCACCAAGAGCGAAAGCAAAGAAGGGAACCAGAACTGGAACGGCTTTTCCAAGAAACTCTCTCATTTCTTTATCTAAGTTCCCTAATATCATTCCTACGATAAGCGGTAAAATCGCACCTACAAAGGTTTGCCATGGAAAAGCTGCCAATCCCGCCACTCCTAAAGTGACCATCGTAAAGAATGGCCCGGATTCCAGGCTCATAACCGAGTAAGCGCCGACATCTTCTTTTTTGCCGAATTGGCCCATTAAAGCCATATATAATCCACCATTGGTATCATTCATAGCGGCTACAATAGCTAGAACGGAAATTCCTGCAAAAAATCCACTGTTTACCATGCCATTTCCAAGGAATTGTGCTGATATGAAACCGACAGCCATGGCTATAATAATTTTTGTGACGAGTAAGGTACCTCCTTTTTTCAGAATATAAGGAGTTGCCTTGAAATTAATTGTTGATCCCATACAAACGTAAAAGACTCCCAAAATCGGCAAAGCTCCTGTCATAAGAGCCCCTGTAAATGAACCAAAAGTTTTGCCCATACTTGGAAATAATGTGGTTATTACCGCTCCTAAGAGTAGCGGCACGATCATCATGCCTCCAGGAATTCGTTCAATTGCTGCCTTAATCCTCATGTTGTGACCCTCCTGATATATAGTGCGATCTTCAATAGTAGTTGTTGCAATATGCAACATTTTGAATTGAACACGCTTTACAAACTTATTATAATGGAGGCGTACTCATGCATCAATACAAAAAGTGTTTAATATTGCAACATATTCTTTAGTTTTCGCCATAAAGTAGAGCGATTAATGCCTAATCGATTGGCAGTTTTCGATTGGTTCATGCCTTCATTTTGAAGGATTTCCCATAATACTCTTTTTTCGATCTCCTCCCATGTGCCTGATAAGTTTAAAAGTACAGAGTGGCTTGCTGCTTCCGTTTGTAATGTTTCCTTAACTTTGAGCCATCCTTCCCTTGCTTCCTTGATGCCTATATAATTTCCATTTGTAACCGAAAGCATGCATTCTAAGACTATTTTCAATTGGTGTATGTTTCCTGGCCATAGTTTTTGCAAAAGATCTTCTTCTAATACTTCTTGTCGTATGCCGACAATTTGCTTGCCATGGCGTGAATTATAATTGGCAATTAGGACGCGGGCTATCTCTCCAATATCCTCTAGCCGCTCACGAAGCGGCGGCAAATGTAAGCTGGTATCTGCGAAAAGCTTGACAAAATCTTTTAACATTTCTTCTTTTTTTAATAAAATTTTTATCGAAAGCAGTGAAGTAACTATAAGGTGTGTATGAGTTCCAGCTTGTACGGCAGCAAGCAGCTTTCGCTGGAGATCCTGACTGACATGCTGAATTTCTTGGAGACAAATGGTTCCGACCGATTCCATATAGAGCAGCCCTGGCGCGATATCCGTACCAAACAAAATAGACTCTTGTTCTGTTTCTGTTAATGTGCTGCACGGAAGGACGTATAATCCATCACTGTTTTGTTTGCTTGCAGAATGTATAGCTTGAGAAAATAAACGCTTCCCGCTGCCAGCTTCCCCTGTAATCCATATAGGCTTATCAGTTTGGGCAAGTGCCTTAGCCCGTTTGATGGTTTGCTGGATAATGAAGCTAGAGCCTATTACCTGTGCGAAAGTAGCAATACGGTCACTCACTTCAAAGACACTGGAAACAGGATTTTTAACACTATTTTCTTGGGGATACATATAGACTAAATAGGTATGCTCAATTGCTATAGAAGGAACAACAATTTCAATTTTCAATTGGCGCTTATGGAACCATTTTGTTTTTTGTTTATTTACAGAGGTTACATCACTTTTGGAGACTTCCTCTAAATAACGACCCCAAGCCGGGTCAATGCCTGCAAGATTCATTCCCCGCATGACCGAATTATCGTAACCTAATAATAACGAGGCAGCATGGTTTGCATAACGAATAACGCCTCGGTTATCTAACGCAAGTACTCCTGTCCGGTGATGTTCTAAGATATGTTCAAAAAAACGTTCGTTTTCCTGAGCTTTCAATATAACATCATAGATGCGTTTTACTTCTGAGAGTGCCTCCAATACGGATTCACGACCTGATGTAATAAGGATGCCGTTATAACCCATCTCTTCAGCTGTACGTACCGTGATTGCATCTCCAAGGACGATTTTTACGCCGTGCTCAAAAGCTTTTTGCAGCGAGGCATGGGCTTCGGATTCATGTTCAATCGAATAAATCGGAATTTCAAAATCGAGCAGGCTCGAAACGGCCGCAGCTCCACGGCATATATTGGGGAAGCCGATGATAGCTACCTTGGTGTTGGAGTCTTTAACTAAGGTAAGAACCCGTAAAATATCGTAACCTGAAACGGGAATATCCACTACCGGAGTAGAGACATGTTGTCTAATAACCGATGAGGTTCCCCCCCGGCTTAAGATGACGTCGTAAGATTGTCCTTTGGTCCCGTCTACGATTGGAATGGCATTCTGAAGATCGGCAACTTCAATATCCATCTCTATCCGTGAATCTTCAAGAGATATACTTTCTAATAAACCCTTTAACCCGGGATAAGGGGCAATGGCTAATACTTTGATTTTCATCTTGCGACCTCGCTTATAAGAAATGTTGATTGTTGCAAAATATAACAACTCTTATTAATTATACACGAAAGTAAAGGACTTTTCCGTTCAAGTGTGAATATAAAAATTCGCTTCGCTTGTAATACGGTGAACCGTATCGCAAGCGAAGCGAATTTTTATTGAATGAATAACAAGGACAACCTCAAAAGGCTGTTGCGATTTATGAATCAGGCTTATCTTATATTTCCATTATTTGTATTGTTTTGGAAAGCAGCTGAGGGTCTAGCTTTTTGATGAATTCATAAAAACGGATAGCCAGTTGTAATTGAAATAAATGTTCAGGGTCTCTAACAGAAATCTGCAGAATCGACTCAATACGCTCTAATCGGTATAAAACCGAATTATAATGACGGAAAAGTAATTTGGCCGTTTCCTTCACATTTCCGCTCTGATAAATATAACAACTAAGCGTTTCTAACAATTCGTCGTTATTTTTACCTTCTTTTCTTAATAAAGGCTTTAGGATTTGCAACAAGGGCAGTATTAATTCTTCATTATTAGCCATTCCATAAAAGCTGTGATAAATGCCTAACTGTTCAAAGTAGCAAAGAGAGCGTTCAGGGTCAATGGCGGCAAAGATGCTAAGGGTATCCTTTGTTTCCCGGTAAGCAGCATGTATATGGTCTATCGTTTTTGTTGAGCTGATGCCCAGCCTAATAAATTTCAGGTGCGCTTCATCCTTTAAATACTGCTCTATTTCGGGCAATGAGAAGCTTTTGTTGGAGTAAACCTTTTCTGGAATAAGGATTGCTAATTGCTGGTCGATGGGGACGATTAAAATTTCTTGTTGAACTAATGTCTTGTTCCGAAGGATACGATCCTGCAGAGGAATTTCACCAATGCTCGATGTCAATATACATATATAACGGTCATACAAGGATAGCCCAACAGCGGATGCTTGAAGAAGAATGGCCTCTTTCTCCGTAATTTCTCCCAGTATCCATTTCCGTAAAAAGATTTCCTTGAATCGTTCCTCCACATGATGAATGCCATATTGATTCGTTAACTTAAGCGCTAATAGTTTAACAGCATGCTGTAAGATCATCACATGTGATGGTGAAAGCTGCAGGTCTGATTGATTGAAGGCGAGATAGCCTAAACATTCGGAATTACGCTCAATTGGAATCCAGCAAGTATTTTTTACCCCATTGGATTGGTTATATAGTTTGATCCCCTCGTAGGCTTGAACCCGGGCTTGACGACTCGATAGCATACCTCTTTCCGGCCATTCCAACCCCTCAATGGGACAGATGCGTTCACCTTTAAAAGTCAACAGAGAAAATTTGTGGCTTAGGTAGAACGACAAATTTTCTACAAATGTTTTCAAGCTTTCTCCCATAACGAGAAGTTGTGTCAGATGCTGCAAACTTTGATGGACTTGGTCCATCATTCGGACTTTATGACTTAAGATTTCATCCAATACTTCGGAAATGACGTGCGAAAAATTGGTTTCCATAGAAAGGTCTATGATAGGGATCTGGTAAATATCAGCATGCTCCAGCATTTTTTTGGGGAGAGTATAAATATAGCGTTTCCTTTTTATTGCGATAGCCGTAATGTTTCTTTCAGCAAGTCCGATGATCAGTTTTTCCTGAGCCAGAATATTATCTTTAATTGAAAATCCGGTAGTAAGCAGAAGGTCTCCGACTCGGACCTGCTCGTAAATATCAGGAACCTCCATGACATTTACATTGGTAACAAGGCGATGAATTCCGCTCTTTCCGGCTAATATGGGTTGATTATTGAATAAATGACTTCTCCTCTGGATCAGCTCGACAACAGAAATACCATCCATTGTTTATTCCTCTCCTTTGTTGTATGTGGAATATAAAATTACATAACATGGTGATTCACATCAACAAAAGTCGATTGTAACTGAATTACAAAAAATATAGATCGATTTGTAGTGTGATAATAATGAAAGAGGCAAATGCATGTAATATATTATAACATAAGAAGGAGAAATGAAATAACTTCACATATTTTCAAGAAAGGTTGGCTGCAAAATGGGGATGAAAATTGGGGTATATAAAGTGGCTATGGATTCACCCGGCGATACATCCAAGCTTGAAAATCTGATTCGAAATGGGGAAATCGATCCCGAGAAGATTATCGCATGTATTGGAAAGACGGAAGGAAACGGAGGGGCCAATGATTTTACCCGGAAGCTCGCTACATTAAGCTATCAACTGATGCTGTCAAGATATATCGGAAAGGAACAGAGTGAAACCATTGTTTTTGTTTGGTCTGGCGGGACGGAAGGGGTTCTTTCACCGCATGCCACTTTTTTTACTAGAAATGATGACGAGATGGACGAGTTGGACAATAACGTTCCAGGGTTGGCTGTCAGCATCCAAACCACTGCGGATATTCCCGCGGAGCATATTGGCCGTATGCCCATGGTTATAGAAGTAGCTCAAGCTGCAAAAAAAGCGATGACGGACGCAGGAGTCAGCCATCCAGAACAGGTGCATTATGTTCAGGTCAAGGGTCCTCTTCTTACACCTACACATCTCCGTGAAGCCGCAGTTAGTGGAAAGGAGCTTGTAACCAAAGATCCGAATCTATCCAAGGGTTTTGCCAGGGGGGCTATGGCTTTAGGAGTGGCTCTGGCTTTAGGTGAAATCCAAGAAACTGATTTAAGTGAAGAAATAATTAATAAGGACATGTCCCTCTACAGCAGCGTCGCCTCTACTTCAGCAGGAGGGGAAATGACGAACTGTGAAGTCATCCTTATGGCGAATACCAATAAAGGCAGTGGACCTTACAGCATAGGTCATTCTGTATTAAAGGATGCAATTGACACATCAGGGATCTGCCAAGCTATACGTAATGCGGGATTGGATGCAATAAATATACCAACTGTAGAACAGCAAAATCAGATCGTGGCGGTTTTCGCTAAGGCTGAAGCGAGTCAGGAGATCAGAGGGTGGAGAACGACGATGTTATCCGATGCGGATATTCACTATGAGCGACATGCCAGAGCGGCTGTGGGCGCTGTTATCTCCAGCATTACCGGTAACTCAGGCATATTTGTCAGTGGTGGAACGGAGCACCAATGTCCTCCCGGCCACGCGCCGATTGCGTGTATCGTGAAAAAAAATGTGGATTAAGATAAGCGAGGAATGAAATGGGTAATTACTGGAATGTATTGCTTGAAGTAGTATTACCGATTTTCATGACCTGTCTATGCGGGATCCTGATTCAGAAATGGAGACGGATCGATATCCAAAGCCTTGCGGATGTGAGCTTATATATATTAGCTCCTTGTCTTGTTCTTGTTTCTCTGGCTGAATCCAAGCATAATACCGCAAATATCAAGGCCATCATCCTTTTTACTTTATTGCATACCCTCATTTGCTGGGCTGCAGCCTTGTTAACTTCCTACCTGCTTCGCTTTAAAGAAGAGTCCAAGGCGACCCTCTCTTTAACTACCATCTTTGGAAATGCCAATAATTACGGACTGCCCATACTTTTGCTTGCTTATGGGGCGGACGGTTTCTCACAGGGTATCAATTATGTGATTATGCAAATCATACTTGTAAACACGTTAGGGCTTTACATTGCTTCAAGAGCCAAAGTGAGTACAAGGCAAGCGCTTTTGCAAATTGGTAAAACTCCATTGCTTTATTCAGTCCTAGTAGGAGTAGTCATATTTGTGAGTCACATTGCAATCCCCAAAGGTATTGCGAACGGATTGCATTTAATGGGAAATGCGTACGCAGCGGTAGTTATCCTGATACTTGGCGTTCAACTCCGCAATATCAGCTTGAATGGAATTAAAAGATGGGAGGTTTGGGTTGCAGTAGGCTTAAGAGTAGTCATCGTACCGATACTTTCTATGCTCTGCATTGCATTATTGGGTATAAAAGGTCTCTTGGCCTCGGTCTTATTGGTACAATCGAGCATGCCTGCAGCCATCAATACTTCCGTGCTGGTTACCAAATATGGCGGTGATAAAGAATTAGTCACATTAACTGTAGCTATCACAACGATCATCAGTTTCGTGACACTGCCCTATTACATCAATATGAATTGACCATGAGAGGAGTTAGGGGAACTTGGATATGTCTACAGAACGGCAAAATCGTCCTTTTTCGATAATAGATGCAACTTTCAACGAGCTTCAACAAGCCATGGAAACGGGAATGGTCACTTCCAGAGACTTGGTGGAGACCTATTTGAATCGTATTGAAGCCAATGACCGCAAAGGACCTAAACTCCAAGCAATGCTTTCGATAAACCCTTATGCCTTAGAACAAGCGGATGAGCTTGACAAAGAAAGACAGCAGCAAGGTTCAAGAGGGCCTCTGCACGGGATCCCAATTGTAGTTAAAGATAATTATAATACAGCAGACATGCCGACTACTGGAGGGACAAAAGCACTTGCTGGTTTTGTTGCTTCAACGGATTGCCATATTGTTCAAAATCTTCGAAACGCGGGAGCTATTATTTTAGGAAAGACAAATCTGCATGAATTAGCCTTATTTGGATTGTCGTGGAGCACACTGGGGGGTCAAACGAAAAATCCATATGATTTAACCAAAACCCCAGGGGGGTCCAGTGGAGGGACCGGTGTGGCGGTAAGCGCCAACTTCGCTGCAGCCGGTACAGGAACCGATGCGGTCAATTCCATTCGGTCCCCAGCATCGGCAAACAATTTGGTCGGTATTCGTCCCACGAAAGGTTTAATGAATCTCGAAGGGATCTTGCCGGTCTCATGTACACAGGATAACGCAGGTCCAATCGCAAGAACCGTAGAGGATGCAGCTATTTTGTTTGAGGCTATGGAAGGTTACAGCCATACGTATAGCAGTGATTTAAATAATCACGGACTCAATGGGAAGAGAATCGGAGTTTTACGCAGCTTTTTCGGCAAATCAGAGGTGCATGAAGAGGTAAACCTGATTGCCGAACATACATTACGTCAAATGCAGGAATTAGGCGCCCAGATGATCGACTTGGCCGCGATTGATTTGGAGGCGGAACGGCTGCTCCTGGAACTTGATGTACAAAGGTTTGAAATAAGGAATGAGCTAGAACGTTATTTTACAATCCATCAGGCTCCTGTTCAGACGATGGAAGAACTTCTTATTAAAGGGAACTACGAACCATCGATCGAAAAGTTTTTGAAAACGGCAATTGCTATAGAAGAGCCTCTTAACCATCCTGAGTATCACAAACGTTTGAAAAAAATTAATGAATTAAAGGAAGAGCTGTTATCTATTTTTTCTGAGCACCTTCTGGATGCCCTCGTTTATCCTCATCAAAAAAGATTGGTTGTTGATATAGGGGAAGCTTCTCAATACGATAGAAACGGTATTCTTGCTGCGCTAACTGGATTTCCTGCCATAACATTTCAAGGCGGCTTTTCAAGTCCTTCTAAAACGGCTCCTATAGGTATACCGATTGGGATCGAACTATTAGGGAAGCCTTATGATGACGCTAAGATCATACAAATGGCTTATGCTTGCGAAGCAGCGGTAAAGGAAAGAAGAATTCCTCCCTTTACTATTAACGATATTTAGATTGTGTAAGTAAATGTAACATAAAATAATAATAAAACAGTCATTAAATATGAATTAATTAGAAATAAAGGATATTTATGGGTCAATAATTTTTTATATATAGAACTAAACATGACATTGTAATCACAATATTGTTGACATACAACAATAACCGCGTTATATTATATAACAACAACACATTGGTTAGACCATTGGTCCAAATTGGTTAGACCATTAGTCCAAATGGGGGAATAAGTTTTATCGGAGGAAATTATCATTGAAAATTACATGGGTAAAACCTTGCTTATTTTTACAGGCGTACTCATATGTGCGATCGGAAACGTGTTTTTTGCAATTCCCAATCACATTACCGCCGGCGGAATAACGGGTCTAAGTACACTGCTCTATTATTGGTTTAACTGGAATATGGGTGTCGTATATTTTTTGTTAAATGTACCTTTATTCCTGATAGCATGGCGCTTTAGTAAATCTTTATTTTTTCAATCCATTTCCGGTATGCTGCTTTGTTCTATCATGATCGGATTATTAACACCGCTATCAGAGGTATACGGAGTCAAGCATCTATGGGAGGGGAGCTGTTTCGGAGGTCTGGTAATGGGGTTAGGGCTGGGCATCCTGGGTTTTGCCAATGCAAGTCTTGGTGGAGGCTCGTTAACCGGAAAAATACTGAACATGAAATACGGCTTTTCCTTCAGCTTGAGTACGATGCTGATTGACGCATCCGTTTTACCATTTGCCTGGTTTGGCATTGGAGCCCATCAAACGTTATTTTCCATCATTTTTGTCGTAAGCAGCGCATTTGGAATCAGGATTGTTGACTTCTCTATCAGATCCATATGGACAGCCAAAAATATAAAACTATCGGGTGATAAATCATGAATCCAAATGAAATGTTTTGGGAAAAGTTAGAAAGTGCTGGTGTAATAAATGAAGCGCAAGCCTGGAAGTGGATCAATGATACGATTCCGAAGGCAGCGCATTTTGTGGAATCAGATCCGGAGTATCAAGGAAAAGAAATTCAAATGGATCTACGATTTGTTGAGCCTTCTACGGTTCCTTTATGCAGATGGATGGGTTGTTATCCGGAATTGAAGGATGGAAGAGGCGATTTGACGGCTATTGCGGATTGGTCCTTCTCGCTCTACACGCAATATCTTTCCATTGAAGAAGCTTTTGAGGATAAAGAGCTGCTGCAGCAAGCATTTCTTGATCAGTCAAGGATCAAAATCGGAATTACAAACGATGTCTATCAACCCTTCGCTCCACTGCCAAACGATTACAGCATGGTTAGACATCACGCCCTCATCTTATATTTGTCGTTCGATTGGCTGACGCAGGAAGAGAAGGAACGCTGGAAAACGGTATGCCGTAACGCGGGTGAATTTGTTGTCAAAGCCTTGAAAGGCAGCAAGAATCCCTTGGAAGACATTCGTCAATGGGAGAACAATGGACGTCAAGTCATGTTAGCAACCGCATCGCTTACCAACACAAAGGAGGGGGCGGAACAGATCTTGCAGGATGAGATCGTTATGCAGGATGTCAAACGTTATTACTCGCTCACCTATTTTGGAATTGATGTTTTAGCGCGCAGTCATGCCAAAGCCGGTGATTCCGACGAATGGAATTTTGAACAAATAAAGGCGCTGTCACAAGATGATTATCTCGAGCAATCCATTATCGATTATATTGCAGACTGTAATAAAGGAAGTGTAGGCATATGAAAATATTAGTATTGGGTCCTGGGAAAATGGGAGAAGCGATGTCACGATTACTGCTGAAAGCCGGACATGAGCTTCATGTGTTGATGAACCGAAATCCGGAGCCGGTGCAGCGGTTGGTCTCCGATGGAGCGGTGATGGTAACCGATTTGCTACAAACTGCATCTGAAGCTGATATTGTTTTTTCGATGCTCCCGAATTTGCCTGAAATTGATAGTTTATTGTTTGATAGAGGCGTTATGAATGTGATGAGAGAGGGAACATTGTTCCTGAATATGAGTACGGTCTCGCCAACAGGCATACAGCAATTGTCTGAGCGATTGGCAGGAAAAGGAATTCATACGATTGATGCGCCGGTAAGCGGTGGACCGGTCAAGGCAACCGACGGTACGCTTGCGATTATGGCAGGCGGGGACAAAGAGATATACGATACCTACTTGCCGTTGCTGCAGATTATGGGAGAGCATATCTTTCATACTGGACCTGTAGGAACCGGACAAGTTGCCAAGCTTTGCAACAATTTACTGGCTGCCATCATCATGACTGCTAATGCGGAAATCTTGTCCATGGGTGTTAAAGCGGGAGCCGATGCTAAACAAATTAGGGAGATTCTACTCCAATCAACCAGCTCGAACCGTCTTTTGGCAGACTGGATTCCTAAAACAATATTGGAAGACACCTATGAACCCGGCTTCGCTTTGAAGTTAATGTATAAGGATATCGATCTGGCCTTGCAATTAAGCAAGTCGGTGGATACGCCATTGTTTCTTGGAGGTATAACCCAGCAGCTTTTCCGTATGTTAATAGGTCAAAATCCGGAAAATGCCAATTCTGACTATTCTGTGATTGGAACGTTCTATCAAGACGCTTCAAATATCCGTATCGCTGACGGTAAACCATTAAGAAACGAGGAGTGATAGTTTATGGGGGCAGAGATAGTCATTGACCAAGTCAACATGATTTTCGGGTCCAAGGAAAAAGCAGTCACAGCATTAAGCGGTATTCAGCTTGAAATCGAAAAGGGAGAAATCGTTTCACTGCTTGGGCCGTCAGGCTGCGGGAAATCGACGCTGCTCCGCATAATGGCCGATTTGTTAACGCCAACCACGGGAAAAGTTCTTGTTGAGAACGAGGCGCCAATACAAGCGCGTCTCCAACGAAAGTTTGGAATCATCTTTCAAACGCCGACCTTGCTGGAATGGCGAAATGTGATCGATAACGTTTCTCTTCCCCTTGAGTTTCTCGGTCTTAAGAAACGCGAACGGAAAGAAATCGCAATGGAGCAGTTGACCATTGTCGGACTAGAAAAATTCGCAGAATACCATCCTTGGCAGCTGAGCGGCGGGATGCAGCAGCGTGTCGCGATCGCTAGGGCGCTCACCTTTAACCCGCCAATCCTGTTGATGGATGAGCCTTTCTCCGCATTGGATGAGTTTACCAAGGAACGTCTTCATTTGGAAGTGATTCGGATTCAACAGAAGACCGGGAAGACCGTCGTGTTTGTTACGCATAGCATTCCGGAAGCCGTCTTTTTGTCGAATCGAGTTGTGGTCCTTTCTGCTCATCCGGGCCGAATCAATCATATCATGGAAGTTGACCTTCCTGAACCAAGAGATCTCTCGGTGAGGGAGCATCCGAAGTTTTTCAACTACATGACCCAGGTTCGAAAATGCTTTGATGGGGGCGTTTATGATGAGGATCTTCTTGCTTAATAAAAAAAATATCAATTTTATATATTGGCTTTTCACCATTTACCTTTTATGGGAAGCTGTTGCTTGGAGTATCCGAAATGTGCTGCCAGTCAATATGCCAGGCACAAAGTGGCCCTATATCTCTCGCATCCTTCCTTTTATCATGAACAATTTACCGCAGCTCCTTCAACAGGGGGGAGTCACCTTTCTAAACGCCATGTCCGGTTTCTTCGTAGGAGGCTTGGTCGGACTTGCGTTAGCCGTGTTGATGAGTCTCTCAAAAACAATCGAGCGAACGATAACGCCCTATATTGTTTCTTCTCAAATGGTTCCGATCATCGGATTGGCTCCGATCGTTTTTGGAATTCTGCACAATGCAGATTTATCGCGAATCACTATGGCCGCTTATGTGACTTTCTTCCCAGTAACCATAAACAGTCTTGCAGGGCTTAGCGGAGTGAAAAAGGAACAGAGGGAACTGTTTAACTCTTATGCCAGTCCGACGTGGAAATATTATTGGAAACTGGCCATTCCCGCAGCACTTCCACAGTTTTTTTTAGGATTAAAGCTTTCTGCTCCGTTGTCCATCACGGCATCTATCGTAGTGGAATTAATGGGGGCGCCAAACGGTATCGGCGTGCTTATGGTGAGCAGTCTTTATTATGGTTCCGCGCAATCGGATATGTTCTGGGCTACTGTATTCTTCAGCGCTATTATCGGATTAGCTGCTTTTCTGCTCATTTCGCTTATCGAGCGTCTCATTACACCATGGCAGCCTGAATTCAGAGTAAGAGGGGGGAGAGGGAAGTGAAGACGGATGGACAAGCCATTATTTATAAGGAAACTTACTCTAACCCCACTTTTTTAAGTTGGCTCTCTAAAAATCATTACAGCTTTTATCCTTGGCTAGTAGGGATTCTCATGCTGCTGTTATGGCAGCTGCAGGTTCTTCATCGACTGTTTAGATTGGAGCTGTATCAGCTGCCTATTCCTTCCGGCATATGGGGAGCGTTTCGCGATCAATACGATTTGCTGCTGAACTATACAGGTTATACGGGGATTGAAATTTTTGGGGGATTTCTTATAGGATCGCTGCTTGGGTTTCTCATTGCGATTCCTGCATCCTTATTTCCAGATGGAGGACGCGGGGGCATTGCAATTATCGCGATGATCAATGCTGTTCCGATTGTCGCCTTGGCTCCTGTGATGAATAACTGGTTTGGCGACGGAGTTGCATCGCGGATCGGCGTTGTATCTGTGCTGACTATGGCGACGATGTGCGTCAATACATTTAAGGGAATGACATCCATTGACCACTCTTACTTTGAATTGATGCAGTCGTATGCGGCTTCGAAATGGAAGGTTTTCTATAAAATCAGGCTGCCCCACGGTTTGCCGAATGTTTTTGCAGCGCTGAAAATCAACATGACCACTAGTATTATCGGAGCGATTGTCGGAGAGTTTTTCTATGCTTCCCGCGGACTCGGATATTTACTCTCGGATCAAATCAAATTGGCGAATATGCCTCTTTCATGGGCCTGTATTACACTAGCAGCTATTCTTGGCATCACACTTTATTTCGTCGTTCAATCGACGGAAAGGTTTTTCATACCTTGGAAAAAATCTCATTCGGGAAAGAGTTGATTGGCAAAGGAAAAAGAAAAAATCGGGAAGTGTTTTAAGCTCCAAAAAAATGCATCTAGTAAAACAACATTTGAGAGGGTGGAGAGAAGTATGAAATTTAAAAAGAATAGTGTGCTGCTGCTTGTTTTTATGTTGATGATGTCGGTTGTCTTGGCTGCTTGTGGTAATGGAGGAAGCAGTACGGACAGTACGGGGAACGCCGCCGCTGACAATACTTCTAGCAATACTCCACAAAAATTGACAAAGGTTTCAGTTCAACTTAAATGGGTTCCCCAAGCGCAGTTCGCAGGTGTATATGTAGCTAAAGCAAAAGGTTTTTTCGCTGATGAAGGTATTGATGTGGACATTCACCCAGGCGGACCGGATGTTATCATTGAACAACAAGTCGTAAACGGAAGCGCCGATATCGGAATTACCGGAGTCGATAGTTTGTTGGTCAATCAAGAACATGGACTTCCGATCGTCTCGATTGCTCAAATTTTGCAAAAGAGCAGCCAGCTGCTAATGACCAAAACCAAGTCCGGGATTGATACTCCTGAGAAAATGACGGGCAAAAGAGTAGGTAACCAAGGGGGAAGCCAGCAGTTCCAATTGCTATCTTTCTTAGATAAATACGGTATGAGTGCGAAAAATGTTCAATTGGTAAAACAAGGATTTACGATGGACCAGTTCTTAAACGATCAATTGGATGTCGCTATGGGCGCAATCTTTAACGAATATCATGTTATTTTGGAAAATGGATATAAACCGGAAGATCTAAAAACCTACAGTTTTGGAGATGCCGGCGTCGGAATGCTGGAAGACGTTCTGATCGCGAAGAAGGACTGGCTGGCAGACAACCGTGACCTGGCCGTGCGTACAACCCGGGCTATTCTCAAAGGATGGCAATACGCGATCGCAAACCAGCCGGAAGCTATTGATATCGTTATGAATGAAATAGCCAAGGGTTCATCTACACGTGAGCACCAGGAAACGATGCTTTTGGAAATTGCCAAGCTGATTTTACCTCCAGGAAGTCAAGCTAGCAGCTTAGGTCAAATTGACCCTGCTGCATACCAAAATACTGTAAATATTGCTGAGAAATATGGAATTGTGAAAAATAAGGTTGATCTGACAAAGGTTTACGATAAAACCATTGCAGAAGATGCGGCTAAAGGACTGTAAAGAAGATAAAACAGGGACAGGGCGGGTGAATGGTTCATCCGTCCGTTCTCCCATAATATGGAGGTAAACTTATGAAAACTATAATCCAAAATGGCACTATCATTACAGAAGCGGGTTCGATTCAAGCAGACCTCCTGATTGACGGTGAGCAAATCGCAGCAATCGGCAGCATTACGGGGGATCAAGCATCTGCGGATACCATAATTGATGCGAAAGGCTGCTATATATTACCAGGCGGCATTGATGTCCATACACATTTGGATTGGAATTTTGCCGATTTGAAGACGGCAGATGATTTTGTGACTGGTTCTAAGGCGGCGGCTGCGGGCGGTATCACTTCGATTATCAATTTCACCAATCGCAGGGAAGGACAATCCTTGTACGAAGATCTTTTGGAATGGAAAGAGCGTGGGAAGCCATGCAACGTGGACTATGGATTCCATGTCATTATCAACGATTATAATGAACAAATGCTTGAGGACCTGCCTAAGCTTCTGGAGGCGGGAGTAAGCTCAATCAAGCTGTTTATGGCCTACAAAGACGTTTTCCAGGTGGACGATGGCGCGATGTTCGAAATTATGAAAGAGACAGGCAAGCTTGGCATCATGACCAATGTCCATGCGGAGAATGGGGATGTTATCGAACAGTTGATCGCAAGGCACATTCGTGAAGGTAAGACCGATCAGGTCTACCACAGTCTGAGCCGGCCAGCCGAACTCGAAGCTGAAGCGGCGCACAGGGCAATTGCCATCTCGGATTTGGCGGACGCCCCTTTGTATATTGTGCATGTCAGCAGCGCGTTGTGCATGGATGAAATCGCTGCTGCGAAAGCGATGGGGAAAAAGATTTACGGTGAAACATGCCCGCAGTATCTTGCACTTGACATAACAGATTTGGAAAAGCCGGATGGCAGCAAATATGTATGCTCGCCGCCTCTCCGTGAAAAATGGAACCAGGAAAAGCTGTGGGAGGGATTGTCAAACGGCACACTTTCCACCATTGGTTCTGACCATAGTCCTTTCCATTACGCAGATAAAGAACGTCTAGGCGGCAACGATTTTTCAAAAGTTCCGAACGGAGTTCCAATGATTGAGGATCAATACGCTGTCGTTTTTCATCACGGGGTAATGGAAGAGCGAATCTCGCTTGATACATTTGCACGTATCACCAGCACAAATCCGGCCAAATTGTTCGGCATGTATCCTCAAAAGGGTACCATTGCTATTGGATCGGATGCAGACCTTGTTATTATGGATCCGAGTCAATCTCGTGTGATCTCAGAAGCTACGCAGCAGCAAAATGTTGATTACAATGTATTTGAAGGCAAAGAAGTAAAAGGCGTGATTCGCTATGTGTTGTCCAGAGGGGAAGTTATTGCTCAAAACGGCGCATATACCGGACAAGAAAGCCGGGGGAAATATTTACATCGTTTACCGGTAAGTGATAACATGAAACTATAATATCATCTTATAGGATTGGGCTGTTTATTTTGAAACCTATCGGTAAGAATAATCGTAAATTTGAAGACGTTTTAATTCAGATAAAAGATGAAATTGTATTGAAAAACCTGAAGCCCGGCGACAAGCTGCTGCCTGAAAGGGAGATGTCCGAAACCTTACAGGTTAGCAGGACGTCTGTAAGGGAAGCGCTGCGCATCCTGGAATTTTTCGATGTCATTCAATCGAAACCTGGGGAAGGTACAACCATAAGAAAACCGAACATCGCTAACTTGTTAGCGAATTTCTTTCCCTTTTTTCTTCTGCCGACTTCCATAAACATCGAGTTACTAGAGGCGCGGAAGGTGTTGGAGGGCGGCATTGCGGCATTGGCGGCTGAAAAACGTACACATCAAGATATTGAGAAAATGCTAGAAGCCCTAGAAGGCTTGCTTTCGGATGATTTGGATATACAAATTCAGTCTGATCTGGACTTTCATCAAGCGATGTCCCATGCTGCAAACAACAAAACACTTTCGGATATTTTATTCGTTGTATCCGATGTTTTTGCCAAGAACCTTCAATCTAATCGTTTGCATTTGTTCAAGATGCCCGGCGCCAAAGAGATGTTATATGCTCAGCACGAATCTGTTATCGAAGCAATTGCAGCCGGTGACGGAGAGAAAGCGAGAGAAGCGCTTGAACAGAGCTTGGATTTTGCTATTGAAAGGATCAATCATTCTAAGCTTCATAAAACGTTAGGTAACAATCATTGACTTATTAAATGGAAAAGAATGTCCTTTTTCCTGCAGCTATAGAAGGGATGAGCATCATTTATGAAGCCTTACGTTTTTATCGACAGACCGATTCCCGCTGAAGCAGAAGCTTATATCGCTGAGCATTGCGCTTACTCGATTTGGGATCGGAAAGATCCGATACCGCCTGATGTATTACAAGAAGAACTGTCACAGGCTAACGGATTATTAACCTCTGGCAGGAAAATAGACAGCAGCTTCCTTGAGGCAGCTCCTCGGCTGAGAGCTGTCAGTACGATCAGCGTTGGTTACAACCATTTTGACATAACGGCCATGAAGGCCCGCGGGGTGATTGGGACGAATACGCCTGACGTTCTGAATGAAACCGTAGCCGATCTGGTATTTGCCCTAATCCTGAGCTCTGCTCGCCGAACACCGGAGCTTGACAGATACGTGAAAGACGGGCTTTGGAAGCCGGGTGACAATGAAAATTTATTCGGCATTGATGTTCATCACTCTTCACTCGGCATCATCGGCATGGGCCGAATCGGTGAAGCGATCGCTCGTCGAGCGAAATTCGGTTTCAGCATGGAAGTAAGCTATTGCAACCGATCACGCAGGGAACATGCAGAGCAGCAGTACGGTGCAGTTTACATGACCCTGGAGGAGCTGCTTCGAACGTCGGATTTCGTTTTACTGATGACGCCGTTGACTCCGGAAACCGCTCGTTTGATCGGACGGGATCAATTTAGGATGATGAAGAAGACAGCCATTTTCATTAATGCTTCGCGCGGTCAGACGGTTGATGAAACGGCTTTAATCGAGGCGCTGCAGGAAGGAACAATACGTGCAGCAGGACTTGATGTGTTCGATCGTGAGCCGATCGATCCTGACAGTCCCTTGCTGCGGATGCCGAATGTGGTGACTTTACCGCATATTGGATCGGCAACCGCCCGTACCCGTTACGAGATGGCGATGCTGGCGGCACGCAATCTGGTACTTGCCGTCACCGGACAAACTCCGCCTAACGTGGTTGCGGAACTTTCCTAGGCGTACAGTTCAAACGATTTACAGGAAGACTCAAGATCAGTCAGCATCCTATATGCGAATGATGATAGATAATGTATGCATTGGTTTAACTGGAAAGATAGGTTTTAAAATAGAGCGCGGCCTTCGGGTCAGCGCTCTTACTTTGTAATAAGGTTGAAAATTATTGTGAAGCTTGAAGCATTTCGTCTCATGCGTGCTCACCTTCCTTCTCCTTATTCTTGCGGATTGCACCGACAAACCATAATAATAGTGGAATGAATATAAAATTTACAGGAAGCACAAAGGGGATTAAGTATTTCTGGTTGTATTCGATCCCGAAAAGTTCGTTAGCGGGCAGCATGGCAAGGAAGAGAACAATAGGTATAACGACCCAAATCAATGCTCGCCAATTTTGGATGCGAAAAAATTGCGCAGTGCCGTAGCAGCATATAAACACGTACAAACTTAATTTGATAAAAAAGCTTGTCATCCAGACCACAATAATGATTACATCCACATTTTGAATAAACTCCATCATGGAAATAAATCGGACTACATCATAAAATGCATACATCATACGACCAGATAAATTAGGTCCGAAAGTCATGATGACGAATAGGGTAGCGATAAAAACAAAACCGAACGCAATGCCCACTCCCCATATTGCTTGGGATGGCCCCTTCTTTGGTTCGTTCATAAAGGCTATGAGCATCACCAACATGAAAGTTTCCGCCAACAGGGAAGTCGGCGATAGAGAGCCTTTCATTATATCCTTCCAACCGGAATCCGTAAAAACTGGAAGCAGCATATGCCAATCCAGATTGTTCAAGCTTAGACAGAAAATGAATATAAGCGTGATAAAAATTAGAGGGCCTATTACCTCGCTGCACCGTGCAATTCCTTCTATGCCACCTTCATATAGAGCGTATAAAACTAAGAGCAGCATGGAAGCAATGAGGATAAGTACGGGTGTTCTGTGAAACAACGCAAGGTGAAGGAAGTCCGAGGACCTACGTATAATAACAGCCGACCCTGTATACCATTGGAAAAAATAAGTTATAATTACGATTTTTCCGAGCCATTTCCCCAAGATCGTCTGGGTAAATTCGATGAAGGTTTGATTAGGATAAAGAACAGAAACCTTGGCTGAAACGTATGTAATTCCAATACCGGCCACCCCGGCTAACAGGACAGAAATCCACGCGTCTTGTTTAGATTGAGCTATGGCCTGAGTTAATCTAAGCAAAATCATTCCGATTTGCATAGAAAATATTAACCATAAAATCTGTAATCCGGATATTTTCAAGTCTACGTCTCCTTTCCTGTTCGGAGTCTTATGTCCTGAATTTGAATAAAGTGGTAATAAAACAAACATTTAATAAACTTGTTATTCCCATTAATAGTAATATCAATCCAAAATTACTTATTTAACTCAATTACATTACTGCAGTATGAAATTGGCAAATAAGCTTTGATTATTCCTATAAATATCTGTTTAGCCGTCGTTCAATAGCTAGGCTTGCTAGGCAGTCATTCCAGACGGTTCAGAAAATACGAAACGACCGCTCTCCCGTGGAATACCGAGAAGCGGCCGCTGCTTAATATAAATGTCTTAGATTGTAATGGTTATGTGCGGGTTTAATTCCTGCTGACTGTCCGGAATACCTCTTCTTGGCTCTGCGGCTTGTCCCGTGGCCTCAACCAGCCTATAACGGCACCTCCCATGCAGAAAAGGAAGCAAATTCCAAACAAGACCCGCAGAGATAAGTTAACATTATTTTCGCTAGAGTCGTACCCCATGTCGCCTACAAGCAAAGTCGCCAGACCTATCCCGGCGATCATGCCGAGGTAACGGACCAGCGCAAGCAGGCTGCCGGCCAAGCTAATCTTCGATTCGGGGGCGGAGCTCATGATTTCCGCGTTGTTTGTCGCATGGAACAATCCCATGCCAATTCCAAATAATACGAGATGAAAACTTATACTGATCACCGTAACAGAGCTGAAGCAAGCGATAGACAGCATCGATACCGAGCAGAACAGAGATCCTAACGTTATTGGAAAAAAACCGCCGTAGCGGTCACGAAACCAACCGGCAAAAGGGGCGACCACTCCCATGAGAAGCGGCTGTAATATAAGAAGTGCACCGGTGATCGAGGTCGAATAGCCGAGCTGCCCTTGGAGGTAAAACGTGATCGGAATGATCGTCGCCACCTGCGACAAATTGATGAAGAAGCTGCTGGCGTTGCCGAGCAGTATTTTACGCTGGCTGAATAGTTCGCGGTCGATTATACCGTAAGTAATGCGTCTCTGGTATAACCATAAAGCGAAAATCAGAAAAAGACCGATTGCAGCTTCGACCTTAGCCGCAGACGTAAATCCGTTGGAATCTTTGCTTGCTTCAGCGGCCAGCATCAGAACTGAAACGGCAGCCGCAAGCAGGAGTGAACCGGGGATGTCCAACGATCCTTTCATTCCGCTGCCTTTGCTGCGAGGAAACCAACGAAGACCAAGTATAAAGGCGATTAAACCGAGCGGAACGTTTATTAAAAACAGCCAAGGCCAACTCGTAAATTCAAGCAGCATTCCGCCTAATGCCGGGCCTGTCAATGTACCGGCGGATATGACGATAGCGTTAACGCCAAGGGCGCGGCCCCGTTCATGATCGGGGAACAACTGGCGAACTAACGCCTGGCTGTTGGCCATGATCATGGCGGCCCCCAAGCCTTGCAGACATCTGGAAAGCAAAAGACCGAAGAGATTGTGTGAGAAGACTATCAACAAGGAACTGAGACTGAATATGAAAAAGCCCCAGCTGTATATTTGACGTCGTTCCAGCCGGTCCGACAGCTTTCCGAGGAAAGGGAGCAAGGCTGCCATACCCAGCAAATAGATAGTCGATACCCATTGTATTTGCGCTAATGGAACGGAAAACTGCTTGGACATCATTGGCAGGGACACATTCACGATGCCGACATCCAATGTAGACATGAGGGTGCCCATGTTAATAATTTGCAATATGGCCCATCTCTTCGGGTTGCTTGTCATGTTATTTATATTCACCCCATTCCTGGAATCAGTCTTAGGAATAGAAATCGATTACTATACAATTCCATTATATCTCAATTAAATCTATTGTCCAAAAGATTTATTCCAAATATTCAAATTAATTTGCTGCAAATGGCTCCATTCGTTGAATTCAATCGAATCGGTTCGGTTCGGCTCGAAAAATAAGCTATTGACGTCCGCGAATTGTGTTAGTATCATGTAAACATACTTAACATAAGCGATTATATCTCATCAAACAGCTTCGATAATTAAAATGTTCCGATGATTAAAATGTTCTGAGGTACATGATCCATTCTTGATTTTTTTTCGAAAAAAAGAAATCGATTTCTATAAATTCCCTTCTACCTTGATCCATTCATTTTACAATTGGCTCCTTAATCTGTGTATAACGTAAGTTGTTATATAATTTAATTCTAAAATAGGAGGTAGTCATTTTTAACGAGTAATAATATCAGATTTTTCAGACTTTAATTTACCTCTCAAGCTTTGTGACAAATCATCTTGGAATGGAACATTTTTTCCTTGAAACGAGAAGATCACGTAAGGAGGAATGATTGGTCAATGAGAAATGTTTCGGACGAACAGCATGCGAGAGAAATCTCCAAAACCATGTACCGGTATGACAAGACGGCGAGCCATCGTTCGGCAGTTTTAGACGATGTAGGGAAAGAGCAGGTTCAACGTTATTTGGAAGAAGGGTACCTTGTCATCGACCGGTTTCTTTCGGATCGGGAAATAGGAGCGGCGCTGAACGAAATATCTGATATTATTCATGAGCGGCTTCAAGGTCCCAAAGTCCAGTTCATTAAACCGAAGCATGAATTAAAAACCCCTGAGGAACGGGAACTGGCAGTCCGGAAAGTATACGATTATATCGATTACGCACCGGTACTTCATGAAATTGCGCACCATGAAAGACTCCTTCAAGTAATTGAGAGCCTGCTTGGCGATAAACCAATGCTGGTCGGAAATCAGGGACTCCTGAAGCCTCCATACGGAGGAACGGAAAAGCCGTGGCATCAAGATATGGCTTACGGCGGATTATTCTTCAAAAAGCAAATTCTCGGCGTATGGATCGCTCTCGACGAAGCCGGGCTGGACAACGGATGCATGCATATCATTCCCCGTTCGCATTTGGGAGGTGGCGTGCCTCATTATTCGATTCGTGACTGGCAAATGTGCGACAGCCATGTAGATGTGGAGCGTGACGTTGCCGTACCTCTCAAGCCTGGAGGAGCACTTATTTTTTCCGGTCTTCTACATCATGGAACCCCCGCTAACTTCTCTGCCCAAAAAAGACGCGCTCTCCAGCTGCGTTATGCGCCGGCATCTTCGAAACTTATGAAAAAAGAAGAATTTAAGTTGATGTTTACAAACGAATTGACGGACGCGGAATGCTGATCCCCTATTAGAAATCGATTACTATCATAGAATGCAACTAATAGAAATTCCCATCTGTTTACTTCGTCAAATATTATCCACGGCGCTTCGTTTAGCCGAAGTTGAGAACTTTATTTGATCAAGGGAGGATTTTTTCAATGGTTAAAAGAAGACGAACGCTTGCCGCCACGGTAGTACTGGTTTCCGTGATTGCCACGACCGGCTGCCAATCCCAGGGAAATAAAGTGGATTCCACCGCAAAGCTTGATTTGTCCAAGCCTGCGGAAAATTATTCGCTGCCTATCGTAACAGATGGATCTGTTACGCTAACGTTTTCAGGGAACGATAATTATTACGCTCCCAGAAGTTTTTCGCAAAATCTTCCGGTATGGGCACAAATCGAGAAAAAGACCGGCGTAAAAATCAAATGGGACGTCACTCCCTCCAGCCAATACCAGCAAGTGATTAAAGTGCGCTTGGCGGCTGCCCAGGATTTGCCGGACATTATTACTATCCCTGACCAGTTTCCAACGAAGCTTGCAAGTGACGGGTTAATTATTCCGCTGGATGGACTGATTGATAAATACGCTCCGAATATTAAAAAATATTTACAAGAGAACCCGGATCTTTACAAGTATATGCAGGCACCGGACGGCAAAATTTACGCTATTTCTGCAGATGTCACCGGAGCGGCCTACGCGGATCCGAACGGTCTAATTATTCGACAGGATTGGTTGGATAAATTGGGGCTAACGGAACCGAAAACGTTGGACGAATGGTACACGGTGCTGAAGGCATTTAAGGAGAAAGATCCGAACGGGAACGGAAAGCCGGACGAAATTCCGTATTCCCCGAATTATAATTTGGATGGAATCAACGTCTTCGGAAGCGCATTAGGTCTGCATTTGTTTTACAGCTTTGGTTACTTTCCGGACGAGAACGGGAAGATTCAATATGAATGGATGGACCCGAGAGCCGAGAAATTGATCGTCTGGTTAAATAAAATTTACAAGGAAGGTCTGCTCGATCCCCAATTTTTAAAAAATACCGACAGTGACATCTTTTCTAATATTTCAAGAAACCTTGTAGGTTCAACTAACCATTTTATAAACAACGTGAACCGCTATAATGTCGCGCAGCAGAACGCCGGTATCAAAGATGTCAATTGGCAGCTTACGCTTCCGCCCGAGAATCCAGGGTATAAGGGCTTTTATGAGAAGTACGGTCCGATGAGCGGGTGGTGGGGAATCAGCAAGGACTCCAAAAACCCGGAAGTTGC
This sequence comes from Paenibacillus solisilvae, assembly GCF_042656405.1. Taxonomy (NCBI): domain Bacteria; kingdom Bacillati; phylum Bacillota; class Bacilli; order Caryophanales; family Paenibacillaceae; genus Paenibacillus; species Paenibacillus solisilvae. The sequence goes on along the minus strand of NZ_JBHSOW010000121.1, from coordinate 83,903 downwards.
GATCAAATGGCTGGATTATATTTATGCCAGCGAAGAAGGCAGCACCGCGCTCGCTTATGGAATCGAAGGCCAAAGCTATACGATCCAAAACGGACAGCCCGAATTTACAGACTGGGTCGTTCATAACCCGGACGGATTATCATTTAATGAAGCGCTCCGTTATTTGGGAGCCATGCCTACAACGCCGTGGATCAGAAACGCCAAAGGTCCTCTTTACCAACAAGCTGCCGCTATTCTCAGAAAAGACCCGAAACTCGAAGAGATGGCAAAGAAGGTCGAATCGTATCTGACCGATCCTGTTCCGCTCAGCATGCCTTCACTCGACGAAATCCAACAGGTCTCCAGCATTCAAACTGATATCGATACATATATGGAAGAAACGCTTTCGAAATTTATAACCGGACAAGAAGAAATCGATTGGGCAAAATTCGTTTCCACACTCAAATCGATGGGGATCGACGAGATAATCAAAACCAAGCAAGCCCAGTATGATCGGATGACAAAATAGGAGGGGATAAGATGAATGTCAGGGTGGAATTTCAGGCGGATGTCCGGAAGAGCGATCTGCAAACCGATATCCGTCATAGCTGGATTCAGCAGTTGATCAAGCATGCCAGACGTGATAAAGTCCTGCTCCTCATTATCTCGCCCGTGGTCCTCTATTTTTTCATCTTTCATTACATTCCAATGTACGGTATCATCATTGCTTTCAAAAAATTTCAGCCCATAAATGGGATCCTTGGCAGTCCGTGGGCTGGATTTATGTATTTTGAGCAATTTTTCAATTCCATTTATTTTTGGCGGCTGCTGAGAAATACGCTGCTATTGAGCTTGAACACTTTGTTCTGGGGATTTCCGGTACCGATTCTGTTTGCTCTCCTAATAAACGAATTAAGAGAGAGTCTGTTCAAGAAGACCGTGCAAACAATCAGCTATTTGCCGCATTTTATTTCGATCGTTGTGGTGATCGGTATGATCGTCAACTTTACTTCACCGACAGACGGTATCATTAATCTGCTGCTGGCTAAGCTGGGTATGGAGCCGATTAACTTTTTAAACAGCCCGGATTGGTTCCGTACGATTTATGTCTCTTCTGGCATTTGGCAGGGGTTTGGATGGGGATCGATCATCTATTTGGCGGCGATCTCCGCCATTGACCCGCAGATCTATGAAGCGGCCGAAATCGACGGTGCTCGAAGATGGCACAAAATGATGCATGTCACTTTACCCGGCATACTTTCCACCGTCATCATTTTATTCATTCTTGCCGTCGGCCAATTGATGGAAGTAGGCTTTGAAAAAATATTGCTGCTCTACAGTCCGACCACATATGAAACGGCTGATGTCATCTCCACTTTTGTGTATCGGAGAGGTGTCATAAATTCCGAGTACAGCTTTTCCGCCGCAATCGGGTTGTTCAACAATTTGATCAACTTGACGCTGCTGTTGACTGTCAACTATGCAAGCAAAAAAGTTTCGGAAACTTCGTTGTGGTGATGGGAGGGATGCGGTCTTGGTGTCGTTTAATAAATCGACCGGCGAGAAGGTAACGAATGTGTTGATTTACATCAGCATGTGGGTTGTCATCATTATTACATTGTATCCGTTCATCTATGTTTTCAGCATGTCGGTCAGCGAACCTAAATATGTCGTGGATAAATCTGTATGGCTCTGGCCGAAAGGCTTCTCACTCGGTTCTTACGGCAAGGTATTCGAAAATCCGGATATTTGGAGGGCTTATTCCAATACGATTTTCTATACGGTTGCAGGAACGGTGATTAACGTCTTGATGACGATCCTAGGAGCTTACCCCCTATCGAGGCGCGGTTTTTTTGCCCGCAAGCAGCTTATGATTTTCATTGCCTTAACCATGTTTTTTAGCGGCGGGTTGATTCCTTCCTTTCTCTTAATCAATAAGCTTGGTCTGTACAATACACCGTGGGCGATCCTGCTTCCAGGGGCAGTCAGCGCGTTTCTCATCATTGTTGCGCGTTCATTCTTCCAAGGCATCCCTGAGAGCTTGCACGAATCCGCCAAATTGGACGGGGCGAACGATTTTACGATTTTGCTTCGGTTGATTATCCCGTTGTCCATGCCGATCATAGCTGTATTGACCTTATTCTACGCCGTCGGGCATTGGAACAATTTCTTCTCGGCGATGATTTATTTGCCGGACGCCAAGCTGCAGCCGCTGTCGTTATATATGGTCAAAATTCTAATCCAGAATCAGGATAGAATGACAGAGGGCATGTCAGACCAAAGCGACATTGCTTTGTTCGCCCTACAAGTGAAGTATTCCATTATTATCGTGGCGGTGCTTCCGATTCTGGTTGTGTATCCGTTTTTGCAAAAGTATTTTGTCAAAGGCGTTATGATAGGTTCCCTGAAAGAATAGAAATGCTGCGAAAACCAGCGAGATTGGGAGGATTAAGATGAAGAAATATGCGATTGTCGGTACTGGAAGCAGGGCGCTGCACATGTTTGCCAAGCCCATGTTCACGGAACTAAAGGATGACGTGCAACTGGTTGGGGTATACGACATTAACTTGCTTAGGGCCAAATTGTTCAGCCAAGAGTGCGGGGATGTTCCGGTTTACCCCGATTTTGACAAGATGCTAAAAGAAGGCGAGCCGGATACCGTTATCGTAGCGACAGTCGACCAGTTTCACCACGAATACATTATTCGCGCTCTGAACGCAGGCTGCGATGTTATTTCGGAGAAGCCGCTTACTACCGACGCCGAAAAATGCCGGGCCATCCTTGAGGCGGAACAGCGGACGGGACGGAAAGTCGCTGTGACGTTTAACTGTCGTTACATACCGTACGTCGCCCGGATCAAGGAGTTGATCAAGGAAGGAGCGGTCGGGGATATTCTCAGCATTCACTTTGAATGGAATCTCGACACTAGGCATGGGGCGGATTATTATCGCAGATGGCATCGGTCGATGGCAAACAGCGGAGGCCTGCTGATCCATAAAGCGACCCATCATTTCGACATGCTGAACTGGTGGCTTGAGGAGGACCCTGAAGAGATCAATGCGTTCGGTTCTAGACGGTTTTACGGGCCAACCCGGGAGAACAGGGGGGAACGATGCTTAACCTGCAGCCATTCGGATAGCTGTGAATTTTATTTCGATATTACGGCGGACGAATTCGCCAAAACCCATTATTATGAGGTGGAAGCTGCAGACGGCTATATCCGGGATCAATGCGTGTTCGGCGATGACATCGACATCTACGATACGATGGCCGTCAATGTCCGCTATTCGGGAGGTGCCTTGCTGACCTATTCGCTGAATGCCCACTCTCCTTACGAAGGTTGGAAAGTCTCGATCAACGGATCCTTGGGCAAAATCGAAGCGCAGGATATTCACAGCGGTCTGCAGGCGGACGAACCGACCCGATGGATTCAGGTGTACAACCGGAAAGGAGAGCAGCTTAGCTATGCGATTGAAAAAAGCGGCGGCGCCCATGGCGGAGGGGATGAACGCTTGCGAAGAATGATATTCGTCGGAGACGTGGCCGATCCGCTCGGCCAGCAGGCCGGCACCCATGCAGGAGCGATGTCTATGTTGATCGGGGCTGCTGCAAATCTATCGATCGTTTCAGGGAAACCCGTTACCATTAAGGAACTTCTGCATGAACCAAAGGAGGAGACAATCGAATGCGTATCCAAAGTTTAGAGAATTACACACTCTCGATTTATGATGTGAAGGATCAATTGAAGCGAATGGTTTACTCCCGTTCCCAAGAGGCTTTTGCGGATGGAGACGAAGCGCGCGACACGATTCAAACCAAGGAACAGTTGGAGGAGCGCCGGACTTACCTAAGGACGAAGTTCATTGAAGCCATTGGCGGGCTGCCTCCCATGGATACCCCTCTCAATGCGAGGGTACTTGGCGCGGTAGCTGGTGATGGATTCTCCATTGAGAAAGTCGTGTACGAATCCAGGCCAAATACATTCGTCACGGCGAACCTATACGTGCCGGAGGACATCAAGTCGCCTCGGGGTGCCGTACTGTTCATGTGCGGTCACCATGATGAGGCGAAACACCATCCGGAATATCAGACGGTTTGCCAGTATCTGGTTCAAACGGGGTTGGTCGTCATGGCGATCGACCCGATCGGGCAGGGAGAACGGCTTAGTTATTACGAACCTTCCATACAAAAGCCCACAGTAAGAGGCTGTACGGGTGAACACGATTACGCGGGGAGCCAATGTTGGCCGCTTGGCGACGGTCTGGCAAGATATTTCGTGCACGATGGGATGAGAGCGATTGATTACTTGTGCACCCGTCCCGAAGTCGATCCTGCCAAGATCGGCGTGACCGGAAATTCCGGCGGCGGGACTCAAGTCTCCCTGATGATGATTTGCGATCCGCGCATCGCCGCGGCCGCTCCGGCAACGTTTATTATGAGCCGGGAAATTTATCAGCTGGCAGGCGGGGCGCAGGATGCTGAGCAGATCTGGCCCGGCATGTCCGCGCTGGGCTTTGATCACGAAGATATCCTTCTCTCTCTCGTGCCGAAGCCGGTCTTGGTCATGGCTGTGAGATACGATTTTTTCCCGCTCGAAGGGACGCGAAGGACGATCGCACGGACGAAACGTTTTTGGGATATGTACGGGGCAGGGGATTGCCTGCAATCGGCGGAGGACAATTCGGTCCATCGTTATACATCCGTATTGGCGAAAACGGCCGCCCAGTTTTTCTCCAAGCATTTGCTCGGGGAAGCGGTAACACCTTCCGACGATCGAATCAAACCGTTCGAACCGGCAAGCTTGTGGTGTACAAGATCCGGTCAGGTCCGGGGGGAATTCCCGGAAGCGCGAGCGGTCTATGAGGAGAACTGGGACCGGGCGGATGAATTGGAAGCCTTGCGTTCGGAGCATACCGAAGAGCAGCGGAGGGAGAAAGCGCTGTTCTGGCTGAGAGAGAAGGTCTTCTCTCTACGAAAACCTTGCGATTTGAATCCAAGGCTTTACATGATGCAAGGGCAGGTTGACGAGCTTCAAGTGTACAATGCAATCTGGTGGGCGCAGGAAGGAATCTTTAATCATGCTTTTGTTTTCAGGGATTGCCGGTATGAAGGCATCGAATTGCCGGTAACTTTTGCCGTATGGGACGGCGGAACCAGCCGCATGCATGCTCATTTGCAGTGGCTGCGTCATACCTGCGCTATAGGAAGAGCCGTTATCGTGCTCGATGTTTCCGGTGTCGGACCTTTGACTCCTCATTCGTTGATGAATAACGACCCGTTGGAGCTTTATGAAATCATTCACAAATTAACGAACGATTTGATGTGGTTGAACGACAGCATGGCGGCGCTGCGAACCTTTGATGTAATCAGGGCGCTTGATCTACCGGGATGGCTTCCGCACATGAAAAGCGATGATTTGCAACTCTACGCAAGCGGATGCCAAGGGATGTACGGCGAATTGGCGTCGGTATTGGACAGACGGATCCGGAGTATTAAATCAGAGAACGGTTTGGGAAGCGTCGCGGACTGGGTGAGATCGAGGCATTATGATACACACGATATTATGAGCGTCGTGCTGCCGGGAATGCTTCATTATTTTGATTTGCCTGATCTGGTAAAATGGCGGACTCAAGTCATTCAGAAACAAGAAGTATAAATGTAGAAGATTCCTGTTCTTCCTTGCAGGCCGATTGTTCCTCGCATGGGGACTGCTCGTTGTCTTCCTGCTGTTCGTATTCCTCCATGCCAATGAGCTGTTAGAGGGCGAACCGCAGAAGGAGTGAAGCCGTTTGTTTATGCGGGCGACAATCGGTCTGATCAGTACGGCACTTATAGAAATCGATTACTAGACTCCCTGTCTTTTATCGTTTTTTTCGATTCAATTAACTAGCTCCTACAATATATAGGGAGGTATATTAAATGAATTTATTATCTACGATTAAAGGTTCGATGCTGGAATCCTGGTTGCCTTCCGGTTGGGATTTGGCGGCAATCGACCGATGTTCCGGACATTCGCCGGAGCAAGTTTTTGATCGGCAGAACCATTGGAATGACGAATTTCAGCCTGTCATTTGTGACACTATCCACGAATTTGATACATACATGGGGCACGAAATGGCTCTGAAGATTAAAGCCTCCAGGGAACGTGGAGAAAAGCTTGCGATGATTCTGCCTGCCGGGCCTATGGGAATGTATAAATGGGCCGTTTATTTTCTTCAGAGTTGGGGGGTCCATACCGATCATGTGTATGGTTTCAATATGGATGAATGGAGCGATTCGGAAGGAAATACGCTGCTGCCGTCCAATCCTGGTTCTTTTCAATATGGAATGGAACAAGCTTTCTACGGTCCATTAGGGGAGTTAACCGTTCCTGAGAACCAAAGAAATTTCGCTACGAAAGATAATCTTCCAAGGTATGCGGATAAATTGAACGACCTTAAGGCGCAAGGTGCAAAGTTGATTGTCGTTTACGGGATCGGCAGAGTATTCCACATTGCCTTCTGGGAGCCGCATTTTGCCGCAGAATTTGAAAGCGAACAGGAATGGGCGAAACAGACGCATCGTCTTGGCGCTAACCTGCATCCGCTGACGATCGAACAAAACGCCATTACAAGCTTTAAGAGCCGCACGACTCTGGTCCCTTGCTATGCAAATACGATTGGACCGGGCTTGTTCCTCCAAGCCGATTATGCGATCGGAGGAGCCGACGGCGCCATGGGCCGGGGTATGATGTGGCAGGGAATGTCTTTATGGACGACATTAAGATACGGCCAATCCCCTTGGGTTCCATCGTCTTATATGCCTACAATGCCGGGCAAGTTATTTTTCTTGAAGGAACTGGCCGGTCCTCTGACGGCTGAATTGAATTAGGTACGAAAAGGAGAAGCTGCGATGAACATTCTAGCAATTGGTGCCCACCCGGACGATTTGGAAATTTCCTGTGCCGGAACTTTGACAAAATTGAAGCAGGCTGGACATGAAGTGGTTTTATGCCATGCCAGCAGCGGAGATAAAGGCCATTACCAAATTCCTGCGGAGGAGCTCATCCGTATCCGTCAACTGGAAGCGCAGCAAGCGGGGGAATTGATCGGCAGCCGGGTCATTTCCCTGGGGTTAAAGGATGGAGAGATCCATTCTGAAAATGAATCTGCAAGGACTGTATTTATCGAACTTATTCGCTCGGTTCAACCCGATATGGTGATCACTCATGCGCCTAATGATTATATGCCCGATCACGTTGCCGTCAGCAAGCTTGTTTTTGACACGACATTTATTGCGACTATTCCCGGGTTTTCCAACCTTTATCCGATTGCCAAAAAAGTACCCGCCTTATTTTATATGGATAATCTCTCCGGGATTGATTTTCAACCAACGATTTATGTCGATGTCACCTCTACGTTTAAAACGAAGCTGGACATGCTTCGGAAACACCAAAGCCAGTTGGTCTGGTTAAAGGAACATGATGAAGTAGACATTGTAGATTTTGTTGAAACATTGGGGAAAATGAGGGGCATTCAGGCAGGATGCAGATATGCAGAAGGATTTATTCAGCATATGGCATGGACTCGGCCCAATTCGGTAAGATTCCCTGTTTGAACCAGGCGATTTTTTCTATGCCGCTTAATTGAAGGAGGTCGTAAGGATGACGATCAAATTTGCTGTAGTCGGGACAGGCTGGGTTGCCGGGGAATACTTGAAAGCGATCAATGGCCATCCACAAGCAGAAATTTATGGGGTAGTGTCCCGAAACCGCGATCATGCCCAACATCTAATAGCCCGGTTAGGAATACAAACAAGGATTTTTGATTCATATGAGCAAGCGGTGAAAGATCCGCAAGTAGACGCGGTCGTTCTCTGCTCTACGCCGGACGTTCGCGCGGAACAAACGATTCTGGCTGCACAGCATGGAAAGCATCTTGTGATTGAAAAGCCCATGGCCATGGATAGGGAAAGCCTCTGGGCGATGGCTCAAGCTTTAGAAGAAAATCCGGTAACGACCGTCGTCAGCTTTGTTCTCCGTTGGAACCCGGCGTTTAACACCATCAAGTCTTTGATTGACGACGATGCATTAGGCCGCGTCTTTATGGCACAAATTGATTACTGGCACCATATTGGCCCGCACTATGATCAATATCGCTGGAGCAGCAAAAAAGAACTGGGAGTAAGCAGCATGCTTTCCGCGGGCTGCCATGCGGTAGATGCCGTTCGTTATTTTGCCGGTGATGTCGAGGAAGTTACTGCCTACAGCTGCTCGACGTGGTCACATTCGGAATATGAATTTGATCCGAACGCCATTGCCATCTTTAAATTAAAGAACGGCGGCATTGCCAAAGTTTCTTCATCCCTCGAATGCAAGACCCCATATAAATTCAACATTCATCTCCTTGGCGAGAAGGGTTCGGTTATGAATAACCAACTTTTCACACACAAACTTCCCGGTCAGACCGATTATGCGACTATTCCCACGATCCTTCCCGATAGCGGAGATGTAACCCATCATCCGTTCGTACAAGAAATTGAAGATTTTGTAGAAGCGATACTGGGGGGAAGACAATCCAGATGCGATTTCTTCGATGCCTTCAAATCGATGGAAGTTTGTTTTGCGATCGATGAATCGGCCGCAACCGGAAATAAAATCACTTTACCGTTGTCGGGATAGGTCGATCCGCATATGACAGGCAACTCAAATCCGCTGCACAACGCCGACCGGTAAAAACCGGTGGAAGGGGGATAAACATGCCCGTTTTAACGCAACCCGCAAGGAGTCAAACCGTTCTGGCTGCACACGGACGAAGAAAAAAGTTGAGTCGTAATGATTTGATGGGCTTTGTTTTCGTCTCACCGTTAGTATTTGGGATTTTGGCTTATGCGATCTATCCGATGTTCGTCGCACTTTATATAAGCTTCCAACAAACGTCAGGCGCGACGTTGGCGGGAAAATGGGTCGGGTTGTCCAACTATAATTATATACTTCATGATCCGGTCTTTTGGAATTCACTTTATAACACCTTTTATATGGGCATCTTGTCCGTTGCTTTGGGGATCACCGTTTCGTTCGTTTTGGCCAGCATGATCAACAGTGTCAAGGGTGCCCGGTTTAAAAATATTTTCAAGGGTGTTTACTTCCTGCCCAATGTCGTGTCTGCAGTGGCAACGACCCTGTTGTTTTCTTTTCTGTTTTTTCCGACGAATCAAGGGCTATTGAACTTTGCTTTGGGAATTTTCCACATTGAGCCAATCGGTTGGTTTACGGACCCGAAATTTTCTCGTTTCAGTATTGTGCTGATGAGTATGTGGGGAGCGCTTGGCTATAACACGATTATTTTCATTGCCGGTTTGCAAAATGTCCCCCGGGATCTGTATGAAGCCGCCGAGGTTGATGGAGCAAACGGTTTGAAGAAGTGGCTGCACATAACAATTCCGTATATGCGGCCGATCTTCGTGTTCATGATCGTTTTGGGTACGATCGGCAGCATGAAACGTTTTACGGATGTTTGGCTCATCGGCGGAACGGCCGGAAACCCCGGGGGGACGTTATTGACCTCGGTCTTGTATATTTACAGGAATGCTTTTCTGGCCGGACAGATGGGATTGGCAACAGCGGCATCCTACCTTTTGTTCATTGTCATCCTCATCATGACGTTTTTCATGCTTAAATTGAATCGAAAGAAAGACAGTTTTGATTGACGGGAGGGATGAACCATGTCTGCCTTCGTATTTAAGGCTGCTTCCAGGCGCCGCAATGAAGCCATCGTCCAATGGATGCTGTTGATCTTATTAACCATAGGTTCTTTTGTCATGATCCTACCCTTGATATGGATGCTGAGCACCAGCTTTGACTGGTCTGCCAGACTTGAAATCGGTTTTCCGCCGAGATTTTGGCCCGAGGATCCGTCTTTAAAAAATTATAAAGCGGCATTTACTAACGTTCCCATGTTGAAATACATTTTCAATTCATTGGTGGTCAGTGCCGGAGTCATTGGTGTGAGTGTCATGTCCGCGCTGCTGTCCGGGTACGCTCTCTCCAAAATCCGTTTCCGGGGATCCAATCTGGTTCTCGTTCTGGCTTTAAGCACAATCATGATCCCGTTTGAAATGACCATGATTCCGCAATTTTTGTTGTTCAGCAAAATAAACCTGATCGATTCGTACTGGGCTTTTTATTTGCCGGCATTGAACTACGCGTTTGGAACCTTTTTGGCCAAAGCGTTTATCGACCAGCTTCCCTCAGGTTTGCGGGAGGCGGGCGTCATCGACGGGGCCAATGAGTTCACGGTATTCGGTAAAATCTATTTTCCGATATGTACCCCTATTGTTGCGACGCTGGTCATCCTATTATTCCTTGGGGTATGGAACGACTTGCTATGGCCGCTGTTAGTGCTGAAGAGCGCGTCCAAATTTACGATCCAGCTGGGCCTTGCGATGTTCACCTATAACAACGGGATCAACCGTTTCCCATCGATTATTATGGCAGCCACGATCGTAAGTCTAGTACCTGTTATCTTCGTATATCTTTTTCTCCAAAGATATATCATCGAAAGTATTGCTCTGTCAGGGATCAAACAGTAATAGATTCCGTCTGACAAATCTGGTGGCGGGATCGATATAAAGCCAAGTTGTGTAACCGCGGTGTCAAATTGCAATTCAAATTGAAAGGAGTCTGACTATGAAAAAATTTGTTCTCCTTTTCCTAGCAATGACGATGGCCTTTTCTCTTGCAGCTTGTTCTTCGAACTCGGAAACCGCATCCGATGACGCGCCGGCAGTTACCAAAATTTCAGACATGTCAGGAACCGTGAGGGTTGCCTTGGCGGGCTGGCAGCTCGATAACGGGATCGATCCTCTTACCGGTTCGGATAGCGTCGGACTTAATCAATTCCTGAATGAAACCTTTAAGAAAATGTACCCGAACATTAAATTGGAGATCTATCAGGTCCCTTGGGAAAACGCAAAGGCCAAAGAATATTCTATGCTGCTGTCTAATGACGTTGACGTGTTGTATACCGGCGGAGCGTACGCATCCCAATGGTATCAAGAAGGAATGCTGCGTGATATAGATGATCTGATAGCAGGAGATTCGAAATTCGATCCGAACATTTATCTAGATGGGGTTTGGAGTAATTCTTACAGCACGAAGTCCCCAGATAAGAAGCATCAGTTCGGTATTCCTGCCGTTCTCGGAAGAAGAATGACCATTTATGACAAGAAGCTGTTTGAAGACTGGGGAGTTTCTCTCTTACCCGAAAAAGCTACGGCAGATGATATTTTGAATGCAGCATTGAAGATGACAGGCAAGAATCCAAAAACCGGCGAACAGAACTATGGATTTTATTGGAGCGGAAATACGATCAACGGTTCCACTTTCGTAGCGTTAACTCTTGCGTTTGGTGCAAAAGGTGCTGAAGGAAGCCTTAGTGACATGAAGAACATCAAGTGGCAGCTGAATACTCCGGAAATGGTCAAAGTAATGGAGTGGTTGAAAAAAGCGGCGCCGTTAGCACCTCCTGGATTTGTGAATTCTCAAGGGGGGGAAAACTTCGGTTTGGCTAAAAACAATATTGCGATTGGTCTTGATCAGACCGGCGCCCCCACGATGAGCGATTATACAACCTCCAAAGACAAGGCCCTGTTGGATCGTTTCGCAACAGCGATGAATATGGGACCAAAAGGAGAAAGCTGGGTGGCCGTCGACCCGTTCATCATGGCCAAGAACGCCAAAGATGTCAAAGCTTCGTGGGAAGTAATGAAATTCCTGTCCGGATATGAAACACAGAAGCATAACTACCAATATTTCGCCAATACCCCGACGTTGAAGAATCCGGATTTCATACTGCCTGAAGACAAGTACGTAAAGGAAGCGCTGAACATAGCTAACGTTGGTCATTCCGAATTGATGGATGAAGCCAATCCCTTCTTCTTGAGCGATATTTCACCAGCTGTCAACGGCTTCATTAGCCAGGCGGCAAAAGGAAACGCGCCGGACATCCAAACATTCCTGAACGGTCTGCAAAAGCGTGCGGAGAACTGGTCGAAGAATTTGAAGTAAACAGAACGGGGCGCGGCAAGTATGCCTCGTCCCCAAAAAATCTCTCAATAAGAAAGGAACGATTATGATGCTTAAAGGGATCAATCAATGGTGTTTTCCGGAAGGCACTTCGCTTGAGAAAATATTCAATACCTGCCAAAAAGCTGGATATGATGCGGTGGAATTGAATCTTTATGAGCCCGGAGGTATCGGGCTCACGATGGACACCACTGCGGTTGAAGCCGAGGCGATTGGCGCGATGGCCCGCAAATTCGGCTTGCAGCTGCGCAGTTTGTCTACCGGGCTGCTCGGAAAATACCAGCTGTCCTCGAATGACGAAGCCGTTCGGGAAATGGGCAGAAACGCGATAAAAAAACAGCTTCAACTTGCCGGTGTGCTCGGTATCGATACGATCCTTGTCATTCCAGGGCGGGTCAATGAGCAAGTTTCCTACGATGTATGCTATAAACGCAGCCAAGAGGAGTTGTTGAAAATATTGCCGGACGTCGAGGCTAACAAAATTTACCTCGGTATTGAAAACGTATGGAATAAGTTCCTTCAGTCCCCGCTGGAAATGGCCCAGTATATCGATGAACTGAATTCACCTTACGCTGCCGCTTACTATGATGTGGGAAACACTTTGATTCTTGGCTTTCCCGACCAGTGGATCCGAATCCTAGGTCACAGAATCAAAAAAGTGCATGTGAAAGATTTCAAAGCGAACGTGGGCAATTATAACGGATTCGTTCCTCTCATGGCCGGCGATGTGCCTTGGACCCGCGTTAGAGAGGCATTGCAGGAGATCGGATATACGGATGTGCTTACAGCGGAGCTGGATCCGTACGCGAGCGCGCCCGATCAATTGATTTACGACACCTCCAGACATTTGGACGTCATTATTCATGGGGAACCACGATAATTAAAAAGAGGAAAGAGGTGTTGTAAGATGAAAGTAGGTTTAAGTACATACAGTTTATCCAGAGCCGTCAAGTCCGGAGAAATGGATGTTCTGCAGGCGATTGAATGGATCGCCGCAAACGGCGGAGAGCATGTAGAAATCTCCCCGTTCGGATTTAATTTGGAGGAAACTCCCGAGTTAGCCGACGCTATCGTTCAGAAAGCCAAGGAGGTGGGAATTGAAGTTTCCAACTATTGCATTTCCGCCAATTTTATTAAGCCAAGCACGGCCGAGTATGAAGCCGAAATTGAACGCGTAAAAAGACACGTCGATATCGCGAACCGGTTAGGTGTCAAAACGATGCGGCATGACGTAGCCTCGCGGCCAAAAAACGAATGCACGATTGAACGGTTTGAATCGGATCTGGAAATGCTGGTACGTGCATGCAGAATCGTTGCTGATCACGCAGCGCGGTACGGAATCACGACAAGCATCGAAAATCACGGATTTTATATTCAATCGAGCGATAGGGTCCAAAGGTTGATTCATGCCGTCAATCGTACCAATTACAAAACAACGATGGATATCGGCAATTTCATGTGCGTTGATGAGGACCCGGTGTCTGCGGTTAAAAAGAACATTCCCTATGCTTCCATCATTCACTTGAAAGATTTTTATCTCCGACCGTCTTACCGAAACCCTGGGGAAGGATGGTTCGAAAGCTTAAGCGGCAATTATTTGAGAGGTGCGATTTTCGGGCAGGGGGACATCGACGTGACTGAAGTGGTAAGACGGATCAAGGAATCGGGCTATGACCGGTATATTTCCATCGAATTCGAAGGGATGGAAGATTGTAAGCTGGGCTCAAGAATCGGGATTGAAAATGCAAAGCGTCTATGGTTGGAAGCGTAACAGGGGATAAATCTCAATTTCAATTCGAGTTGAAGAAATGGCTAAACAAAAGGAGACGGTTGAATATGGTACGAGTAGCTGTAGTCGGCGTAGGCGGGATTGCTGCAGAACATCTGAAAAATTTGCATGACAATGAACAGGCAAAGCTTGTTGCGGTTTGCGATATTGTGCAAGCCAATGCCGATAGGGTGGCTGAACAATATGGGGTTGTTCCTTATACCGAATTCGATTTGATGCTGGAAATGGAAACAATCGATGCGCTGTTCCTTTGCGTTCCTCCTTTTGCTCATGGAGAAATGGAGGAGAAAGCAGCTGCACGAGGAATTCATCTCTTTGTAGAGAAGCCGGTAGGTTTGGATATGGAGACGGTTGAAAAAAAAGCGAAGGTGATTCGTGAATCCGGAATTATCGTAGGAACGGGCTATTGCTTGCGTTATTTGGATACCGTGGTGAAAGCCAAAGAATATTTGCAGGGCAAGACGATCGCCATGGCCCGTGCCCACCGGTTCGGCTCATTGGTGACTGTACCTTGGTGGAGCGATATGGCCAAATCCGGCGGCCAGCTTGTTGAGCAAACCACTCATAATGTGGATTTACTCAGATACTTGGCCGGCGATATAACGCAAGTTTCGGCAGATATGGCCTTACGGGTAATGGATGATGTTCCAGGAATCAATATACCGGATGTTTATTCCGTCAACTTCCGTTTTGCTTCAGGGGCGGTCGGACACATCGACACCTCGTTTGTTGACCAACCTGACGGCCGTTCAAGCCTGGAAATTATCGGACGTGGATTCAGGGTAAGCATTGACGGCACCACTTTGACCATTATGGAGAAAGAAAAGACGATTACGCATAAAAGCCGGGTAAATTTCTATAAAGAGCAGGACGATGCGTTCATTCAAGCGATTGTTACTGGGGAAACAAGCGGCATTTTGGCTCCTTACGAGGAAGGGATGAGAACCTTGGAGGTCACGCTGGCCGCCCATCTCTCCGCTGAATCGGGTTCATCCGTTAAGATCTGAACAACCGGGAAGGGTGATAATGTAATGAACAAAATGAGATTTGCCATTGTAGGTGCCGGAGTAATTGCGCCGTTTCATGCCAAGGCGATTGTACAGCATCCAGACGCTGAACTGGTAGCCGTCTCAGACATTGAAGTGGCCAAAGCGAAAAAATTGGGCGAGTTATACGCTATCCCTCACATTTATTCCGATTACGAACAAATGCTGAAGCGGGATGACATAGATGTGGTATCCGTAACGGTTCCAAGCGGCCTTCACCGCGAAGTTACGATAGCGGCAGCACAGGCAGGAAAGCATGTTTTGTGCGAGAAGCCGCTGGAAATCACATCTAACAAAATGACTCAAATGATCGAAGCATGTAAACAAAACGGAGTAAAGCTGGGCTGCGTGTTTCAACGGCGTGTCATGCCTACGTCCATTCTTGCCAAAAAGGCAATCATGGAAGGAAAATTAGGCAAGCTTGTGTTGGGAGATGCCTATTTAAAATATTACCGCAGTCCGGAATATTATCGAAGCGCCGGCTGGAGAGGCACCTGGGAATTGGACGGCGGCGGCGCTCTCATGAATCAAGGGGTACATGGAATTGACTTGATCCAATGGTTGACGGGTGACGTTTCATCCGTCTTCGCTTATTCCGCTCCGCTGCTTCGTGAAATCGAAGTCGAGGATACGGCGGTGGTAGTGCTGAAATACAAAAATGGGGCTTTCGGGGTCATTCAGGGCACTACTTCCGTATACCCGGCTCAGGAAACCAGATTCGAGCTTCATGGTGAAAAAGGCTCCATTATTTTTGGAGACAGCGGGTTTAAACAATGGAAATTTATCGACAGTGAAGAAGAAATGCCCCAGGTGGAAGCGATGGTCAACTCAAGCAGCGATCCGGCAAAAATTGCCAGCGACGGCCATTACATCCTGGTGGATGACATGATTAAGGCCATTCGGGAAGATCGTGATCCATTGATTTCCGGAGAAGAAGCGAGAAAATCGGTGGATTTGATATTGGCCATTTATGAATCTTCCAGAACAGGAAAAGAAGTCGTATTATAAAGGAAGTGATCCGATGAAATTTGGCGTTTGTGCAAGTATCGACCAAGCCGGGATCGTGAAGAAAGCAGGTTTTGATTTTATCGAGTGCACGGTCGTTTCGTTGCGACCTGAAGAAGGAGATGACGCTGTTCGCGTTCTTCTGGATAAATACCACGAGAGTCCGATTCCTGTGGAAGCATTCAATATTCTTTTGCCGAGGGATTTGAAAATAGTAGGCGAAAACGTGGATGATGATAGAGTGAAACGGTATTTGGAAAAAGCTTTGGAGAGAGTAAAGGCTGTCGGAGGCGAAATGATCGTTTTCGGGAGCGGCGGTTCAAGAACATTGCCAGATGGATTTTCCCGCGTTAAAGGAGAGGAGCAAATTCTTCATTTTCTCAATATAATTGCGGATTTCGCGGACCCATTGGGTATTACAATCGTTATCGAACCGTTAAACACTACGGAATCCAACATCATTAACAGCGTACCTGAAGCCGTTCATTTTGCTCGCATGGTGAACCGCAAGTCGATACGCGTTCTTGCGGATTTTTATCATATGTATAAGGAAAACGAACCGCTCGAGAAAATCGTTCTTTACCAAGAATGGATCAAACACATTCACGTATCGGACAGCCGGTATGCGCCGGGAATGGGCGATTATCCCTATGAGACATTTGTTGATTGTGTCAATAGGGGTCATTATGACGCGCGTATATCCATTGAGTGCCTATGGAGTAATTTTGAGCAGGAAACGGCCCAGTCAAGAATGTATCTGCATCGGCTTTTTGAAGCCGGCCGCTAAGACCTCATACTAATTTTCTCATTACAACTGTTGGAGGAATGGAGTCAATGAATATAGATCGCAGTGAATTTGTAAAAGTCGACAAGGACAAGATGAAAAGCTTTGTTAGTACTCTTGCACAAGAAGCCGGCATGCCTGAAGAAAAAGCGAAATTTCTGGCTGAGCTTTTAGTCAAAAATGACCTTAGGGGTATATTTAGTCATGGCTCCAAACAGATTGCCGCGTATGCCCGCATTATGCGTGACGGATTGATTAATCCGGATCCCCAGATAAATACGGCAAAAGAATCCTCTGCGACGATTATTATAGACGGAGATGGGGGCCTTGGATATTTCGCCGCTTACAGAGGAGCGGAGGAAATGATTGACCGATGCCGCAGCATCGGTATAGCAGCCGCTGTTACCCGCAATCACGGGCATATCGGCGCAGCGGGGATCTACTCCCGTATATTGGCCGAGAATGGCCTCATTGGTTATGTTACATCTGGTCATCAGCTGTCTCTTCGTCCTGAGGATTCCATCATGCGGGCAGCGGGAGGTTCTCCGATGTCATTTGCCGTACCCGGCGGAGAAGAGGTTCCGATGGTGCTTGACTTTGGCACAATGCATGACTTGTATGAAAGCTCTCCTCATGTATCGGAACTGTTTAAACTCGCTCCCGGACTTGTTTTTCGCAGCATGGGCCTCGGTTTTATGTGCCAAGCATTAGGTGGCTTTCTGGCGGGTGTTCCGGTAGAAGAAGAGAGAGCCAAACTCCGGTATCAAGGTGCGAATCAGGGTTCTTTGATCATTGCGCTGGATCCCGGCCGCTTCATAGACATTGGAGACTTAAAAAATGAAATGGATACTTACATGAAGTTAACAAGAGAAATGCAGCCTATGCCAGGGTATGAGAGGGCGAGTTTACCCGGAGTTCTGGAATCTGAGCGAGAGGCGGACTGGGGAATCTCAGGTATTCCTTTAGATGAGAATCATAAGGCTGTCCTATCCGATGCGGCCGCTGAATTTGGAGTGGAGCTGCCATTTTAGACTAACATTCATGGAACACCCTCTAGAAGGGGTAGAATATAAAAAGTGAGGAGAATGGAGATGTCGATACCTTTATTGTTCGGTCCATACGGAAGCGGTGAGCTGCCTGCCAACATTAAAGATTATGGCGTCAACGCCAGATGGTTTCACGGGTTTAATGAAGCAACTTTCGCAGCTTGCGAGGAGCAGAAATTGGAAGCCTGTGTGGAATTCCAAACCTTTCGCGCCGATTTCCAAAAGCATCCCAATCTAATACCTATCGGGATAGACCACAAACCGATTCGATACGGCCGGTTAGTTCAGGGGATATGTTTATCACAAAAGGACTATTTGACCCAAATCGAAGAGGAACTGCTGGCTGGTATGAAGCAATTTAAACCAAGAGGTATATGGCTCGACTACTTGACCTATGCAGGATGGTTCGAAACTTCTCAGCCAGATCTGCAGGAAAGCTGCTTTTGCCGGGACTGTATCGCCGATTTCTGCAATTTTGCAGCTGTTGACGCCACAGCTCCTGAAGAAATATTAGCAAGCTATTCGGAGGAATGGAAGAATTATAAATGTCGTAAAATTGCCGATTTAGCGCTTCATTATTCAAGACTGATCAAAGCTCGCATGCCTGAATGCATAGTCGGCGCTTATATGTGTCCATGGACGCCCGATGAATTCAATGGCGCTCTGACCCGAATATTTGCCCAGAATTATCAATGGTTAGCAGAAGCTATTGATGTGTATACCCCGCTTATTTACTGTTCGAAAAGCGGACGCAGCCGTGGCTGGGGACGGGAGTGGCTCGAGCAGTCGGCTGAATTTGTTCCAGACCATCGCAAGGTTCAGCTGATTTTGGATGGTTTGGATTACCCAGAGAGCCTGGAGGAAGCTGCGGCATCGGATGTACCATCATGGGGCATTCAGCTGTATGCAGGTGCCCCGCTGTTTCATGATCCGGACAAAGCGCTCGCGTTCAAGCATTCGGTTGAGGCGATCCGGAGTCATTGCAGGAATGAGGAGACCTCTTTTTGAACAATGTCGGCAGGGTAAACAGCCCGAAGCTTTCACAGGGATATTGCCCCTTTAAGACCAGATTGGCATAGGTTATTGAAAATTTAAAATAGCAAGATTGTAAAGAAAATAATCTTTCTTACAATCTTGCTATTTTTTCCTTCGAATTTCTCATGGAAAGCCGAATTTATTTTGTGGACAATACTTAAGATCAGCTTCTGTATTAGGCAAATCAGCGTCTCTTTCTGATCCTTTATTAGGTGGGTACTAAGCCTAAACGTTATTCTTCTCTTCCGGCGACGGAATTGCGTTCAATTAGTTGGGGCTGCAGCATGAAATTAAGATAAGGCTTCTTGTTCTCGATCAGCATTTCCATCAGCATGCTGCATGCCATTCGACCCATTTCATAATCAGGCTGCTTGATCGTCGTCAAAGCCGGTGTGATCATTTGTCCGAATTCAATGCCGTCAAATCCGATGACAGACATATCCTGAGGCACGGAAATCCCTTGCAAAGTCAATTCGTTAATAATGCCGAAGGCGGTCATATCATTGCAGGCAAAAATCGCCGTTGGCCGGTTGGGACGCTCGAGAAGTCTGCCCGTCAATCGTTTGCCGTTGTCAAATTCATAAATCCCGTCAACAAAAGCTTTTTCCCCTTCCGCTTCTGCTTCCTCCAACATGGGTTCCAATCCAAACTGTCCCATCGCGTCTAAATACCCTTGATAGATGCTTTCGCGGCTCGGACGATCCAGCGGAGAGGTGACATAGGCGATGTTCCGATGCCCCTTGCCAATCAGATAAGTTGTCGACATATAGCCGCCTTTGCGGAAATCAAATTCGATCCGGCATACTTCTTTCTCGTCGATTTCTTGATCCAAAGCAATCACGTTCAATCCTAAATCGATTAATTGTTTTAGAAGTTTGGCGTTTTTGGAGATGGATGAAATAATGAGGCCTTTAATCTGCTTTTCAAAAATGGTCTTCATGTATTGTTCCTCAAGTTTTGGATTCTGATGAGAATTGCATAGTAATACATTGTAGTTGTGACTGCGAGCGATTTCTTCGATTCCCAATATAACCGACGAATAAAAAGGATTGGTAATAGACGGGATGATAACGCCCAAAGTCATATTGGTATTGGTTTTTAATTGTTTTCCGAGGGAATTGGGAATATATTTCAGCTCTGAGGCGGTTTTTAAAATTTTTGCCCGCATGGCGGGACTAACCGGGTACTCGCTGTTGCTCAACACCCTGGAAACGGTTGCGGAAGATACGTTGGCTGTTTTGGCGATATCGTGAATCGTTATTGTTTTTTTCATTGAACAATCTCCATTTATGATTTATGATAATCATGATCAATTACTATACCTTTCTATTATATCAGTTAAATCGATTTTCTTAAACCCCACCGGATTCATCCCGAACAGGCAAACACTTCCATGTCATATTTCATTCCTCACTATAATCGAATGACGTCGAATAACAAGAGATTTTATCCAATAAAAAGAAATGACAGCGTTTTCCCATAATGTTACTGTTGACTGTTGTCGAAGATGTTAGTAATATGTAATTAAACATAACATAAGTTTAGAAGGGGTCGATGATCAAAAGAGATTTCCAAAGTGTTCGGCCAATCTGAAAGATTCGAAGATTGTACTGCAGAAGCAGTAATTTTTTCCTGGAAAAAGAAATCGATTACTGTAATTATTTCTACCGGTATGAGGATTTGAAAAATTCATAGAAAAGAGTGAAGGCGAATGTTAAAGAAATGGAATCTCATGCTGGCTTCGATTGTTGCTCTTTCCTTATTGCTGGCGGCTTGCTCCAGCTCCAACTCCAGCTCCAATGGTGCTGCATCGAACACTGGGACGGAGGAAGCCGGAGGGAAACCGGGAGGAACGGTCGAATATTGGTCGATGTTCAGTGAAGGGGAACCGCTGCAGCTCTGGCTGGCTGACGCTTTTAAACAATTTGAAACGGAAACGGGCATCAAGGTTAATCCGACATGGGCGGGAAGAGACGTCATCACGAAGCTGCGGAGTAATTTGTTGGCAGGCAAGGTTCCGGATCTGATCGAACAATCGAACTCGGAACTGACGGCCGGCCTTGTGTCCAATGAGCTTGCCGCTCCTTTGGATGACTATTTGGCAACGAGCGCCTACGATTCGGATCAAAAATGGATGGATACGTTCATTCCCAACGTGATGAAACAGATGCAATATACAGACTCCAAAACGTACGTTATCCCGCGGGATACCTATACGTCAGGCTTTTTCTACAGTGCAGCCCTGTTCAAGAAGCTTGGTCTCCAGCCTCCAACAACATGGGAAGAGTTCCTGAAGGTTTGCGAAGCGTTAAAGAAGCAGGGAATCGCTCCGATTGCCGCGGACGGAAATATTCAATTTTATAACTTCTGGTATTTCTCCTGGCTCGCGATGAGAGAGGTCGGACCGGACAAGCTCTACGCTGCTGCAGGCGATAAAACAGGCGAAGCGTGGAGAGATCCAGGATTCCTTGAAGCGGCCAAAAAGTTACGTTATTTAATCGATCAGGAGTACTTCGCCCAGGGCTATGAAGGCTCCGCTTACCCATCGGGTCAAGTAAATTGGGTGAACGGAAAAGCGGGGATGATTCTGAACGGCGCTTGGCTGCCTTCCGAATTGGCAAAACAAACGCCGGATGGATTTGATATGCAGATGTTCAAATTCCCGGATCTTGGAGCTTACGACGGCACAACCGCAGAGGTATGGGTTAACGGCTGGCTGCTGCTGAAGGACGCTAAAAATAAAGATGCCGCCGTTCAGCTTCTGAAATTTTTGACAAGTAAGCAGCAAATGGACAAAGTCGCTCAGCTCGGCACCCCGGTATCTACGCTGCAGTCAGTAACGCCGAAAGCTTTAACTGCACAGACGGAAATTTTCAACACCGCTTCGAAAGTGATTCCAAAATGGGGCGGATTGGAGAAAGATTTCGCTGAATTGAATAAAAGAGTATTATGGGCGGTTGACGACCAACTGTTCTTCGGCAAACTAACGCCAGAACAATTCATCGAACAAACGGTGAAACAGCAAAAAGCCTTTTACGCCAATAAATAAATCATGTAAGCGAATAAATGATTAAGTCAGCGGGATATTCTTGCAGCATCCCTATCCGTAAGAGCAAGGATAGGGACGTCATGGGGGGAAACTATGAGACAAATCGGCCGATCGAAGATGATTATTCCTTTTGTGGCGCCCGCGCTTCTTGTGTACGTCGTATTCTTTGTATTCCCGGCTATTCAAGCGCTTTGGGTCAGCTTTCACGAATGGTCAGGCTTTGTACCGAAAATGAAGTTTGTGGGACTCTCGAATTTCAAGGAATTGCTAAAGGACGACATGTTCCTGATGTCGCTTAAGAACACCTTAACGATCACTTTTATCGGCGGATTCTTTGTCGTCGGGCTGGCGCTGCTCTTTGCCGGCATGTTGAACCGAACCAATCTCAAAGGTTCAAAAGTGATCCGATCCATCATTTTTTATCCCAATGTGGTACCGGCCGTTGGGCTCGGCGTGCTTTGGGTGTTCATGTACAACAACGATTTCGGGTTGATTAATGGCATTCTGAAACTATTCGGTCTGTCGAGCTTCGCGCATGTTTGGCTGGATACCACGTGGGCATTCACATCTGTTCTCGTGGCGATGATTTGGGCGTATGTCGGGTTTTATCTTGTCATTTTGCAGGCCGGAATCAATAAAATTCCAAACACACTTTATGAAGCGGCCGAGGTGGAAGGTGCGGGTTATTGGACTGTATTTCGTACAATTACGATCCCGCTTATTTGGGACAGTTTGATGGTTGTGGTCGTCCTTTGGCTGATTAACTCGGTGAAAGCGTTCGATTTGATTTATGCGATGACGGAAGGGGGACCTTCCGGAACGACGCAGACCGTGAGCATCTATTTATATGACATGGCATTCGGCAAAAGGGTCGCCATTTTCCGTATGGGGTACGGGACGGCCATGGCTGTCTTCCTGCTGATCTTGGTTATCATCGGTACCTCTATTATACGAATGGTCTCACGAAGAGAAAAAATCGAATTTTGATAAAGACGGGGAGGCGAAAATGTGGCAAATGGCAAAATACAACGAACATCGTCTTCCGTGTTGTCCGCTCAGCCATTCTCATTGGGCCGCAAGTTGGTCAAACAGCTGGCTGAATTGCCGTATTACATCATATTAGGAGCCTGGTCGGTTTTCACGATATTTACCTTTATCTGGTTGATATATTCCTCCTTTAAAAACAATCAGGAGCTGTTCGCCAACGTTTGGAAATTGCCTGCCTCGCTGCATTGGCAAAATTATAATACGGCTTGGGTTTCGGCCCAAATGGGCACTTATTTTCTGAACAGCGTGTGGGTTGTGGGAGCTTCCATCGTATTGACGATCGCACTGTCCGCACCAGCCTCGTATGTATTGGCAAGGCGGACGTTTTTCGGAAATACGGGCATTGTTACCTTATTTATCATGGGAATGGCAATACCCCACCAGCTTCTCCTAGTCCCGATTTTCATCCTGCTGAATAATATGCACCTGATCAATACGCTTTCAGGACTCATTCTTGTCTACACGGCCGTTTCGCTGCCTTTTACCATTTTTCTGCTGATCGGCTTTTACAAAACGCTGCCGACCGAGTTGGAGGAATCGGCCGCAATTGACGGAGCGTCGGAGTTTGTAACTTTTATCAAGATCATGTTTCCACTCACGCTTCCGGGTATTATAACGGCTGCAATCCTGAATTTCATTACGCTCTGGAGTGAATACATGCTCGCGCTGGTCTTAATCAACGACAACGCGAAACGGACATTATCGCTCGGTGTTTACAATTTAAAAAATACAATGACTTTCACGTCGGATTGGGTGGGCATGTTTGCCGGGGTCGTCATCTTAATGATTCCTTCGGTCATCATTTTTGTGGCATTATCGGAGAAAATCACTTCCGGTATGACGGTCGGCGCGACGAAAGGATAACGGGCGAATATCGCCAAAATCATATGGAGGTTATCAGTCATGCTGCATATTTCATTATCCGGTACGCCCCGCGAGCGGGGATTGGTGCATGGGGAAAGCTACCGCAAGCAAATCCATGAGCTCTTGGAGCTGGCGAAATCGAAGTTTCTGCATAGCATAAAGCTTGATGAAGCGAACGTATTCTTAGATCGAATGTTCCTCTATACCAAGCTTCACGAGCCGGAGCTTGTCGAAGAGATGGAGAGCATCGGTAAAGCGGCATCCGTCGATTTGCAGGACATTTTTTTGCTGCATGCGGTTTCGGCCTTGTCTTCCTTTGGCCCGAACTGCACCAACATTACGGTTCAGGATTCCGCCGACGGGCCGTTGCTCGGTAAGACGAGCGATATCGGAGAGGATTATTCCTATTATATGCTTCAGCAGACGACGACACACGACGGTCAGCGGTTTATCGCGGCGGGTTGGGTCGGAACCGTGTGGATGGAAGTTGGAATGAACCATCACGGTTTTGTCGTCGGGCAATCGTCGGGACCCATCGCACCCGAACAGGACGGGTCCGGACTGCCCACGCTGCTGTGCCCGAGACCGCTATTGACCCGCTGCCGGAATGTCCCGGAAGCCATTGCTTATTTGCAGGACCGCAGGATGGCCGGGAGAGGATTGAACATGATGCTTCTTGACCGGGAGGGCAACAACGCTGTCGTTGAAAAATCGGGCTCGTATCAGTCGGTTCGTGCCGCCACCGACGAAATTCTGTTCTGCACGAATCATTTTCTTTCGCAGGAAATGAAGGATTTCAGGGGACTCGGAATGCCGGGGATTGAAGAAAACTCCCGGTCGCGATTTTCATATTTATTGAATACTGCATCTACCAAACCTGCGGTTTCTTTGAACCAACGGCAGCTCCAGGAGCTGCTCCGGAGCCATGAAGGACATATCTGTCAGCATGACGATCCGGATTTAACCACACATTACGCTTTTATCGCTGCCCCGCGGCAGCTGGAGTTTATGGTGACGGAAGGTAATCCTTGCGAGAACGAGTTTCTATCGTACCGATTATAAGTAAGAAAGCCTGCAGATCCGATTCTTATTCAGTTGGGAGATGTATAAATGAACGTATTTGCAGACGTGCATTGCACGATCGGTCAAGAGCAGGACGTCCCCTTTGACGTTGATGAATTACTAGGCATCATGGACCAATACCGTATCGAAAAGGCAGTCTTGTCGCCTTCTCATCAAGAGATGGTTGTTGAAAATCAGTCGGGAAACGATGCGATAATACGATATGTTAACGCCCGACCGGACCGTTTTCTAGGCTACGCTTCCGTAAACCCCTGGTATGGGAAAAAGGCAGAAGCTGAGCTGAGCAGGGCTCTTGATGCAGGATTGTCGGGCGTGAAATTTCACCCGGCGCTTCAAGGTTTTTTTCCGTTCGATTTACAGAAGCTCGATCCCCTGATGAAGATCGTGGAAGAGTACAGGGTACCGGTATACTTCCATACGGGAACTCCGATATTTTCGCAGCCGCTGCAGGTGGCTGAGCTCGCCTTGAATTATCCGAGCATCCCATTCATCATGGGAAGGATGGGGAATACCGATTTCTGGATCGATACGCCGCGAGCGTTCGCCATGGCGGATAATTTGTATGTTGATACTCCTTATACGATGCCAAGGAATATTGCCAGACTGGCCCAGATCGATATCAACAGAATTTTGTTCAGTGCCGACCTGCCTTATTCCCATGCTGGAATCGAGCTGAAGAAAATAGCGGATATCGGGTTGGAGCCGGAGGATCTTGCCAAAATCGGCAGTGAAAATTTCAACCGGATATTTGGCGGTAAAGCACGGAGCGGGGAGGGTTAGCAATGATCATCGATTTTCACACGCATCTTCTGGGCGGCGAACAGTTTGGCATCGGATTCAGAACCGGAAGCGATGCGCTGCAGGTTCTCGATCGGTACGCGATCGACAAAGCTGCCGTATTTACGGTAGACGGGTTTTGGGGAGATTATGCCGAAGGCAATTCTTATTTATACGAGCAGTCCAAGGCGTATCCGGACAGGCTGTTTCCGTTCGCTACGATCAACCCGCGCGACGGCCGACAAGGGCTGCTTGAGCTGAAGAGATGCCTGCTTGATTTGGGCATGCGCGGAATCAAATTTCATCCTTGGCTGCAGGGCTTCTCGCCGCTTGAACCGTTTATGGACGACATTGCCAAGCTGGCCATCGAATTTGACGTTCCGATTTTGTTTCACGACGGGACGCCGCCTTATACCAGTCCACTGCAAATCGCTCAGCTTGCGGCTAAATTTCCGGAGCTGAAAGTCGTATTGGGTCATGCCGGGCTGATGGATTTGTGGCCCGAAGCCATCGCTGCCGCGAATCGGTACAACAATATCATTCTTTGCTTTAGCGGCGGAACACCATATAAAATCTACGAAAAAATAGCCGGAATGGTAGACGAGGATCGGATCGTCTTCGGCACCGATGTGTTTGGCGACGATTATGTGATGGCCTACCAATTGGCGAAAATAAAACATCTTGCTATCGACGAAACGAAAAAACGAAAAATTTTAGGTGAAAACGCAAAACTGCTGCTCAAAATAGAGTAAGATTATAGTACGAAAAAAAGAAATCGATTACTATCGATTACTATCGATTGATACTGCATTTATAAATCCACAATTCTGGAGGGAAACGACGATGAAAGTAAAAATGATGGATAGTCCACAGGAACTCGGCCGGGAGGCCGCCAGACTTACGGCACAAGCGATCAATGAGGCGATTGCTGAACGGGGCGTTGCAAGAATCGTGCTATCGACCGGCGCATCGCAATTCGAAACATTAGATGAACTGCGGACTTTGGATGTCGACTGGTCGAAAGTGGAGATGTTTCACTTGGACGAATACGTCGGAATCACCGAGGCGCATTTGGCAAGCTTCCGCAAATATTTGAAGGAACGCTTTACAAGCAAGGTATCTTTGCAAAATGCATATTTTGTCGACGGTGAAGGCGAATACGAGGACAAAATGAAGCGGTTGTCTGAAGAGCTTCGCAAAGCGCCGATCGATATCGCACTTATCGGAATCGGGGAAAATGCGCATATCGCCTTCAATGATCCACCGGCGGATTTCGATAACCAACAACCCTACATCGTTGTAAACCTGGATGAATCGTGCAAGCGGCAGCAGGTACGGGAAGGATGGTTTCCGACGGTGAACGATGTGCCGGAATTTGCCATTTCCATGTCCGTGCATCAAATTATGCAAAGCAAGAAAATTATTTCCGCCGTTCCGCACGCGGTGAAAGCCCAGGCAATTAAGCAGACGCTGGAGAATGATATCAATCCGGATATCCCTGCAACGATCTTGAAGACTCACTCCGATTGGACGCTTGTCTTGGATCGTGAGTCTGCCGCCGGTGTAGAAGTAGCAAAATGAACATAGGGGGAAATCCGGCATGCTGAAATCCAAAGCTCACAAAATCGTCGATCATCAATTCAATAACTGGGAGAACGAGGTTGAAGGAAAATGGGTTTACGACGATTTCCTGCGTAACGAACATTATCGGCATGGGTGGATTTCTTTGACAAGCCTGTTAAGCGACGAACATAACAAGCGGATCTATGTCGGTCTCGGCTCCTTCGATACGAATCTGCTGTATGCATTCGACCGGGAAAGCGGAACTTTCCGCGATTTGAATTACAGGGCTGCCGCCGATCCGTTTGACGCGAAATTTCATTGTTCGTTGGAGATGGACAGCAGCGGGGATCTGTACGGTGCATTGGCACAATTTCATGACGTGGACAAACAGTTTGTCGCTAAAGGCGGGAGGCTGGTGAAGTATACCCCTTCCACTTCGACCTATGAGTTTTTGGGAACTCCGGTGGAGGGGGCTTACATTCAGTCCATAGCCTTAGACCGGAATAGACGCAGGATATACGGTTTTACGTTGTCACCTGAATATTTGTTCGAACATGATTTGACCACCGGAAAATCGCATATAGTGATGACGGTGGGCAATAGCTTTGAGCTTTGCCAAAGCCATAATCCTGTCATCGATGATAACGGATATGTTTGGGGCACATATGGAATCACCCGAGCATTCTGTTACGAGACGGGAATCGATTCCATCCGTTTGTTCAAGTATAACCCGGATGACGGCGTAGTCGATTTTCTGGATCACGGACTTCCGCGTATCGGTTCCAAAGACAAAGGGACGGTGGACCGCGCCATCAATATCGGAGACGGCTACTTGTATTTCGGCGGAGTGGCGGGTTCCTTCTCCCGCCTGGACCCGAGAACCGGTGAAACCAAAAGCTACGGAAAGCCTTGCCCGAACAAGCGACTTGCTGGGCTTTGCCTTGGAAAAGACGGAAATATTTACGGCGTGGGCGGCGACAACTATTACGTCACGGTGTTTCGTTTCGAACCACAATCGGAGCGCCTCGAAACCCTCGGAAGAATATTCGACGAGACGATTCAGGAAGGGCCCGTACGCATTCATACGGCTGTGATGACGGACGACGGCACCCTGTTCTGCGGCGAAAACGATAATAATTACCGCTCCAGCTATTTGTGGGAAGTCCAGATCTTGTGAAAATATTGCGGTTATCACGAGGAGGCCGAGGTGAATCATGATAGAGCGGGTTTTTAAGGCACGACATTGGCAAAACGGCAGGACGGTGAAGGTTGGCGTTGAAAACGGCCGAATCTCCGAAGTGGAGGCGGTGGACGAACCAGCTGATCTCTGGATTGCTCCCGGATTGATCGACGTGCAGTTGAACGGCATCGGCGGTCATGATTTGAACAACTATGAAGTGACGGTGGAGACGGTAAAAGAAATTGTAAAGCTGCTGCATCAAGGGGGAGTCACCCGTTTTTGTCCGACCATCGTTACCGGTCCGAAGGACCGGATGCTGCATTGCATTCGCACGATTGCAGACGCCTGCGCAAGCGATCCGATGGTGGATAACGCCGTAATCGGCATCCATGTGGAAGGTCCGTTCATTAGTGAAGAAGATGGGCCTCGGGGAGCCCATAACAAGGATTGGGTGCGGGACCCGGACGTGGAAGAATTCATGGGTTGGTTCCGTGCGGCGAACGCAAGGATATGCAAAGTAACGCTCGCTCCTGAAAAGTCCGGCGCCATTGCGTTTATCCGGTTGCTGAAGAGAATGGGCATCGTTGCCGCGATCGGACACTGCAGCGCAACCGAAGAGCAGATCAGTTCGGCTGTGGAAGCTGGGGCTTCAATGAGCACGCATTTGGGGAACGGGGCGCATCCCTATATCAAACGTCACCCGAATTATATTTGGGCGCAGTTGGCGGACGACCGACTATGGGCCGGATTGATCCCTGACGGTCACCATCTGCCTGCTTCCACGCTGAAAGTCATGATACGCGTCAAAGGTGACAAAGCCATTCTCACAAGCGACGCGGTTCATCTGGCGGGCCTTCCTCCGGGCAGGTATTCAACGGGTATTAATGACGATGTGATCCTGGAAGAAGACGGGCTTTTGCATTTGGCGCATACCCGCGATATTATGGCGGGGGCTGCCACGCCGCTGCATCTCGGAATACAGAGAGCGGTTCAGTCTGACGTTTGCTCTCTTGAAGAAGCGATACGGATGGCCACCCTTCATCCGTCCAGGCTTTTCGGACTGGACCGGCAGGGCGTAGGCAAGCTGGAAGTCGGTTCACCCGCTGACTTTATCTTATACGGATCCGATAATGACCGGATTTTTGATATCGTACAAACCGTTTCAAAAGGAACAGTTGTTTTTGAAGTCTAGTTCAAGCCCGGCTCAAGCTGTGCATGATGACCCGAAGTATCTCGAGGAAAGGAGGGAGAACCGCAATGAACGATGTGATCAGGCTGCATCCAAAGGATCATGTGGTTATCGCGTTAAGGGATATCAAGCAAGGCGAAACGATTCAAGTTGACGGTGAACCCGCCGGATCCGTTTTGCGGGCCGAATTGCTGGACGATGTGTCCAAAGGGCACAAAATTTTGGCAATCCCCGTCAACAAAGGGGAGGACGTTCTTAAATTCGGCTATTCAATCGGGAAGGCGAAGGAGGACATCCCCGCTGGAAGCTGGGTTCACACACATAACCTGGAAACGGGATTAAAGGGCATTTTGGATTACCGCTACGAGCCTTCCGGGCATGCGCCAGCCGCCGGCGAATCAGATCACGTGTTCCAAGGCTATGTCAGGGAGGACGGATCGGTAGGAATCCGTAATGAAATCTGGATCATCAATACGGTAGGATGCATCAACAAAACATGCGAATCGCTGGCCAGGCTGGGGACATCGGAGTATGAGGGACGGGTTGAGGGGATCTTCCATTTCCCTCATCCGTTCGGATGTTCTCAGCTAGGGGACGATCTGATGAATACGCAGAAGCTGTTATCCTCGCTTGTACGGCATCCGAATGCGGCAGGGGTGCTTGTCGTCGGGCTGGGCTGTGAAAACAACCAAATCGATTCCTTCAAGGAAGTTCTCGGGGATTTCAACCCCGAACGGGTCCTTTTTCTGAAATCGCAGGAAGTTGAAGATGAACTGGAAACGGGTCTGGAATTGATCGGACAGCTGGTTGAATATGCCGAAAAGTTCCGCCGTCAGCCGGTTCCGGTATCCAAGCTGAAGGTCGGACTCAAGTGCGGCGGATCGGACGGATTCTCCGGTATTACTGCAAATCCGCTTGTAGGTGCTTTCTCGGATTTGATCGTGGCCGAAGGAGGGACGACGATTTTGACGGAAGTTCCCGAAATGTTCGGCGCGGAAACGATCCTGATGAATCGAGCTGCTGATGAGCAGGTGTTTGACAAGATTGTCCATTTGATAAACGACTTCAAACAATATTTTATCCGGCATGATCAGGAAATTTACGAGAATCCTTCTCCAGGCAACAAAGCGGGGGGAATCAGTACGCTGGAGGAAAAATCGCTAGGTTGCACACAGAAAGGCGGACATGCTGTCGTTGTCGATGTGATCCCCTATGGAGAGCAGGTTTCCAGGAACGGACTGAATTTATTGCAGGCTCCCGGCAACGATCTGGTGTCGGTGACCGCGCTTGCCGCGGCGGGGGCACACCTTGTACTGTTTACGACTGGGAGAGGAACGCCATTCGGCGGGCCGGTGCCTACCGTGAAGATCTCCACCAATACTGAGCTTGCGGTACGCAAGAAGAATTGGATCGACTATAACGCAGGACAGTTGATTGAAGACAAAGGTATGGACGAATTGAAGCATGATTTTCTGATTCAGATGTTGGAGATTGCCTCGGGTGAAAAACAAACAAACAATGAACGTAACGGTTTCCGGGAAATCGCCATATTTAAAGACGGTGTTATTTTGTAATGGCTTTATGAAATGTAGAAACGTTATTGAGTTATTACCGATCGATAGTGCAATCGTGAGAATGAGCAGGATGAGCGGCCATCCTGCTCGTTTAAAATACTAGCTATCCGGAAGAGCGCTGGCCGCGATGCAGAACCAGGAAGACCGGAATGCATCCTCCTCAAGACCAAAGGAACATTAAAGTCCCTCCATTTGAAGCTTTGCCTGATTGTTCCTTTATCTTCCGACATCGGCAATGTCCTTGTCCAAAATCGACATTGTACCCGCGCCACGCCTAACTCGGCTTCCTCTGAACCACCAATTTACCTCTCTTGCTCTCTTAGTCTTGGTTTCGTTCTTTCCACCACTTCCACCACTTCCACCACTTCCAGCACTTCCAGCGACTCGCAGATCCGTATGTATAGTCAAGGCGATAGCTTTCGTCGGCGGGCGTATGCGGATAACGCGACGTCCACCTGAGAAATACGTGTCATGGCGAGTGTGTTGACGCCTTTAATATCGCTGCTCAAATTGCTGCCAACCATCGGCCAAGGTTTGGATAAATTAGAATGATATTGCCTGTTCCGGGGAATAACAACCTCAAAGGATGATAGCGGCGGCCCCCTTAATGCGGACGAATTATTGAACAAAACTAGTCTGCGGTATTTAAGACGGAGGATATTATGAAAAGATGGATGATCCAAAAGGGACGGGCAAAATCTTCATTACATGCTGATTGGAACGAAGGTAAGCTTTTAGACAAGTTGAACGCCGATACCGGGAATGCGGAGTTCACTACAGACATTGCCCGCAACGAACAAATGTTAAGAGACATCTTCAAAAATTGTTGCGATGTCGTTTTCCGCAGCATACAAATTCATGACCAAACTAGAGTTTTGCTGGTTTTTGCCGACGGACTCATCGACCGAAAAACGCTTGACGGAAACATTCTTAAGCCCTGGATGTTCGAAGGACTGCCGCAAGGTATGATGCAGCTCGATACGATCGGACAAATGATCGATCAACAGGTCGTTGCCATCGGGAACACGAGCCGGGTTCATCAAATCACAGATGCTGTAAACGGCGTGCTGAAAGGTAATGTCGCTATCCTTGCCGATGGAGAAAGCAGCGCACTGCTCGCTGAAATTAGTGGATTTGAAACACGGTCTATTGAAGAACCGCAAGCAGAACATGTTGTTCGCGGCCCAAGGGAAGGTTTTACGGAAAGCTTGGGGATAAATTTGACCTTGCTGCGCAGAAAAATTCGTAGTCCGCGGCTGAAAATGAAGAAGTTGACACTTGGAGAAGTTTCACAGACTGACGTCGTGATTGCATATATCGAGGGAATAGCTAAAGACTCTGTTGTAGAAGAAGTCCGAAAAAGAGTGGAACGGATTCAAATTGACGGATTGATAGACTCGGGGTACCTGGAAGAATTCATTCAAGACCAGCCCTTCTCGCCTTTTCCGCAAGTTCAAAACACAGAACGTCCGGATGTTGTCGCTGCCTCCCTGTTGGAAGGAAAAGTAGCGATTATAATGGATGGAACTCCATTCGCACTTATTCTGCCGGTTACGTTTTGGTCGTTTTTGCAATCGGCGGAAGACTACTACGAGCACTTTTTAATTATGTCGGCCATTCGCATGATCCGTTACATCTTGTTAGTTTCATCGCTTATTCTTCCTTCCGTTTACGTTGCGGCCACTACTTTCCATCCGCAGCTAATTCCTACTCTTTTATTGCTGAGCATCGCCGCTGCCCGGGAAGGCAATCCCTTTCCGGCAGTGGTGGAAGCGCTGCTAATGGAATTCATGTTTGAAGCGTTAAGAGAAGCGGGAATCCGTTTGCCTAAAGCTATTGGTCCGACCGTCAGCATTGTCGGGGCGCTAGTGATCGGGGAAGCGGCAGTACGCGCAGGAATTGTATCCGCGCCGATGGTCATCGTCGTATCGATAACCGGAATCGCTTCCTTTGTCGTTCCGCGCTATAATTTTGGGGCTGCCTTGCGCCTGCTTCGTTTTCCTATCTTGATTTTAGCGGGCACACTGGGTTTTTATGGGATAAGTTTATTTTTGATTGCGCTGCTCAGCCATTTGGTTAACCTTCGCTCGGTTGGCGTTCCGTATTTCTCGCCGTTTGCTCCGCAATTTCCAAAACAGTTCATAAAAGAGGTTTTGATACGCGCACCTCATTGGTCAAGATACAAACGGCCCAAAGAATTTGTGGACGAAAATAATATCCGCATGGCTGAAGGACAGGAGCCGAGTCAGAGTAAGGGGAAGCAGCCGTCTTAAGAGTTGACTGAAGGGAGCCCTGGACTTGAAAATATCCGGAATACAGATGCTGTGGCTAATGTTTTCCATGCTAGTCGGTATGACGTTGTTAAGATTGACCCAGACCATTTCCGAAGCTAAACAGGACTCCTGGTTGGCCATGCTCATAGCCGGAGGGACTGGCGTTGGAGTTACATGGCTGACGGCGAAAGTCAGTCTTCTTTATCCCGGCCAAACCTTTATTCAATACACCAAGACCATATTAGGGAAATGGTTAGGGACAGCCGTTATTTTGACCTATATTTTTCAATGGATTACGGTAACGGGGGTTATTTTTCGCAGGTCTTTGGATTTCATACACCTCGCGTTGTTCCATAATACCCCTTTATTTGTACTTGTTTGTACCATGCTGTTGGTAGTGGCTTACGCCACTTACGAAGGAGGCATTGAAGGAATTGCCAGGTGCAGCGAGGTCATAGGTCCGGTCATATGCATCATGCTTCTTCTTATTTTTGCTCTCAGCATAAACAATCTAGATTGGAGACAACTGCTGCCGATTTATGTGGACACGGGGTTGAAGGAAATCTGGAAGGGCTCATTGTCCCCAGGATCCTTGTTGGGGGAATCTGCTGTCGTGGTGGTCATGCTCATATCGTTCATGACGGTTCCGGAGAAAGGACCTTCCCGGGCGATGTGGGGAGTGGGTCTTGCGTTCGTATCTGTCTTTGTCGCAACCCTGTTCGTCATTATGACTTTCGGACCCAACCTTTCTGCCCGGATGGTGTACCCGTTTTATGAGGTAGTCCGGTTCATTTTCATGATGGAGTTCATCCAAAATGTCGATGTCGTCGTCATTGTCATCTGGATGACCAGCTTTTTCATCAAATTGTGTTTATATCTGTTTGTTACGAGCTACGGTACAGCGCAATTGCTTCATGTAAAAAATTGGCGAAAGATGATTTGGATCATATCGTTCGTTGTTCTCATTCTTGCCTTAGTGCCCAGGAACGAGCTTTTCAGCATACAGTACAACCAAAAATACATTATTCCTATTGTGGTTCCATTCAATTACATCTTCGTTCCCTTGTTACTATGGGTTGTCGGGGTTATCCGCAAGAAAGCAGCGACGGAGGGAACAAAAAATGAAGCGAACGGCTAGCATGATGATATTGTTCTCCTTGTTTGTCATTACAGGCTGCTGGGACCGCGTGGAGTTAAACGACCGGGCTATTATGCTCGGATGGGGGATGGATATCCTGGAGGACGGCTCTTACCGGGGAGTCGCCCAATTCGTGGTGCCTTCCACAGCCCCGAAAGCAGAGGGAGGGTCGTCCAAAGATCAACCCTATTTTGTGAAAACCGGTATCGGAAAAAATATACTGGATGCCGCGGAGGATATGCAGCGGAGTAATTCACGGAGGGAGTTCGCAGGTCATCGTCGCGCCATCTTTTTGGGTAAACGTTTGGCAAAACATGGACTGCGCGAGGTCATCGATGAATACAGCCGCAATTCGGATCTCCGGCTTCGTTCTGATGTGTTTATCATCAAGAACGGCGAAGCATTGGATATGTTAAACCGACCCTATCCTTTGGAGGTTGTTCCATCCGTTGCCGCTATCAAAGCTCATGAAATTATCGGCATTCGACCGGAAACGACGCTGCGGGATTTCCTTATTGCCGCTTCCGGAGAAGAGAGCAGCCCGACTCTTCCCCTTTTGGAATTGATAAATAATGATCATTTCGGAGGGTGGAAGCTGGCCGGGATTGCCATTTTTAACGAACAACTTAAAATGATTGGAAATTTGCCTGATAAAGAAGCCAAATTGAGGCGCTGGATTATCGGGGGACTTAAGAAAAAAACCTTATCGGTTTCCATGCCTGAAGGGAAAGGGAATTTCGTCGTTGATACCGTTCAGTTGAAAAGTAAGATTCAACCTGTAATCAATGGAAAAAAGGTGCAAATAAACGTTATGCTTTCGGGCAAGGGCGTAGTCAGAGAAAATAACACAAATCTTGACTTATCCGAGCCGAAAAATCTTAGATTGCTTGAGGAAACGCTGAATAAGGAGGTTGAAAAGAGCACTTTACAAATGATAAAAAAAGTGCAAAAAAATCTAGGGACGGATATTTTTAAGTTCGGCACAACGATCCACCGGCAATATCCAAAGGAGTGGAAAACGCTAAAAAAGAATTGGAGCGAGGAATTCGCTAAAATTGATGTCTCTGTAAAAGTGAAAATAAATGTTCAACGGGTAGGAATCACCGGTCCGCCAACATGGCTTCCAAAAAAGGAGATCAAAAAGAAATAAAGGATAATTATTGTTTTGAAGGTGTGAATGCTTGGGATCCGATTGGCCTTATAAGAGGTGGCGCCGTATCCGAATAGTTCAGTACATAATGAACGAGCTAGCGTTCATAAACTATCTTAGTTGAGCATAGTAGCAGGGAGGTATTCCATCCTTATGCCCGAAAAGATAAAGCTGCAAAAGTTCCTCGATGAACTGCCTATTCCTAAGACAATATCCCCCGTAAAGCGAAGCAATGACTGGACTTACTACGAAGTTACCATGAAGGAGTTTACCCAAAAGCTCCACAGGGATCTTCCACCTACCCGCTTATGGGGATATGAGGGTACATACCCTGGTCCAACTTTCGACGTCATGCAGAATGAAACGGTGTTCGTCAAATGGATGAACAATCTTCCCAAAAAGCATTTTCTCCCAATCGATACGACGATTCACGGTTCTGAAATCACTCTGCCAGAGGGCAGAACCGTTGTACATTTACATGGCGCCACAACTCCGCCCCATAGCGATGGGTACCCCGAAGCCTGGTTTACTCGTAATTTTGAACAAACGGGTCCTTTATTTCAAAGAGAAATATATGGCTATCCAAACATCGATCGGGCTACGACATTATGGTATCACGACCACACGATCGGAATCACAAGATTGAACATCTATGCGGGACTCGCGGGATTCTATCTGATCCGCGACAAGCATGAGGAGTCCCTTAATCTTCCGAAGGGAAGATACGAGGTCCCTCTATTAATCCAAGACCGCTCGTTTAACCCGGACGGTTCTCTTTACTATCCAAGCTGTCCAGATAATAAGGATGTTTGTACTCCTTATCCTTCGTTAGTTCCCCCTTTTGATGCGGATACCATTCTGGTTAACGGTAAAGTCTGGCCATATATGGAAGTTGAACCAAGAAAATATCGATTTCGTATTTTAAATGCCTCCAATGGCCGAATCCTAACATTAAAACTTGACTCCGGGGAGCCCCTTAACCAAATTGGATCGGATGGCGGCTTTCTTGAGCAACCAGTGAAAATGAATGAAATAGTTCTAGGTTCCGCTGAGCGCGCTGATGTCATTGTGGATTTCTCCAGGTACACCGGTCAGACCATTACTCTCAAAAATGTTACGAAAAGCGCATCGCCTGAAACAACAGATGTCATGCAATTCAGAGTGACAGTTCCGTTAAGAAGTGAAGATACTAGCTCTATTCCGGCTTATTTGGGGAAAATAAACCGACTCACGAGAAACATGGCACAGAGAACAAGGGATTTGCCCCTGATTCGAATTAAGGATGAATATGGCCGATCCTTGAATTTATTGAGCGGAAAAATGTGGAATGACCGCATATCGGAGGTAATCGGGGTAGATACCGTTGAGATATGGCGATTGATAAATGTAATCGATGATGACCCACACCCAATCCACGTGCACTTGGTTGATTTTCAAATTCTTGATCGTCAGCCATTCGACGTCGCTCTTTTTCAACGGACGGGAAAATTAATGTTTACAGGTCCAGCCAGTCCCCCCGAACCAAATGAAATGGGACTCAAAGATACGGTTCAGACTCCATTCGGTTACGTTACCTCTATAATTGCCCGTTTCGGCCCGTTTACTGGCCGGTATG
The DNA here is from genome assembly GCF_042656405.1 of Paenibacillus solisilvae. Lineage (NCBI taxonomy): Bacteria > Bacillati > Bacillota > Bacilli > Caryophanales > Paenibacillaceae > Paenibacillus > Paenibacillus solisilvae. The sequence goes on along the minus strand of NZ_JBHSOW010000121.1, from coordinate 46,653 downwards.
TGTGGCATTGTCACATGCTGGAGCATGAAGATTATGAAATGATGCGCCCTTTTGAGGTGGTTAGAGATAAGAATAGATGGCTTTAAACCACAAAGGCGAGACTATCGTGTCCCGCCTTATTTCTTTTAGTATATTGAAATTCGGCTTACTTATCGGTTATATCCAAAACGTGTTCCTGCCAATGAACGCCATACATCATCGCACTTCAACAGAGTCTCGACATCCAGCGGTTCCCCCTCAATCGAAGCGATATTCTGCTCGATCTGGGCCAGGCGGCTTACCCCGGAAATGATACTCGTCACGGATTCTTGCGCGGCGCACCATTTCATCGCAAGTTGCAGGATACTTAGTCCGCATTTGCCAGCAATCTGGGTAAGCTTGTCGGCAGCGGCAAAGTTCTCATCTGACCAGTACCGGTCAAAGTATGCTCCATTGTTGGCAAACCGAGTATTTTCCGCAGGTTGGCCTGGCTTATGTTTACCGGCCAGTAACCCCCCGGCGATAGGATTGTAGATGGCCATTCCCATGTCATGCGCTTTTAAAAAAGGAACGAGTTCTGTTTCTATGCCGCGGGTAATAGGGTTGTAGACATTCTGAGTGATAATGGGCGCTATATAATTGCGTTTGTCGCAGATAGACAGCATATCGGCGATCTGCCATGCGGCATAGTTGCTGACGCCAATATAACGAATTTTCCCCGATTTTACCAAACTAGACATGGTTTCAATCGATTCTTCAATGGAGGTTTCGTAGTCGGGCGCATGCATGTAATAGATGTCGATATAATCAGTATCCAGTCTCTTCAAGCTGGCATCAACAGCAGATAGGATATTTCGGCGGCTTAGTCCCGCGTTATTTGGGTTTTCACCCATATTACCGCGTACCTTGGTCGCAAGAATAATCTCATCACGCCTGCCTTTGAGACCCTTGCCGACGATCTTTTCGCTTTCGCCCTGATTATAAGAGTTTGCAGTATCAAAGAAATTGATGCCATGCTCAAATGCGTAGTCCATGATTTTAAGACTGTCAGCTTCGCTTGTTTGCCCTCCGAACATCATGGTTCCAAGACTCAAAATGGAAACTTTAAGACTTGTTTTTGACAAGTTATTATACTGCATATGATAGCCTCCAATTCAAGATACTTTGCCTTACTTGGCCAGATTCTAGATTTCCCAGCTTTTTCAACCTGCCAATAGGATGCTCGCTAAATCGGAGAATCGTCTTTAGAATGTAGTCTTATCTGGATTTTGGGAATATCCGCAGCAGCCTTTTAAATTTGAGATAACATGCACATCTTGTGCCGAAAGCTCGAAATCAAAAACATCGGCATTTTCTTTGATGCGCGATTCAGTTACGGACTTGGGCAAAGGCAAAAAGCCCATCTGCAGGCACCAGCGAATGCAGATCTGTGCAATGCTTTTTCCGTATTTCTGTGCAAGAGCCTTCATTTCGGGCACTTCAAAGATTAATCCGGTTCCAAGCGGGCTGTAAGCTTGCAGCAAAATGTTATGGTCTTTACAATAAGCTACCACCTCATCCTGCGTATCTCCTGGACAAAGTCGAATTTGATTGACCATGGGGGCAATTGTCGCCGTTTTCATTAGCTCGTCGATATGGTGAGGATGGAAATTACTGATACCGATGGAACGTATGCGCCCGGCATTATACAATTCCTCAAATGCCCTCCATGTGCCTGCGTTAGCTTCTTGCCAGTGATCTCTGAACTTGATGGGATTCGGCCAATGAATCAAATATAGATCAAGATAATCCATATCCAGATTCTTCATTGTTTGCTCAAAAGCTGCCATTGTATTCTCGTAGCCATGTTCCGAATTTTGCAGTTTGCTGGTTATGAAAATATCTTCTCTTGCAATACCGCTTTGTTTTACCGCAATACCGACACTTTCCTCGTTGCCGTATCCGGCGGCGGTGTCAATGTGGCGATATCCCAGCGCGATGGCATCCTTTACAGCAGATACGGCGGTTTGTCCATTCGGCGTCTGCCATGTACCGAAACCTATACATGGAATCTGAACTCCATTATGTAATTGAAAACAATCGATTAACGCTTTCATTTTTTTTCCTCCTAAATTTTATCTTGAGTAAACAGAAGATATAAAGTATAACGGAAGTATAAACCTTAACGTTAACATTAAGTCAATAATAAAAGTAAAAAATTTAGAAAGGAAATGTATATGGAATATTCTATTAAACAAATATCGATGAAAACAAATTTAAAACCGCATGTTTTGCGTTATTATGAAAAAGAAGGATTACTGCCTTTTGTCAACCGGAGCGAAAGCGGAATCCGGCTTTATTCGGATGACGATTTGGAATGGCTCGGATTAATTTGCTGCCTAAAAAATACCGGAATGTCCATAAAGCAAATTAAAATTTTTGTTGAATTGAGCGTACAAGGTGAGGAAACGATAAAACAAAGATGTAATATTATGGTAGAACATAAAAAAAGTGTTGAAGCACAAATCGTGGAAATGCAAAAACATTTGCAAAAGGTTGCTCATAAGATAGAATATTTCACCGCTCAATATGAAAAATACCATGCAGTTGTGCGCTGATGATTGGCCGTGAGCTGATCGATAGCCCGATACCAACAAGAGGTCGCCCGGAACCGCATCCGGGCGACCTCTTTGTCTTCGTTATGTGCTTAAACTAGCGTAGTCAGGTCAGCCGGCGGCTTTGATGAGCGTTGGCATTTTGCGGAAATGCGTTGCCTGCTCATAATCATACGCCATGCCGAGAATATCGGCTTCACTCCACATTTTGCCGACGAAGGCCAGCTCGAACGGCGAACCGCTCGCATAATAGCCAGCTGGCACGGTGACAAGGGGGACGCCTGCAATGTTGATTTCGGATACGGTCGTCGCTCCGATATTCTCTGTCTTGTTTGCCAGCTTCGGCGTTTCCTTGAACATTTGCGGGAAGGCGAGTGCATCCAGATCATAACGTTTCATGACGGCGTTAATGATCCGCAGGTACTCCTTACGCACCTTCGTAAAATTGGTCAAATCCGGGAACGCCGAGGGATTCTTCAAAGCATCCGGATAACGGGCCAGTACGGCAGGGGTTTGGCCGGTCTTGGCGATCAATTCATCGACCGAATTGATTGCCGCCGAAGGTCCGAGGCGCTTCAGGTACTGCTCCATGTCGTATACGACGGATTCGATGCCTACGGAGCCGGCGGCTTTAACGAAGGCTGCAAAGCCGGTGCCGGCGAACGGGTCAGCCACAACCGTTGCGCCCTGCGCCTCCAATTCCTTCACGGCCCGATCGTACAAGGCTTGCGTTTCTTTGGTCAGCGGCTGATTCCGCCAGCCCGGACCATACAAGCCGATGCGCTTGCCCTTCAACTCGAAGTCGTTCATCTTCGAGGTATAGCCGTCATAGGGCATATTGCCGATTGAGGCGACCGTCTTCGGGTCTTCAGGCGTGTACCCTGCAATTGCATCCAGCATGAGCGCGGCATCGTGCACGGTGCGTCCGTGTGCACCGACAACGTCGCGTGTGCTGCCGCCGAGTGGAACGACGCCTACGTTCGGAACAAGGCCGAAGGTCGGTTTTATCCCAACCAGTGCCTGTGCGGCGGCCGGGTTCTGAATCGATCCGCCGGTTTCCTCCGCAATACCCAATACGGCGAAATTGCCGGACACGGAGGTGGCGGTACCGCTGCTGCTGGCACCGGGGGCGAGGCTGCGATCCACTGCGTTATATGTATCTCCCGCCCAACTGGTGCTGGCCCTTGTGCCGTCCGAACTGAAAGCTGGAATATTCGTTCTGCCGATAATGATGGCACCGGCCGCTTTGAGACGAGCTACCACGGGGGCGTCCTTCTCGGGTATGAGCTTGATGCCGCCCGAGCTCGGATCCAACGGTTTCCAGCCCATCGTCGATGGGAAACCCGCCATATCCACCGCTTCCTTCATGACGATCGGAATGCCGGCAAGCGGCCCCAGCTTCTCGCCCGCCGCCAGGCGCCGGTCATAGTCCCGTGCCAGTGCGAGCGCGTCGGGGTTCATTACGGTAAAGGCATTATAGTTTGATTCATAAGTATTAATTCGATCGAGGTAGGACTGAACAACTTGCTCTGCCGTATACGTTTTCGCCGCATAGCCGGCTTGAAGCTCATCCACCGTAACCTCGGCAAATTGAAATTCTTTGGCGGCGTTAGCCGGCACCATAGCAATACCGGTTGTTAACAGAACGCCAATCAGCATGGAACTGCATACCCGTTTGAACATTTCCAATCTCCCTTCCACTTTTAAAATATGTACAGCCGCAATGATTTTGCATCCCCCAAGTAAGCTTACAGGCAACCCTCGCTTCCCGATTTATTCGAAACCCGGCATCCGCTTCAACAAGCCGGTTAAGACTGGCTTCGTGACACATAAAAGGTAGCACAAAACAAACATCATGTGAATATAGCTAACATTAATTGCATCAAAATACCCAAATCACCAAATTATATGAAATTTTTGTCATAAAATATAACATGAGATCCCGATTCCATGTACAAAATTGGGAATATCTGCTAAATAAGCCAGACGGGAGCGGGCTGTGGACAGGCGGATCACGGGCACGGTTCGTGCAGAATTTAAACTGTTTCCGGAACACGGGTTACTCATTTGCCTGGAAGTCAATATGTCAGCACGAGAAGGAAAAGTAGAAAAAGCTTTAAATTTTGGGATAAACTATTCAGCTTGATCCAGAATGGCTGGATTCCAGATTTTCTCGGGAATACTTACTCTAACGATAGCAATGATTACTAGAGGCTGCATAGGAAGGGCGTCATAGAATGGCTGCAAAATAGGAAGGACATCTGGTAAAAAGGACTTAAACTTGTTGATCGAAGGGGATAATATCACAAGGGCGCTTAGCGCAGCTATCAAAGTACTATAAACTAGTAGGTTGTCTTTCAGCTCATACATGATATATGATTATTTAGAAGAGAGAAACATTGCTAATTTTGTCGAATTTCGAAAGCGTTTTAACAACGATAAAAAGGGCGGGTGTTCGTGCTAAAGAATTCAAAAATCTTCCGTAAATTTCTAATCTCCTACATCGTTATATTAATTATACCTAGCATTGCAGGATCTATGTCTTACCGCACCTCGATCGCGGTAACGCAATCGATTTCGATCGAAAACAGTATTACGCAGCTGCAGAAGGCTCAAGAGATTTTGGAACGCCGAATGGCGGAGGTTGAAGGCTTTACGAGGCAATTGGCTTTAAACGAGGATCTGTATGTCTTAATTAATAAAAAACCGAATAATCTAGACGTATATGAAATATGGAAAATGACGAAGCAAATATCATCATATAGTCAAACTAATGATTTTTTACAGAATTTTTACATTTATTTAAAAAATTTCAATATTATTTTAAAGCCGGGCTCCGCTTATTTTCGCCCTGAGCATTATTATCTTACTTCCTACTACAATGATTTATCTCTCGACGAATGGAAAAAAACCTTTTTTGGGAAAACGCATAGCAGGGAAATCTTGCCGCTTCGTCCTTTCGTCAATGGAGGAACGCAAACGTCTGCGATCACCTACTTGCAATCGCTTCCATTAAGCAGCACGAACGGATCTTCACCTGCCATTGTGGTCGTCAATATTGACAGCGGAACCATTGACAGCCTCCTGTCCGATTTTCAAGACCGATATGGCGGCTGGGCTAATATAAGCGATGAACAAGGACATACCATCAGCATTCAGGGAACGGGCAAAGCGGAAATGGGCAAATTAGACGGCGATCCCCGCTTCGATAAGCAAAAGATCAGCCAATTTTATAATGGCGATTTGGTCATCACTATCCGTTCCAAAACGAACGGTTGGATATACCAGGCTGGAATTCCGAGAGATGTCTTAATGGAAAATGCGAATACCATCAAGTATATCTCTTGGGCAGTAACCGGTGTCGCGCTGCTCATCGGTCTATTGGTCGGGCTTGTGCTATCTTATCGGAACTGTGCCCCGATCAATCGGCTGCTTGGCATCATGAAGGAGCAGTTCGGCAAGGATGAAGCCATCGGCCGGAATGAATATGACTTTTTATATGGGAATATATCAACGATCATCACCAATAATAAGCATTTGGAATCCGAATTGAACAGACAGCTACCGTTGGTTCGGGATGCTTTTCTTAAACGGTTGATTGCCGGTGAATTCCGAACGAGGGAAGAAATCGAATCCGCCGTCGTCTTGGCCGACATCGGGCTAAACGTCGATACCGGCTATGCCGGAATATTGCAAATCCACGGCTATGCCGGTATGGATAGCGTCGAGATCCTAAATGAGCTGAATACGGCCCGTCTGATCCTGAAGCAGGCTATGCTCGATGATGACAGTCATATTTTGCTGACGGATTTGGGCTCCGATCGCATAGTCGCGATATTCGCCTCCAAATCGGGCGAGGCCGGTACGGAAGCGGAACGCGAGAACATCCAAAATACGTTGGATAAACATGCACGTTTTGTCTTTGACGAATACCGGATAACGATTACGGCGGCATTGGGAAATTACTTTTCTACGGCCATGGAGGTCAGCTATTCCTTCGAGCAGGCGAGGAAGACAATGGAGCACACCGGGGATACAAACGGGCAAGGTACCCTGTGGTTTAGCGAAATTCAGATGAAGAACGAGACCTATTACTATCCGCTTGAATTGGAATTGCGTCTGATCAGAACGATCCGAGCGGGAGATATCGATGAAGCCAAAAGTATCGTCGGATTGATCATTGCGCGGAATACCGAAACGTGGGAGCTTTCCGTCGAAATGAAGCATCAACTGATTGGCGAATTGAAAGGCACTCTACTGAAATTGCTCGATCAGAAAACGTTTCTGGAATCCGATACATTGGAGAACGTCAAGAACCGGATTATCGACATTTCAACGAATGATGCGATCGAACCGATCCAACGGGAAATTGACGGGATTATGGAAGAACTGTGCGAGTTGATCGCAAGCAAAAAGAACGCCGCTCAAGCTAAAATCGTGGAGCAAATCAATCAATACGTGGCGGAGGCCTATGGCGATCCTCAACTCAACTTGTACCGGATTGCAGAGAAGATGGAACGGCCGGAAAAATACATTTCCCAATTGTTCAAGGAAGTAACCGGCACCAATTTGTCCGACCATTTGGAAAAGATCCGAATGGATCAAGCCGCCGTGTTGCTAAGCGCTAACGACCAAACGATAGATGAAATCGCTTCGCGTGTAGGTTATAACAGCTCGCATACTTTCCGAAGGGCTTTCAAAAGAGTAATGGGAGCATCGCCAAGCTCTTATAGACAAACCGTCAAAGATTGAAGGGACTGCCGAAGCAGTCCTTTTTTTATTCGTTATAGCGGCCAATTATCCGGCTGATCGGCCAATTTTTTCTCCTAATACCGTCCAAAAAGGAATTTTGAATGAAAAATACGCAGATGTACCTTGAAGCAGAAGCCGGTTAGGCCTTAAATTTTGTTATGTTGAAAGCGTTGCCACATGCTTTCCAAAAATGCATTTGGATCAGTTGCTGGGATCTGTTGTAACGAGCAAGCCTCGGCTTGTAATTTTCGAAAAGGGGGAACTGAATTGGCTAGAGTAGTCGCTGTAAAACATGAAACGAAAAAGGCGGTGAGGTCGCGGTCGTCTGCCATCACAACTCAGGCGGGCAAAAGCTTGCGCAAGCATTGGCAGCTCTATTTACTTGTTATTCCGCTGGTTGTTCATTTTATTATTTTCAAATACATTCCGATGTTTAACGTCGTACTGGCCTTCAAGGATTACAACATTATTAAAGGAATTTGGGGCAGCCCCTGGGTTGGCATGAAGTACTTCAACATGTTCTTTCACAATCCGGTTTTTTTTACGCTGCTGAAAAATACCCTGTATCTCTCGTTGTACTCACTGGCCGCAGGCTTCCCCATTCCGATTATTTTGGCGCTTGCGCTAAACGAAGTGAAGAACGCACGCTTCAAACGAACCGTTCAGCTGGTTACCTATGCGCCTTATTTCATCTCTACCGTAGTTATGGTTTCTATTATCATGCTGTTTCTTTCACCGAATACGGGGATCATCAATATGCTGCTGGGTGTGTTTGGCATCGATCCAATCAATTTTTTGGGAAATCCGAACATGTTTCGGTCGGTCTATGTCTGGTCCGATATTTGGCAGGGCGCTGGCTATGCCGCCGTCATTTATTTGGCAGCGCTTGCTGGTGTTGATCCTTCTCTTTATGAAGCGGCGAAAGTCGACGGCGCCTCACGGCTTCAAAAAATTTGGAACGTGGATCTTCCAGGAATTCTTCCAACTACCGTCATCATTTTGATTTTGAGCGTCGGGAGCATTATGGGCGTCGGATTCGAAAAAATATATTTGCTGCAAAATCCGCTGAATACGGTTACATCCGAAGTTATTTCCACGTATGTGTACAAAATCGGGTTGTTGAATTCAAACTACAGCTTTGCGACTGCGGTCGGTTTATTCAATTCCCTCGTTAACATGATTTTGCTCTTTATCGTCAACGCCGTGGCCAAACGCGTATCGAACAGCAACGGGTTATGGTAAAAGCTTCCCAAAGAAAGGAGCCATCGATATGGCAAGCATAAGACGACCCATTCAAGAATCGGTTGGTGACCGATTGTTTTTAGCGCTAGTTTATCTGTTCTTGACGGCAGTTTTAATAGCAGCGCTTTATCCGCTTATATTTGTTGTGAGTTCTTCATTCAGCAGTCCATCCGCCGTATCGGGAGGCCGAGTTTGGCTGTGGCCGGTCGAAGCCACCTTGATCGGCTACAAGTCCGCACTCCAAAATAAACTGATTTTGACCGGTTACACGAATTCACTTATTTATACGGTTGCCGGGACGCTCATAAGTGTAACAACGACGATCATGCTTGCTTTTCCGCTCTCCCGCAAATCGTTCTTCGGGCGCGGCGCTCTCACCGTATTTCTCGTATTCACGATGCTGTTTTCCGGGGGATTGATTCCGACCTATCTCGTGGTGAAGGAAGTCGGGATGATCAATACGCCCTGGGCGCTGCTGATTCCGAACGCCATCTCGGTTTGGCAGGTCATCATCGCGAGGAGCTTTTTCCAGACTTCGATTCCTGAGGAGTTGGCGGAAGCCAGCGAAATGGACGGCTGCAGCGATTTCCGTTACATACTCAGCGTGGTGCTCCCGCTTTCCAAGCCGATATTGGCTGTATTGTCATTGATGTACGCAGTAGGCCAATGGAATGCTTATTTCGATGCACTTATTTATTTGAAAGACAGCAGCTTGTATCCGCTGCAGTTGTTCCTGCGGTCCATCCTGATTCAAGACGCCAATATTGTCAGTACGATCGGTTTGGGCAGTATAGCCCAGAAGCAGCAGCTGGTTGATCTCATGAAATATTCGATTATCGTCCTGTCAAGCTTGCCGGTTCTGATCATTTATCCGTTCGTGCAGCGTTATTTCGTTCAAGGGATGCTGATCGGTTCGGTTAAAGGGTAGCCTCCCCTAACGGCCAATAAATGACTGTCATCGAAAGGGGGGATGCCGCGTAGATAAGGTCATGCGAGTTGTAATTCAAAAAAATGTGAAATAATCAAAAGGAGAGGTTCCATTTTGAGAAAAATATGGACAATTTCGGCAGTCTGTGTCATGGCTGCAACCGTTATCCTGTCGGGCTGCTCCAAAGGGAATAGCGCCGATCCGGCGACTTCCGATGCGAAGTCGACCGGTCCGGTAACGATCAAAGTGTTTGCGAATAACGATTCAGCCGACGGTCAAGGCTTGGAATCGAACGCGTTTACGAAGACGCTGGAGTCGAAATTCAACATCAAATTCCAGTGGACGCCCATTCCATCCGACGGCGCCGCGGAGAAACGGAAAATCGCGCTGGCCAGCGGCGACTATCCGGATTTGTTTATGCTCATTTCGTATATCGACCATTTCGGGCAAGACGAGCTGCTGCGTTTGGGCCAGCAGGGCGTCATCGTCCCGTTGAACGACTTGATCGACAAATACGCACCGAATATTAAGAATACGTTGGAAGGGAATGCGGACTACAAAGCGATGAATATGGCGCCAGACGGCAAAATCTACGGGCTTAACGGACTGAGCGCCTGCTATCACTGCTCCTTCCCGAACAAAATGTGGGTAAACAGCACTTGGATGAAGAAGCTGAATATCCCTGTGCCGAAAACAACCGATGATTTCAAAAAAATGCTGGAAGCCTTTAAAACAAAGGACCCGAATGGCAACGGCAAAGCTGACGAAATATCGCTCAGCGGTTCGACGACCGTTCACATCATCCCCTTCCTGATGAATGCGTTTATTTATGATGACGACCGCACGTATCTGATGATAAATAACGAAGGCAAGGTCGATTTCTCCCCAAACAAGCCGGAGTGGAAAGCGGGCCTGCAGTACATCAAATCGTTGTATGACGAAGGTCTGATCGATCCAGGCGCATTCACGCAAAACGGTGACGCGTACCGTAAAATCGGTGAAAGTGCCGATGCTCAAATCCTTGGCGCAGGCGCAGGCATGCACCCTGCTATCTTCGTTGACATTGCGCCAGGCAACAAATACTCCAAGGATTATGATTCGATTCCTCCGGTAACCGGACCGAATGGCATTCAATACGCGACTTTCAGCTACACCGGCAACCCGGGTGCATCTTTCGTCATCACGAATAAAGCAAGCCAAGAAGCGCAAATTGCCGCCATCAAGGCCCTTGATTACATCTATACGTTTGAGGGACAAATGGAGGCCAACGCCGGTCTTGAGAATGTCGACTGGCGCAAGCCGAAGGAAGGCGAAAAGGCGCTCGACGCATCGATGCAACCGAAATGGGTCACGATTAATCAGCCGTCCAGCGAACCGCCGCATAACAATGCATGGGGCTCCTTGGGTCAGTATAATTTGAGTCCCGAATTCCGCGGCTCGCAAGTGCAGTCGACGGATATTTACAGCATCGACGGCTACGAGCGCCGGTTGTTTGAAGCAACCAAGAACAACTACGATGGCAAGCAGCCGGAGAAAATATTCCCGTACTGGGGTGTCTGGATCGATCCGAACTCCGCGGAACAAGCAGGCATGCTGCAAACCAACATCAATAACTACGTCGATCAAAACGCGCTTCAATTCATCACGGGCAACAAGAGCCTGGATAAAGACTGGGACAGCTATATCAAAGGCATTGACAGCATGGATCTCAAGAGCTATCTGGAGATCATGCAAAAAGCTTACGATTCTTCAAGCAAATAGGCGGCCGCATCAAGCTAACAACATCTCAAGCTGGGGCGCTCTATTGTCACGATAAAGCGCCTGCTGTTTGAAAGCTTCATTTTTAGTAGGCTATTCCGTTATAAAAGGAGAACAATACGATGCCCCAATTGGAACGTTACGAATGGTGTGATTTTTGGTGGGAAGAGGCAACTAGTCAGGATAAGCCGAGAGTACTTCTAATTGGCGACTCGATCGCCAGAGCGTATCGCCCGCATGTCAGTAAACTGCTGCAAGGCGTCGCTTACACCGACATGCTGGCTACCTCGAAGGCTGTTGATAACCCGTGTATATTTCGAGAACTCGATTACATTATTTCGCATAGAGAGGATTTTACATATAAGGTAATCCACGTGAATAATGGCCTTCATGGCTTTCATTTAACCGCCGCTGTCTATGAGCGTCACTATGATCAAATGATCGGCCATTTGCTAGAGCATTCGCAATCGGCCAAAATCATCATCGCCTTGACTACCCCTAAAACCATATCAGGTGATCCGAAACAGCTGGACCCGGAGATTAACGATAAGGTAAAGGAAAGAAACAGGGCGACAGAAAGACTGGCTGCCAAATATAATCTCGAAATTGTCGACCTTTATACGCCGATGCTGGGTGCCAGCGAATATCGGGTGGCCGACGGGTACCATTACAATGCTGCCGGAGAACAGGCGCAAGCCGAGATCGTTGCCGGCGCGATCAAACAATCGTTGCTGTGAACCAAATTGAAGTCCTCGAGAAGAGGTTCTACGTCGATCATTTTTGAATTCGAGAGGAGAAATCGGATGAATAGGATTTGTAAAAAGGCAAAACTGATTTTTTTGGCGTTCATGTTCATTGTCGCACAATTGGGGATTTTCTTGCCGAAGGTGCAGGTGGCACAAGCGGAGGCACAAGCGGAAGCACAAGTGAAGGATACTGGGTTTGCACAGAAGCCGTTTATGGGCTGGAGCAGCTACAGCATGCAGGTGTATTCGGGCAACGGGCAATGGATCACAGCCGACCAGATCAAGGCGCAATCCGACGCCATGCACGAAAAACTGCAATCCCACGGATACGAATACATCAATATTGATGCCGGATGGCCAGGGAGTCAGGACGAATACGGACGTCCCGTGCCAAGTACAACGCTTTTCCCGAACGGCTTGCAAGAAGTGATCGATTATATTCACAATAATGGACAAAAGGTCGGTCTCTATACGATTCCGGGACTTTCCCGCGAGGCGTATGCGGCGAATTTACCAATATACGGTACGACGGGCTGCCACATGCAGGATATCGCCCAACAGCCTCTACACGGAATTGATTATTGGGGTTACGTCTTAAAGATCGATTTTAGCAAGCCATGCGCTCAAAAATATATTGATTCCATGGCTGACTTGTATGCAGAGTGGGGTATCGATTTTCTGAAATTTGACAGTGTCACGCCGGGATCGGGTCACAACGACTTGTCCCTCGATGCGCGTGGCGACGTCAAAGCATGGTCCCAAGCGCTGGCTCCCCATCATATTTGGTTCGAGTTGTCCTGGGCGCTTGACCACAATTATGCAGACTATTGGAAAAAATATTCAAACGGCTGGCGCGTCGATTGGGACATCGAATGCTATTGCGGAAATCAAGCGCTGACCACCTGGGCCAATATCGCCCGCCTGTTTCCGGATGCCAATTTGTGGTGGCGGGACGCGGGACCGGGAGGCTGGAACGATTTCGATTCGTTGAATATCGGTAACGGGGCGATGGACGGCTTGACAAAGGACGAACGGAAGACCGCCATGTCGCTGTATGCCATATCGTCGGCGCAGCTGTATATGGGCAATGATATGACCAACCTGGACGATTACGGTCTCGAGTTGCTGACAAACGACGAGGTGATCGCCGTCAACCAAGCGGGACATCCGGGGCATCCAGTATCGATGGCGACGGATCAGCAGGTTTGGTACGCTAATAACGGCGACGGCACGTATAGCGTCGCATTGTTCAATCTGGGCAGCACCCCGGCGACGGTTAAGGTGAATTGGAGTGACATCGGTCTGAGTGGTTCCGCCTCCGTCCGCGATTTGTGGAGCCATAAGAATCTGGGGACATTTGATACCGGATACAGCTCGGTAGATTTGGCCCCGCATGCTTCCCGCTTATTCAAGGTCGTGTCAACGGGCGGCACTTCCGCCATCAACGACGACGAGAGGATTTCTTATTCGGGTACATGGACACGAAACGGCGGCAGAGAATTGGCACAGCCCGCACAGAACCTTGTTGTAAACGTGAACGACTCATCGACGGTGGACAGCACGATCAGCCCACTTACGGCGAATTTTGACAAGAAAGTGGCGAACCAGGCTGATATTGCAACGACATTGATCGGCAATACGTTGACAGGCATTAAAAACGGCAACACGGCATTGGTGCAGGGTCAGGACTATACGGTATCCGGCGATCAGGTCGTGATCAAGAAGGAATATCTTGCCACCTTGCCGGTCGGCACAGCGTACCTGACCTTCTCTTTCAATGCGGGAGCGGCTCAAACGCTTACCGTTTCCGTTAGCGATACGACGCTGAAAGACGGCACGATCAGCACAACCTCGGTGAGCTACGACAAGAATCCGGTGAAGCAAGCTGAACCGTCTGTAACGTTGACGCTCAATGGAAACACTTTGAGCAGCATTTCGGGCGGCGGAACACCGTTGAATCCGGACACCGACTATAAAATTTCGGGCGACCGGCTTATTCTGAAGGGGGAGTACCTCGCTGGCTTACCAAGCGGAATGACGAGACTGACGCTAACCTTTAGCTACGGTGCTTCCCTGATACTGGACGTCGCCGTAACCGACACATCCAAAGGCGCTTCGCAATCCCTTAATGACAACGATGCTGGAATTGTATACACCGGGTCCTGGGGATATTCTAATGGACGCAACCTTGGGGATTATATGAATGACGTGCATTATGCCGAAACCAATGACGATTCATTAAGCTATACGTTCACAGGAACAGGAATCGAATACCTTACGGAAAAGGATCCTTCCCAGGGCGATATCGACTTCTACGTGGACGGCGTGTATAAACAAACCGTTAGCACGCATGATATTGCGCGTTCGGGTGAACAACTCATTTACAGCATTACCGGATTGGACTATGGAACGCATACCCTGAAGGCAGTGAAGAAAACGGGTGTCTTTATGCTGCTGGATAAATTAAGGGTCATTCTGCCCGATCTGATCAGCCCCGATTCGGAGAGCTTCGATAAGAAAGCGATCGAACAGGCTGACTTAACGGTTACCTCATCCGTATACGGGAGCGCCGACGGCTTGAAAGGTATCGCGGGCGGCGGGTCAGCATTGGTAGCCGACACCGACTACACGACAGCTGGCAATCAAATCACGCTGAAGAAGGAATACTTGGCGGCCCAACCGCTCGGCACAACCAATCTGACGTTTACCTTCAACTCGGGAGCGGCACAAAACCTGTCCATCGCGATAAACGACTCGTCGGTAACGAATAGTACGATCGGTACGACTTCGGCAAGCTTTGACAAGAAGTCGACGGAGCAGGAGGACGTGTCCGTTCCGGTGGAGCTGAACGGAAACGAGTTGGTCGGCATTGCCGGTGACAGTACGGCTTTGACGCCGGGAACCGACTATGCGGTTTCGGGCAGCGAAGTCATCATCAACAAGAAATATCTCGCCACCTTGCCGGTCGGTACGACCAATCTGGTCTTTACCTTCAGTGCGGGTCCGGCTCAAAGCGTTGCCGTCACCGTAAGCGATACGACACCTACGTTTAGTCCGAGCGCCGTGAGCTTTGATCGAAAGCCGACGGAGCAGGCTGGCTTATCGACGACCGTAACGCTTCATGGAGATGCCGTCAGCGGCATTGCGAATGGCGGAGCGGCGTTGGCTGCCGGAACGGATTATTCGGTTTCGGGAGGCGTCATTTTCCTCAAGAAGGAATATATGTCTACGCTGCCGATCGGCGTAACCAACCTGACGGTTAATTTCGCGTCCGGAGCGGCACAAACGCTATCCGTAGTCGTGTTCGAGAGCTCCAGAGGACGTGTCGTTACTCTCAATGACGATGCACCGGGGATTATGTTTACGGGCAACTGGAACCGCAGCACCGGCCGAAATCTGGGAGACTACATGAATGACGTGCATTGGACCGAAACCGGACACGACTATTATGAATACACGTTTACGGGAACGGGAATTGAAGTGGTGTCGGAGAAAGATTCGTCGCAGGGCGATATTGACTTTTATATCGACGGCGAGCTCAAGCAAACCATAAGCACGTACAGCAGCTCACAACAAGTCCAACAAACCGTATACGCCATTTCGGGATTGCCTTTTGGAGTCCATACCTTGAAGGCAGTGAAAAGAACCGGGAATTATATGCTGCTGGACGGATTCAGGGTCATTTTGCCGGATCTGATCGTCCCGGATACCGCAAGCTTTGATAAAAAAGCGCCGGCCGACCTGACGATTTCCATGACACTCGATGGAAGCAATTTGATCGCCATCTCCAACAACGGGACAACGTTGGTGAAAGCTGCCGACTACACGGTATCGGGCAACGAAGTCACGATCAAGAAGGAATATCTGGCGTCACAACCGGTTGGCGCGACTTATCTGTCGTTCACTTTCAGGGGGAATTACCAGGATGATGTACATGCTGCGGAAATGAACAACGATTCTTTTACGTATGCTTTTAGGGGAACGGGCATCGACTTGATTTCAGACAAGAGCCCCGAGCAAGGCGATATGGATATTTATGTGGATAACAAACTTGTACAAACGGTGAGCGCTTATAACGCCGTCAGAATTACACAGCAGACGTTGTTCAGCATTTCCGGGTTGAAAGATCGCCCTCACACCCTCAAGGTCGTGAAAAAGTCGGGAGCCTACATGGTACTGGACAAATTGCTCTACACGATTGCACCGGATAAAGGAAACGGGAAGGATAAATAAGTATAGCAACAAACGCTAACGCCAAAGCATCCTGCGGCGACGCTTCCGGAACTAGAGACAACAGCTAATGGTGCAATGGCTAAACAAATAAGTATTATCCCTTTTAAGTAGACAGCGTGTAAAAGGCGCACTACAGTTTACTTGAAAGGGATTTTTTCATGGCGAAATTAGGAAGACCTATTGTGTGGAAGTTAAACAAAGTTCTGCGATGTAATGTGAAATTAATGCAAGTATAGAAAGAAGGATCATAAACAACAATCGAATAAGGAGTCAGTGAACAATGGGACTACTCGGGTAGAAGGTACGTCACTTTCGAAGATGGGGTTGTAACTACTATACAAGAATTAGATCGACAATTATAGATTGCTTTCGGACAGTACTTAATGATCTGAGAGCCTAAACTAAAGGGCTCTTTAAAATTGTGAGTGATTAACTTACGTGGTGCGTGTCGTACGCGTGCTTTCCCCGAAGATAACCCTTGTAGATAAGCGAATGACCTCGAAAGGCCTATTTGGGCGCTGCATCCGGTACAGCAGCTCCTCTGCAGCCCGTAACCCCAGTTGAAATTCATTATTTGTAACCGTTGTAAGCGAAATATCCAGAAGCTCCGTTTCTTTCATCTGATCAAAACCTGATATGGCGATACCTTCCGGAACCCGCATTCCATTCTCCTTTACGAACCGGATGGCATGAAGCGCCATAAGGTCGTTGCCGCATACTAATGCGGTAGGAAGCTGCTCGAGCGCTCCAAGTGTATCGGCAATCCCATCAAAGGATTGATAACTAGTAGCATGTTTGCTCGTTATGCAGTAGCTTGGATTTCGCGGAATATTCGATTCATGAAGGGCTCTGCTAAATCCTATCCAACGCTCGAGAAAGCTGCGGGATGTAATATCTCCTATAAATCCGATCTCCCGGTGTCCAGACTCAATCAGATGACGGGTAATCCGGTACACGCTTTCCTCGCTCTCCATCAATACCAGATCGGCTTTGAGGTCGGTTAGCGGCAGTTCGGCATTCAAATCGATAAAAACCTTCGGCAGTGAGTGCGCCAGTAATTTCTCGGTGTAAGCCTTGTTCAGCATTCCCACCACGATAAATCCGTCGATTGTACTGTTCAGCATGGGAGGCACCATGAGGGATATGATATCTTCATCTTTGATAAAGGACATCTTCATGTCGTAACCGCTTCCTCTGAGCACATCTTCGACGCCTCTCATCAGGTTCATCCAATATCCGTTTGTACTAACTTCTATTCGAGTTAAGTAGGCAATGCTCTTCGTACTTCGGGAAATAGCGGGTCGTTCGCCGGCGCCGGGGACCATCTTGTTATAACCCATTGCAATAGCCGCTTCAATGACTTTTTTCCTGGTCTCATCCGAAATGCTTGCGTGGTAATTTAGTGCCTTTGACACTGTGTTTCTAGAGATACCTAATGCATTGGAGATGTCGTAGGTTGTCACTTTTTTGTTCACAAGTTTCCAATCCCTCTTTTGTACGATTAATAGTTTAATTTTAATAGTTGGTGAATATTTGTCAACTATTGTACAAAATTTGCAACTTTGTTTACTTTACGAATTGACGAATCATTCAGATTGTAACATGATTTCAGTTTAAAATCTTACTGAATACAACAAATAACACCTGCGAAAAAATAATATTTACAGTTATATACTGTGGTGTTATAATTTACGCGAACAGATTGGTGTGCAAAATGACGATAATGTAACGTTCGTAACAGTGCGTGTTTATCTCCTTTGATACAACAGTCTTTTTTTGAAAAGGGGATGAAAGCGCTTTATTTTGCGAAATCATTTTCTGTTTGAAACAGGATCGGGCTTGGGTTCTTGCAATAAAAAAATTATTTTATGGAGGCGTTAACGATGGCAAAAGTTCGTTTTCTAATGATTGGTGTCGGGGGTATGGGAAGGGAGCACATCCGCAGACTTTTGAATGTGCCTGAGGCCGAAATCGTCGCTTTGTCGGATCCGTCCGATAAGGCAATCAACCTAGTGAAGGAAACTTATCCCGAGCTCGCAAACATAGCCGTCTATGCGGATTACCAGGAGGCGATCTCCCAGTCCGGCGCGGACGCCGCTGTTATTGTTTCGCCTCACAGCATGCATTTTGAACAGGGAATGGCATGCCTTGACGGCGGCCTCCACGTGCTCATGGAGAAGCCGTTCGTAAGCGGGTCCGATCATGCGGAGCAGATTATTGCACATGCCAAGAAGCAGAACCGGCATTTGGCTGTCGCCTACCAGCGTCACCTGATGGGCCCGTATATGTATATCCGCGACTTGATCGAGAAGGGGGAACTGGGGAAAATCAACTACATCTGCGCTTATCAGGCGCAAAGATGGCTGATCGGCGCAACCGGGTCATGGAGGCAAAACCTTGCGTTATCGTGCGGCGGGCAATTGAACGATTCGGGCAGCCATCTGTTGGATGTCGTGCTTTGGGTAACTGGTCTCGAGCCGGAAAGCGTATCTGCTGTCATTGAGAACCACGGCAGGGAGGTCGATATCGATTCCGCCGTGACCGTCCGTTTCAAGGGAGGCGCTATCGCGACCTTTAATGTGGTTGGCAGTGCCAGCATCAGCTGGCATGAGGATGTTTCCATCCACGGTGATAAAGGATCGGTCTTATTCCGCAACAACAAGATATTGGTTGCGAGGGAAGGAGAAAAGTCCCTTACTGAGGTGTCGGTAGAGGAGCTTCCAGCTTCGAGCGATCCGGACATCGATTTCGTTGACCTTGTACTTGGCAGGGTGAGTGAAGCAGCTGCACCATCCAGCAGCGGTTTAAGAATCGCCCGATTAACGGAAGCGGCATGGGAGAGCGCCGCTAACGGCAGCAAGGTTATCTCGTTATCAGAATAATTGCGGCCGGGGCTTATCTAAAGAGGAAGCGATACGGAGGCGAATACATGATTAGAGGATTGACCCGAGCCGGACTGGGATCAACGTGGAGCAATGAGGAATTTATCCGTAAAGCTGCAGAATACGGCTTCGAATCGGTGGACATAGACGCGAAAAGTTTGATTAGTACTTTGGGCCCGGAGGGAGCTGCAAGCTTGCTTGCTGAAACCGGCATTGCGATCGGCGCGATCGGGCTCCCGGTTGATTGGCGCAGTACAGACGCAGAATTCAAGCAATCGCTGCCTGCCCTCACCGAGTCAGCTGCAGCTGCGGCTGTGCTCAGCTGTACACGCTGTGTTACGTACATTCTGCCTTCCACAGATAATCCGTCCGCCCGCTTTATGGCGCAGGCTGTCTATCGGCTTCGTGTCTGTGCAGAAATTCTAGGCGCATATGGGCTGCGGTTTGGCCTGGAATTCGTTGGACCTCACCATGCGCGCACGTCCAGGAAAAATCCGTTTATTTGGACAGTGGAGGAAACGCTCGATATGGCCGCCGCAATTGGCCTTCCGAATGTCGGACTGCTGGTTGATTCTTATCACTGCCATACGACCGGATTCAAACCGTCCCAACTGGAGCAGTTGAAGGCAGAACAAATTGTACATGTTCACATCAACGATGCCAAAGATTTGCCGGTTGAGGAGCTGAGAGACAACGACCGCCTCTATACAGGCGAAGGCGTAATAGACTTGAAAGGCTTCCTCACCGCATTGAAGAAAACCGGCTATGACGGGCCGGTAGCACAAGAGGTGCTGACTCCAGAGCCGCCCGCAGGTGATCCTGAGGAGCTTCTGAAGCGGACAAAAGCAGGCTTTGACCATGTATTTCCGGACTAATCGGTTACGTTTTAAGTTTGACGCTAACGAAACTTTTTCGTTAGAGGTTTTAGTCAAGGACGTTCATTCCAGCGGCATCGTTCACGGCTTTCTTCAACGCCGTGAGCGTGCCCTGAACGTACAGCTTTCTTCCTAATTGTACGGAAATGTGTTGTAACCATCATTTTGGAAGCGATTACATATTTGCCGCGGTTGAACATTGAGGAGGGGTTGAAGGTGAAGAAACGAATCAAAACGAATTGGGTGGGGCTGACGCTGGCGGGCATGACGCTGCTGGGCACCGCTTGCTCGAACGGCGCAAACAGCGAAAACAATGCGCCGGCGAACAACGAGACGGCCAATAATGCCGCGTCAAAGAAGCCGTTTGATATCAGCATAACGCTGAATGGCGGCCCGAAAACGCCGGATTCGTGGAGTGAGAAGACATTAGAGGAGCAAGTGACAGATAAACTCGGCAGACAGGTAACGATCGACCCGATCTTCCTGCCGGCTTCAGAGGTAGATACGAAGATCAACTTACTGATGAGCGCCAAGAACACCCGGCCGAATATTCTATGGACCGGCGATACGAAGGAATATTCGAAGTGGGTCCAGGCGGGCATCGTTCAAGACCTTACCCCATCACTGCAGAAATACGGCAAAGAAATTATCGATTACTACTCCAAGGATACGTTGTTTTATCATTGGGATTCCAGCGGCAAATTGTATCAAATCCCCGGAGATGTTGCGGAAGCCGGCACCATGACCACAATCATTCGCAAGGATTGGTTGGATAAATTAGGGCTTCAGATGCCGAAAACGCTGGATGAATTCGTTCAAGCACTCCGTGCCTTTACGAACGATGATCCGGACGGCAACGGCAAAAAGGATACGTACGGCTTGTCGGGCGACTACTATTTCCGCAGTCTCGCTCCGTTCTTCTACGCATACGGGGTAGATCCCGATGCGTTCATCAAGCAGGATGACGGATCAATCAAATACGGCGCCACCATGCCACAGGTAAAAACGGCGCTGCAGCAGATTGCCAAGCTGTATGGAGAAGGCGTCATTGACCCCCGAATGGCCAGTGCCGCGAACAATACAAACGAAAAAGTCGATGAAATTTATGCTTCCGGCAAGGTCGGGGCGTTCTACCGGTGGGTCGCCTACTTCAATCCGTCTAGCAATGCGACAATGAATTTTAAACAGAACAACCCGGGCGGCGAATATATTGCAATCGATCCGGTGGCGGGACCGGACGGATTCAAGTCGGACATTCCGTCTGCCCCAAGAGGCTGGTGCTACCTGGTCGTGACCGACGCGGGCCCCGCTGACGAAGCGGTGCAGGTGCTCAATGTCATTGCTTCGCCGGAAGTCAACTCCTTGCTCCGCTTCGGCAAGGAAGGTGAGCATTATACAATGGATAACGGCGTGTATAACAGGAAAGTTACGCCAGACGAAGCCAACAAGCTTGGACTCGACAATTTCTCATGGGTAATCACACGCAAGGACGCGTCCAATCTTTCCAATACACCCGAGGTGACCAAGCTGTTCGAATATAAAATCAAAACGTCCCAGCCGATGCGCGACAAGATCGCCATATTCAAAGCGACGAACCGTCCGCAATGGGACAAATATTCCACGGATATCCAAAAAGCTCGAGACGAGGCGTTCTGGGGCATCATTACCGGCAAGCTCGGCATCGATGCATTCGACAAATTTGTAGCCCAATATGAGAAGCTGGGCGGTAAGGAAGTCGATGAAGAAGCGAACACGCTTTACAGTGCACAGGAAGAAGAATACGCCAAGTATGACAAATGGTACGAGGAAAACATCACACCTTATAAGTAATTTTTTGCACAAGCCCAGCCGGCTGGACCGTCTTTGGCAGGCAGCATCGCAAACGTGCAAAAATAGAAGACCGGACGAAGTTTAATTGCAAAAAGGAGAAGAGTAAGCTCCGACCCGGAGCTTCTCTTCCATTTCAAGAAGAGATGAGGTGTCCGAATGGAACCCGCTGCAAAAACCATGGTAGAGGCGAATTTGAGTTCAACCAGCCAACGGAAATTGTGGAAGGACATCGTGCGCGACAGGTACTTGTATCTGCTGTTGTTACCCGGTATGCTGCTGATTTTTGTGTTTCGCTACGCCCCGATGTACGGCATCGTCATCGCCTTTAAGGATTACAATATTTATAACGGAATAAAGGGCAGCGAATGGGTCGGCTTCGAGCAGTTCAACAAGTTGTTCCACTCCCCTCATTTCTACGAAATATTGCGGAATACGCTGGTGATCAGCGTGTATAAACTGGCGGCGGGATTTTCTGTTCCCATCATCCTTTCCCTGCTGCTGAATGAATTAAAGAACGTGGTCTTTAAACGGATTACGCAATCGATTATTTATTTGCCCCATTTTGTGTCGTGGGTCATTTTCTCCGGCATCATTATTACCTTCCTGAACCCGGTCGACGGCCTGGTCAATTATATAATCAAAGGTGCCGGCGGGAAGCCTATCGATTTTCTCATCAATGTGGATTACTTCCGTTCCATTCTCGTGGTGAGCGATCTGTACAAGGAAGTAGGATGGGGAACGATCATTTATCTGGCGGCCATGTCGGGCGTAAACCCGGAGCTGTACGAGGCCTCAAGAATGGACGGGGCGAATAAAGCGAGGCAGATGTGGCATGTGACGCTTCCGGCGATTCGACCTGTTATTATCATTCTCGTTATCCTTAGTCTGGCCAACATTCTGGAAGCTGGGTTTCAGCAAATCTTCCTGCTGTACAGCCCGCTCGTATACGATGTCGCCGACATTATCGATACTTACGTCTACAGGGTGGGGATTGCCGATGCCAATTACAGCTATGCAACGGCGGCTGGTGTATTTAAGTCTTTGATCGCGATGATCTTAATCGTATCGGCCAATAGAATCGTGAAGAAATTCGGACAAGATGGGCTCTGGTAGGAGGTGAGGACTTGATTGGATTATCGAAGGGCGAACGGTTGTTTCTTGTGCTGAATCAATTGTTTTTTATAATACTGATGGTTATGATGATCTATCCGTTTTGGTATATCGTCATGGGCTCGTTAAGCGAACCGGAAATGACAATGGGCGGCGGATTTTTTCTGAAGCCTGAAGGCTTCTCGTTATCCGCCTACAAGGCGGTATTGCAAAATGTATCGCTGCTGACCAGCTTTCAGGTGACGGTTATCTCGACCTTGGGCGGTGTGCTGATCGGGACTTTCTTCACGGCGACGACGGCCTATGCCCTTTCCAGAAAGCGGCTGCGCGGGCAAAAGACCTTTGCGCTGCTCGTTCTGTTCACGATGCTGTTCAGTGGCGGGCTGATCCCCACGTATCTTCTGGTCAAGGGGCTGGGCATGATCGATTCCTACTGGGCGCTGATTCTGCCGAATGCAATGGGGGCATGGAACATTTTTGTCATGCTGAGCTTCTTTCGCGGCATACCGGATGAGCTGGAGGAGGCGGCCAAGATCGATGGGGCGGGCGATTTGACTGTGTTTTTCCGTATCGTGCTCCCACTTTCCAATGCCGTCATTGCGACGATCTCCTTGTTTATCGCCGTCGGGTACTGGAACGATTTCTTCAGCTCCCTTCTATATATGACGGAAAAGAATATGTGGCAGCTGCAGATGGTGCTTAATGATATAATCAGCAACACGAGCGCTGCCACCGAGCAGTCGGGACTCTCCATCGGCTTTCAAAACCAGGTGAATGTATTTACGGTTCGGATGGCTGCGATTATGGTATCCACGATTCCAATTTTGATTGTCTATCCGTTTTTGCAAAAGCATTTTGTGAAAGGCGCCTTGATCGGTTCTGTCAAGGGATGAGTGATTTCTGCTTTGATAAGCTCCCTCGGAACGATAGCTGAATAAGAGACATTTCGAAGAAGGAGCTGCTAAAGTAGCTCCTTCTTTTGCTTTCTCATGCTAACGGAACGTTCCGGTCGGGATTTAAGCCCATTTATGGCGAAGGCGGAAAAGAGTTGGAAAATGTTTGTTGACAAAATCCGGAAATTGGAATACGATTCATATAATTAAATGAATGAATGAGTCATTCATTTTTATCGGGGGAGGACTTTTAGATGATGGAGAGAATAAATACGAATTGGACAGTCAAAGGTAAATACGTCGTCATTACTGGTGCAACCAGCGGCATTGGGCTTGCAGCTGCGAAGGAACTCGCGAGCCGAGGCGCATATCTGGGAATCGTAGCGCGAAATCGGGCAAAAGCGAATGAGGTAACGGCGCAGCTGAAAGCCATAGCTGGGAACAATGCCATAGTGGACGTTTTTCTGGCGGATATGGCTTCTCAGCAATCCATACGTCAAGCAGCTTCGGACATCCTGGAGAAATGGCCCAAAGTGGACATTTTGATTAACAATGCCGGTGCTATGTTTGTAACGCGGAAGATAACTGTTGACGGCGAAGAGATGACGTGGGCGGTTAATCATCTGGCCCCCTTTTTGCTTACGAACCTGCTTCTTGACCGGTTGAAAGAAAACGGCCATGCTCGCGTAATCACAACCGCTTCTCACGGTCACAAGATGGCCCGGAAGGGTATCCGATTTGACGATCTGAGCGCAAAGGGATTCTACGGTTTTCCCCAAAATCTATTAGGCGGAGCAAATTTTCGCTACGGGGAAACCAAGCTTGCGAACATTATGTTCACGGCTGAATTGGGAAGGAGATTGGAGGGAACCGGAGTTACGGCTTCATGCTTCGATCCTGGTCTGGTATCGACGAACTTTAACCAGGACAACGGAAAGTTAGCCCGTCTGACCATGGCAGTGATGAAACGGTTCTCCCGCACCCCCGAGAAGGGTGCTGAAACTTTGGTGTGATTGGCGGACTCGGGCGAAATGAACGCTTCAAGCGGGCTATACTACAGGGATACACAAAAAATTGTTCCATCCGAGTCGGCTCGGAATAAGGATGCTGCCAAACTTCTATGGGAGGTAAGCGAGGAAAAAATCCGCAGGTAATAGCCTTAAACGATAGAACTATGGAGCGTGAACAAACGTTGAAACGAGTAAATGATCCTAAATCCGATATCTCTCTCGAAGAACGAAGGGAGCAAATCATAAAGGCAGCGCTTATCGTTTTTGCCAAGCGAGGAATAGGCGGAACGAAAATGAGCATGATTGCGTCTGAAGCCGGCATCAGCCATGGGCTGTCCTACCGTTATTTCAGCTCCAAAGAAGAGCTCTTCACTGTACTTGTTCAGAAAGCGATCGACCAAGCGCAGGCTGCGATTCGTAACGTTAGTCATCTATCGTGTTCACCGAAAGAACAGATTAGGGCATTCACCCAACAAATGCTCGATGAAAACCATAAACATTTTTATGTTGATCCAGCATGCGCAAACGTCCAATCGACGGCTATTGGCTGCAAGAGGTTGATAATTTAATGAAGCTGATAACGAAATGACATTCGAGCGTGGTCATCGTCGTTTCATCAGCGATTTCCAGCTTTCTTGATAAAATCCTTCAAAAAAAGGAAGTGTTAAACAATGAATTTCGAAATGGTTATGCAGGACCTTGAAGCTCTTGGCAAGGAACGAACCAAGAAAATATACGTATCCAATGGCGCGCACGAACCGCTTTTTGGTGTGGCTACAGGCGCAATGAAGCCCATCGCCAAGAAAATTAAAAAAAATCAACCTTTGGCTGAGCAGCTTTTCACCACGGGGAATTACGACGCCATGTACTTTGCCGGCGTAATTGCAGACCCAAAGGCAATGACTGAAGCTGATTTTATGCGTTGGATAGATGCGGCTTATTTTTATATGCTTTCCGATTATGTGGTGGCAGTAACCTTGGCAGAAACAGATATTGCACAAGAAGTTGCCGATAAATGGATTGCAAGCGGCGAAGAGCTGAGAATGTCAGCGGGCTGGAGTTGTTACTGCTGGCTTTTGGGTAGTCGACCGGACGGTGAATTTTCCGAAAGCAAACTTGCCAATATGCTTGAAATTGTGCAAAATACGATTCACGATTCTCCCGAACGAGCAAAATACGCTATGAATAATTTTCTTTACACAGTGGGGGTATCCTATTTGCCTCTCCATGATAAGGCGGTCGAGACCGCAAAGGCAGTTGGCCCAGTAGAAGTCAAACGGGACAAGACAAAAAGCAAGTTTCTACTCGCTTCCGAAAATATTCAAAAGGCAGTAGATAAAATGCAACTTGGTTTCAAACGCAAATATGTAAGGTGTTAAGATAACAGAACACGATAGTTAAGCATAAAGGGTTCCATAGTTCAACAAAGAAGGAGCAAATTTGCCTAGGCAGTTGCTCCTCTAGTTGTATCAGTACTTTCAAATTTTCGGACTCCAATACTACGAGAAACAATAACTCAATAATGACTTTGAGGCAGCCGGCTATTGAGATGGGCTTTCGATCAGTGTTTTAAAACAAGTCCCCGAAAGTAACCGATCTATTGATGTTCTGAAGCGAAATATCGGCAGCTCTCCCGGCTCAAGCCCCTCCCGGTAGATATACCGAACGAATTTGTGCAACGCGATATATGAAATCGGTTATAAAATCGAAAGAATAGAAGAAAACGGAAGATAGGTCCGTGCAAAGTCCAGATTTTGGACTGTGCTAACGTTTCGGGGTATGGAAGGCATATGTTAAGATAAATGCATTTAATAAAGCGCTATCATCGCTCTTTGATCTGCTATTTTTCAAATCGGCTATAAGAACCGACGATCGAAGGGGTCAAGACGTTCAACCCATGCGAAATGTTCAATGACGACGGCCGGAAAGTCGGAGAAACGTTCATAGCGTTCGAACTATAGAAGGGGGATTGCAGAGATGGAGAAGCTGTTTTCAATTCCGTTATTGCCGGCGGACTACGAAACTTATGGGGCGCTGAAAACGGTCAGAAGACTGTCCCAAATGAAATCGCTGTACGCCGACCAGGAGGCCGCGGACCGGCTGCTTGAGAATGGGGATCCGGTCATCTACGAGGTTTATGAGCTGCCCCATCCGAACGACGAAACGGATTTACTGGTCAACATCACGGTGCTGTATCCTGGCTATGTCGGCGATGAGCCATACATGACAAAGGGACATTTTCACCGGGAGCCCGATACCGCCGAAGCCGTCATCGGTCTGTCCGGCGAAGGGGAACTGCTGGTTCAGAACCGTGAAGGTGAGCTGCGGTCATTGAAGGTGGCGGCTGGCCGGATCAGCTATGCCGGCGGAGGATGGGCCCATCGGGTTGTGAATACCGGCAGCGAGAATCTCGTCTTTTTTGCGGTCAGCGGCGCCAATATCGTTCACGATTATGAAACTGCGGCGGAGTTGAATTTCAAAAAGCGGCAATGACACTGCCGCTTAGTAGGATAGCGAGGAACTTATGTGTATAAAATAAATACCGATTTAGTACGTAGATTAATTAAAAAGCAATTTCCACAATGGGCAGACTTACCTGTCAATCCTGTTGAAAAAGGCGGATATGACAACTTTACATTTCATTTGGGCGATGAGATGAGCGTGAGGCTGCCAAGAGACGAAGGTCACGCTCCGCAGGTTGAGAAAGAAGCTCACTGGCTGCCAAAGCTAAGACCTCATCTTTCGCTACCTATTCCTGTTCCTCTGGCAAAAGGGAAGCCCGACGAAGACTATCCATTTTTCTGGTCAGTTAATAGGTGGATTGAGGGAGAAACCTTAAGGCATGACAATATCTCAGATATTAATGAATTTGCCGTTGAGCTTTCTATGTTTATAAAGGAGCTTCAAAGAATCGACGCATCGAATGGTCCTGCAGGCGGGGAGCATAACTATTTTAGAGGTTGTCCTCTAACTGTGTACAACGATTGGACTTTATCAGCGCTTGAAACACTTGGTGGTTTAGTAGATAAAGATAAGTGCCTAAAAATATGGCATCAAGCAACAGCATCCGAATGGACAAAAAAGCCTGTTTGGATTCACGGTGACATAGCTCCAGGAAATCTTCTTGTAAAGAACGGCAAATTATCAAGCGTAATTGACTTTGGCATTATGGCAGTTGGCGATCCTGCAATAGAATTAACCATGGCATGGACATTTTTTGATGACAATAGCAGGAAGGTGTTTCTTCAATCTACGGGTCTTGACATCGAAACGGAAAACAGGGCAAGAGGCTGGGCGTTATGGAAAGCACTAATAACATACGCAGGGGAAGATAAGGAATCTGTATCTGTAAGAGAAGCGAAGAAGGTTATCGATGTTTTACTGAGTGAATAGTGATAAGTGATCACGATAACAGAGACCACGTGGTAACCTCGAAGAAAAAAACATGCACGTTGACCGTGAGCAGGCCTTGAACAGTCATTGAGATTTGTAGAAAACGGTTGTGCAGAAGTTTGTTCTGCACAGCCGTTTTTTGATCGTATAGTTAGTATGGACATTATGCAGCAGTTCGGGTTAGGCGTCCCTAAAGTAGATAACGACGAGTGCGGACCCTGCTTCTCTTATATGTTCACCAAATGAAGGATTCCCTCATGGACGCCATTTGTCAGCACCCCGCCGTGGTAACAAACGACGGTTTGAATATTGTACTCGAGCAGCTGCTTCAATGAGTAGCCTATGCACCGGTGAGAGAGCGGCTGAAGACGGAGCTCCTAATGCATTTGGCCATCGTTTGGGCGAAGGGCCCCGCTTTTCATGACAAGCAGGGCATGAACGCACTTTGGGAGCTGCTGACGAACTACGGCGATATATTCTGCGTCTGGTTCGACGGCGCTTGCGGCGAAGGGCCAAACGGCAAACGCCAAGAATATGATTGGGATTCGTATTATGCCGTGATTCGCGAGCTGCAGCCAGGTGCCGTCATCTCGGTGTGCGGGCCAGACATCCGTTGGTGCGGGAACGAAGCCGGCCGCTGCCGGGAGTCGGAATGGAGCGTCGTACCGGCATCCGTGCGAGCCAATGAGAAAATCCAAGAGAAATCGCAGCAGGCCGATGACCGCGAGTTCGCTCGCCGATACGACTCGGAAGATCAAGATTTGGGCAGCCGGGCTATTATTCAGCATGAACGCGAGCTCGTCTGGTACCCGGCCGAAGTGAATACATCTATTCGTCCCGGCTGGTTCTATCACGCTTCGGAGGATGATAAAGTCAGGCCGCTCGAGGAGCTTCTGCATATTTATTACGGCTCGGTCGGCGGAAACGCGTCGTTCCTGCTCAATATTCCGCCTGATACCCGCGGACTGTTTCACGAGAACGATACAACTCGCCTGCGGGAGCTTGGGGATGCGATCCGGAATACGTTCCAAACGAATTTGGCCGTCCATGCCTCCGTTAATGCTTCTGAAACCTTGAACGGATACCCGGCTGAGAGAATACTGGACGGAAATCCGGATACCTACTGGGCTCCCGGGGAAGGTACCGAGCAGGCCAGCATCAAGTTTGATTTGCAAAGTGAAATGCCGTTGAACCATATTGTGCTGCGGGAACACCGATACAGCCAGCGGATCGAGCGATTTGAGTTGGCATATCAAGAAGGCGGCCAGTGGAAGCCGCTGTACAGCGGCACAGTCGTTGGCTACAAGCGTATCTGTCGATTCGATACCGTTACAGCGCGATTCCTGCGACTTACGATTACGGAGTCCAGATGGTGTCCAACGATTTCGTCATTTGAAGTATATCGGAGTTTATAAGTGGCAATAGAAAAAGACCGAATGCCCCGCGTTTAGCTTACGGGTATTCGGTCTTCATATACCGCTTATTACAGGCTGGGCATCGAATGCCGATACTGATTCGGCGACATCCCAATCCAACGACGGAACTGCCTGGAGAAGTGATTGACGGATCGAAATCCCAATTGTTCAGCGATCGTATATACGGTGAGGTTGGAGGTGGCAAGCAGTTCCTTTGCTTTGCTCCACTTTCTCCGGCTCAAGTATTGACGAGGCGATAGACCGTACACTTTGGAAAAAATTTTGGAAAGCTGACTGCGGCTTATATTCAGTTCGCCTGCGATGGCGGATATGGAGGGATTCACGGTTAGATCCACCGTAAGTCTCTCTTCAAAAGCATGCGCAATATCGACTTCATAAGCGGAAATCTGATGTTGGGCGATGGTATGAATTGGTGAATGAATCTCTGATAACTGTATGATTTCTTGAATAATGAGCAGGACGTAGGCTTGCAGAGCCAGCCGCTGATGCAGAGCCAGCGAGATTATTCTGGATTCAGGATTCTTCGACGGTTCACCCGTTAGCAGCCCCTGCTGCATGAGCCGTTCCAGCTCGGGAATCACCTTGGGCAGGATGCTTTCCTTCGCAAGCTCAGAAGGGATCAGCCTGTAAGGTGCGGTCCCCAGTCGATTCCGCGCATCCAGATCGTCGAGGTCGAAGTGAATATTGAAGAACCCGTAATGCGAGTCGGACACATTGGCAACACTGTGAGCCACGCCGGGCTTTATTAAGAACCAATCCCCTGGATTCATCTCCACCATTGCTCCGTTTATGTCTTGAACAGCCTTCCCCTCCATACAGCAGAGAAGTTCATACAGATGATGATGATGCTTAGGGTAGGTCCAATTATCTGGTTTAATACCAAAGTGACAGCCGACAATCTGCAGCGTACTGGTCATATTCTGAAAGTTAAATATCATGTCCACTAGGTATCTCCCGCCTGCTTATAGGATTTGATTGGATTATAGCACAAGCCTGGAGGATGAAGCAGACTTTTTGACACAAATGGTTAACTAAATGAGGAGTTTGTGCATTGTTGAAAGGACATTGAACTAGCTAACATAGTAAACATCAAAAACATTATCATATGGGGGAACTGCTATTGAATAATCTATCGATTCACGGACCGCAATTCATGCTGGGAGAACGCAGGGTTCAGATTATTTCCGGAGCCATTCACTATTTCAGAGTCGTCCCGGAGTATTGGGCGGATCGCCTGAAGAAATTGAAAGCCTGCGGATTTAATACCGTTGAAACCTATGTCCCGTGGAACTTTCATGAGCCGGACGAAGGAAGGTTCGTATTCGAAGGGATGGCGAATCTGGAGCAGTTTATTGAGCTTGCTGGGGAACTTGGCCTTCATGTCATTGTTAGGCCGAGTCCTTACATCTGTGCGGAATGGGAATTCGGCGGCTTGCCTGCTTGGCTGCTTGCCGATCCTGGAATGCGGTTTCGTTGTTACCACAAGCCTTACTTAGCGAAAGTGGATGCCTACTACGATGAATTGATTCCCCGGCTGGTGCCGCTGCTCTCGACGAACGGCGGACCCATCATCGCCATGCAAATCGAGAACGAATATGGCAGCTACGGCAATGATAAGGCTTATTTGAGTTATTTGAAGGAAGCACTGATCCGAAGAGGCGTAGATATACTGCTGTTCACATCGGATGGACCGGAAGACTTTATGCTGCAGGGCGGGATGGTTCCGGGCGTTTGGGCGTCCGCTAATTTTGGATCGCACCCGGATGAGGCCTTCCGGAAGTTAAGCGAGTATCAGCCGGGCAAGGCACTTATGTGCATGGAATATTGGAACGGCTGGTTCGACCACTGGGGAGAGAATCATCATACCAGAGCTGCGGCAGATGTGGCCCGTGTGCTGGATGAAATGATGTCTGCCTCGGCATCCGTCAATTTCTATATGTTCCATGGCGGAACGAATTTCGGTTTTTATAATGGAGCCAACCACCAAGAGAAGTATGAGCCGACGATTACAAGCTACGATTATGATGTTCTTGTCAGTGAATGCGGCGATGTGACGGAGAAATTCCATGCCGTTCGGGCCGTGATTGCCAAATATACGGAGCTTGGTCCGCTTGAGCTTCCAGAACCGATATCCCGAAAGGGCTATGGCGCCGTTCAGATGACGGATTTTACGCAGCTGTTCACATCCCTTAACCAATTGTCATCACCGGTTCAGAGCACATGTCCGGAACCGATGGAGCAGCTTGGACAAAACTATGGATTTATCCTGTATTCGACTCGAATAACGGGTCCACGGGCAACAAGCAGGCTGAATTTGCAGGAGGTACGGGACCGGGCCATATTTGGGGACGATCGAGCGGTGGAATCCAGACCATGAGCTGGCGTTTGCCGTACCACCGGAAGGCGTTACGGTGAGCCTATTGGTGGAGAATATGGGACGGGTAAATTATGGCCCCTACTTGAAGGATCCGAAAGGAATAACAGAGGGAGTTCGCTTGGGCCAACAGTTTTTATATGACTGGACGATTCATACGCTTCCACTGGGCGACTTGTCCAGCCTCTCATTCGAGCCCGTCGTTCATACGCTGCATAATATACCGAGCTTCTACCGGGGTGAATTTCTTGTAGATGAGCCCGCCGACACTTTCCTGAATATGAAGGGGTGGACGAAGGGCGTTGCTTATATCAACGGCTTCAACCTGGGTCGTTATTGGGAAGTCGGACCGCAACAAACGTTGTATATCCCTGCTCCGCTGCTGCGCAAAGGAAAGAACGAGATCCTATTATTTGAGCTTCATGGCTGCGTGTCTCCGAAGGTCATGCTGCAGGATTATCCTGTGCTGAACAAGGTGGATGCCCAATAGCCGCAAGTGAATAAATGACTAAGGAAGTGAACATGTGAAGATTCATTTTCTCGGAACGGCGGCTGCCGAAGGATTTCCCAATGCTTTCTGCAGATGCGACGCTTGCCGTGAGGCGTGGAAGCGCGGAGGGAAAAACATACGAACGCGAAGTTCGGTCATTATTGACGATCGGATTAAAGTCGATTATTCACCGGATTCCTATATGCAGGCGCTGCGTGACCGAATCGATCTGGGAGCGATCGAGCATCTAATTGTTCACACATACGCACTATGACCATTTCAACCCGGATGATCTGTTCAGCAGAGTCGAAGGGTATGCCCATGGTATTGACAAACCATTAACCATCTACGGCAATGACGCCGTAATCGGGCGCAGTATTGCAGCACTCGGACAGTACGCAGGAGATCGATTCGAATTTCAGCTCCTTCGGCCTTTCCAGGCGATTTCCCTAGGCGATAGAGTGGTGACACCTCTGCTTGCGAATCATGACCGGACAGAGACCTGCATGCTGTTCTATATCGAGAAGGACGGTAAACGATTGTTCTACGGCAACGATACCGGCTGGCTGCATGAGGATACCTGGAATTGGCTGAAGGGAAAGGTTATTGATCTGGCGATCCTAGACTGTACCCACGGGTATACGCATAATAATCGAAACCCCAATCATATGGGGATTGAGACCGTACTCGAAGTCCAGCGCGTACTTCAGGAGGAAGGCAATCTAAGCAAGAACGGTCAAATCTTCGTTACGCATTTCACCCATAATTCTGGGCTCTTGCATGAGGATTTTGAGCGAATATTCGAACCGGCGGGCATAAAAGTAGCTTACGATGGTCTGGTCATTCACATTTAGCATGCTGGGCTGCGGTATCGCCAGGAACTTATTCCAAAAAAGGAGACTAGCAGATGGGGAGAAAAATGAGATTTCGCGATGACGGCACTTTCGTCATTGTTCAATTCTCGGATGTGGAGTTTATCGACGCCGATGATTATGATCCAGCTACACCGGAAATTAATCAGATGACAAGGGCGACCATGGATTGCGTCATCGAGCACGAGAAGCCGGATCTTATCGTATTTGCCGGAGATGTTACGGCTAGCGCGAGAGGGAGGGACCCGATTCAATCTTTTCGCAATGCTGTCGCAGCAGCGGAAGAGAAGAGGATACCTTGGGCGGCTGTATTCGGCAATCATGATTCGGAAGGAGCGGTTTCTCGCCAGCGCATGCATGAAGAGCAGCTGGCTCACAGCTATTGCGTCGCCGAAGCCGATCCGCCACATATGAGCGGGGCCGGCAATTATAGTATCGTGCTGCTGGATCAGAACGATGAAATGGCCGCTGCTTTGTATTTCTTGGATAGCGGAGATTATTCCTCTATCCCGTCCGCCTTAGGTTATGACTGGATTCATAGAGATCAGATCGATTGGTATGTCTCCGAATCGCGAAGCTTGTCGTCTATGAACGGAGGCTCTCCGCTACCGGCGCTGTCGTTCTTTCATATTCCGCTGCCGGAGTATCAGGAAGTATGGAATAACCATATTTGCCTGGGACACGGCTTCGAGCGGGTAAGCTCGCCGCGAATCAATTCCGGTTTATTCACGGCGATGGTGGAGACGGGAGATATGATGGGGACGTTCGCAGGCCACGATTACGCGAACGACTTCTGCGGAACACTGCATAACATCCGCCTGTGCTACGGCCGCTCTACGCGATATGTGAGCTATGAAGACGGTATCCGCAAGGACCGGTTCAAGACTGGGGCCAGAGTCATCCGCTTAAAGGCGG
Source organism: Paenibacillus solisilvae (assembly GCF_042656405.1). Taxonomy (NCBI): domain Bacteria; kingdom Bacillati; phylum Bacillota; class Bacilli; order Caryophanales; family Paenibacillaceae; genus Paenibacillus; species Paenibacillus solisilvae. Next base: position 12,341 of record NZ_JBHSOW010000121.1, on the reverse strand, counting down.
GCGAACGGGAATTCGATACTTGGATTCGCCAGAATGACGGTACGATTGCGGATCTGCCTGAGCATCAACCGGAGCAATCCGGCTAAGCATTAGCAGGCACTCTAAATATATTCAGTCGATGAAGGAGCCGAAAAGAATGACGCAAACATCACCAGCATTCGAGACCATTTGTTTAAGCTCGCTCAGTAAAGTGTTCGCTGACGCAGAGCTATGCGATTCCGCTATAACGGCTGGAACCGCTCTCTGGAAGGAGGTATACACCTTCCAGGTCGCTTACCGTTCCCAGCATCTGATCAAGGGGCTGCAGGTAGAGGCGCAGTCGCAGCTCCTGCCCTACATCACCATCCGGTCGGTTGGGCTATCTCCTTCCGAGCTGCCTGTCTACTCGGACCCCGACGTCAAGTATAGCAAAACGCATCCGGGTCTGTTTCCAGATCCGCTATATCCGCTTGCGGAGGGATTACACGCCTTGCCGAATCAGTGGAGAGCGATATGGATTACAGTCGCGCTTCCATCGCTTCAGGCTTCCGAATCGGCGGGAGTTGAAGCAAGCTCCCGCTTTACGATCGACGTGAAGCTGTCAGATGATGCGGGCAATAAGCTGGGCGAGGAATGTTTTACGCTGGAGGTTCTGCCTGCGGAGCTGCCGGATCAGAAGCTCATTCATACGGAATGGTTTCACTGCGACTGTCTTGCGACGCAGTACGGTGTTGAGGTATTTAGCGAGGAGCACTGGCAGCTTATCGAGAGATACATAAGCAATGCAGCGGATCATGGCGTCAATATGCTCCTCACTCCATTGTTTACGCCGCCGCTGGATACAGCTGTGGGAGGGGAGCGTCCGACCGTTCAACTGATTCATGTAGAGCAGATAGGCGAAGATCTCTACCGTTTCGGGTTCGATAGACTGGAGCGATGGGCCCGGATTTGTGGGAAATACGGCGTTACATTCTTAGAGTTTTCCCATCTCTTCACGCAATGGGGGGCGCATCATGCCCCGAAGGTTATTGCAATGGCGGAGGGCAGCGAGAAGCAGATATTCGGCTGGGAAACGGATGCCGCCGGCGAGCCGTATCGGGCCTTTCTGGATCAATTTCTTCCTGAGCTTGTGCGGTTTATTAAGGCACACGGCTTGGAGAAACAGGTTTATTTTCATGTTTCGGATGAGCCTCAGATCCATCAGCTTGAGCAGTATCGGCAGGCAAGCGACTATCTGCGCAAACATCTGGGCGAATTCCGCTTCTTGGACGCGCTTTCCGATTATGAGTTCTATGAGCATGGGCTTGTCGAAATTCCGATACCGGCCAACGATCATATCGATCCTTTCATTGAGCAGGGTGTCGAGCCTTTATGGACGTATTATTGCTGCGCTCAGAATCGAGAAGTGTCCAATCGTTTTTTCAGCATGCCGTCCTCGAGAAACCGAGTGCTCGGGGTTCAGCTGTACAAATTCGGCATCCAAGGGTTTCTGCACTGGGGCTATAATTTCTGGTACACGCAAGGCTCAACAAGAGCAATCGATCCGTTCAAGGTAACGGATTCAGACCGCGCGTTCGCCTCAGGAGATCCATTCGTCGTCTATCCCGGTGCCGATGGACCGATAGATTCCATCCGCTGGGAAGTATTCCGCGAAGCGCTGCAGGATCAAAGGGCGATGGAACTGCTGGAAACCTTGGCAGGCAGAGGCAAAGTACTGGAATTGCTGGAAGAGGGGTTGGATGAACCGCTCAGCTTCAAGACTTATCCTATTGATTTGAACTGGCTGTTAAGCACGAGGGAGCGTATGAATAAAGCGATTAAGGAAGCACTGTCTATAAAATGACAATATCAGGGAGATGTGATAACCATGCCGAAACAAGGTACATGCCAAAGAGTTTTTATACTTGGTATGGACGGAGCGGGCAATTTTGTTCGAGACACGGATACCCCGCATATGCATGAGTTTTTGAAGAGAGGAATCCTTACTTACGACGCGCAAGCTGTGTTACCGACGATCAGTGCAGAATGCTGGGGCTCCATGCTGCATGGTGTCCTTCCCGAGAAGCACGGGTTGAATAATGACCGTGCGGAGCTGGAAGCGTATCCGGAGGATTCCCCTTATCCGTCCGTTTTCAGACTAGCCAGAGAGAGATGGTCCGATGCCAAACTTGCGGCTTTCACGTCTTGGTCCCCAATCAATAGAGGGATTATCGAGGATGGAATCGGCGTCCATAAAGTGTGTTTGCCTGATGAGGAATTGGCTGCTTCGATCGAGACGTATTTGGAAAGCAACACGGATGTCAAACTGCTCTTCATGCAGCTGGACGAACCGGACGCCTCCGGTCACGACAGCGGCTACGGCAGCGATTCACCCCTGTATTTGCAGGCGATTACGCGTTCGGATCAGCTTATCGGGAAAGTATTGGATAAGATTGAGCAGCTGGGGTTAATGGAGGACAGTCTCATTATGATTGTAACGGATCACGGAGGCGGAGGCGCAGCGCGTTATAGCCACGGGAGCGATCATCCGCAAGACAAGACCGTCTTTTGGGGATGCGCAGGACCAGGCATCGAGCCGGGTACACCTATTTCGAACCTTTCGATTACCGATGCCGCTGCGATTGTTGCCTGTGCCTTGGATCTGGAAGCACCGGAACATTGGGATGCCGTTCTACCCGAAGCTTTGTTTGGCCAAAGCCTGAAGGAATAAGAATGCGAGGCATGATTAAGGAGAATATGTATGGCCGAAAAGGCGCAAGGATGAATGATCTTTGCGCATTTTCGGCATTCACTTACGCTGCTTCACTCAATTTGGATGGAGCAATTGTTCGTTTACTTCCCGAATCGCTTGCTGCAGCCCCATCCCGTTATAGCGTTTGACGATCTCCTGCCACATTTTAACCGGATCGCCTTTGCTAAACGCGACTTTCGTCAAATCTTCCTGCGGATTGATTGCAGCGCTTAACTTGTCCTTATTCGGGGTGGAAAGCGATATGATCGATAATGATATCCGAGTCGAGAATAGGAGCCGCAAATGTATGAACTGGATAGACAGTTTCGGGTTCAGCTGCAGGTTCACGCTGCTCCCAAAAGTGCGACTTGATTTATCATTCGTTGACAATGGCCGTGCAAGACTCATCTAGTGATACGGATACTGAGGATTCCGAACGCTTTTCCATCCTTCCGGATAACGGTTGTTTCACCGTTTAGCTGTGAGGCTATAATGGATAATGTTTATTACAAGCGATAAGAAGCCGCTATTGAGGTGATGGCCAGTACATGTTGTTCTCTCCTTTAAAACCGATGATTGTTTCTATGGGCATGGAAGCTTTTGATGATGATAGGTTTATCTTTGAACCTAAATGGGACGGCTTTAGAATACTGCTGCATAAACAAGGAAATCGAGTGGAGGCGTATACCCGTAATGGTAACGTGGTTACGAGCAAGTTTCCTGAATTAAGAGAGGCTATAACCTCCATCAAGGCTCCTGCTGCTATTTTAGATTGCGAGGGAGTTTGTTTACGCGGCGGTAGAACTGTTTTTGATGATTTTTCATATCGCTGTCGTTTAAGTGATCCTAAAAAAATTTCCGCAGCAGCACAGACTCACCCGGCAACATTTATTGTATTCGATGTATTGCTTACGACAGGTGAACATTTAAATGAACCATTATTGACCCGGAAAATGAGATTGAATGAAATCGTCGCTTCAACAGACTTTTTAGCTTTAACGGCTTATATAAAAGGGCAGGGAAAGGCCTTGCATGCATGGACAATTGAGCAGGACATGGAGGGAATTGTCGCCAAACGCCAGGATTCCAATTATATATTGGATGTTGTATCTAAAGACTGGATCAAAATCAAAAATTTCAAATACATCGATACCATTATTCTTGGTTATCGGACTGAACCGCAATTTGGGCTGGTAGTAGGGCTGCACTTTAGGACCGTTCGTTATAAACCAGTTGGTATTGTTGAATTTGGTTTCAGCTCTCATGAAAAGAAGGCCTTCATAGAAATTGCTAAGCAGCTTCATACAACGAAAGAAAAGAAAACACAATGGATTGAACCGAAGCTTTGCTGCCGAATTCAATACTTGGAACGAACGGACCGCCATCAGTTACGTACAACTGTGTTTAAAGGATTTCTATTCGATAAAAAAGCTGAAGATTGCTATTGGATTTATTGAAAATAGGAACAAATCATACACCTGTTGATCTCTTCAATGGATGATTTCAATATTCGAAGAGCATGCCCTTACTGGGTCATGCCCTTTTTTATTTACCAGGTTTTTTTGCTTACTGGGCAGGAGGATAATAACAAATAAGCTTAAGAGCTTTTGTCGCTAATCCCACCTATTACGGGCATCAGCCTGCAGCTTCTTTGATAGTAACTATACACGAGGTAACATACTGATAAAGCTTTCACTCCTTACAGGCGGGGAGAGGTAGTCCTATAATGGAAGAGGATAAGTCTATTCCAATTGACGAAAGCGAGGAAGCTAACATGATGGAGAAACGGCAGTACGGAAATACCGGGATGAATGTGAGCATACTTGGATTCGGCGGAGCGGAGATTGGCTTTGAGGGAGCGACGCTGGATCAGGTGGACAAGCTCCTCGGCAGCGCGCTTGATGCAGGGCTGAATGTGATTGATACGGCGGAATGCTATGCAACCAGCGAGGATCTGATCGGCAGGGCGGTATCGCATCGCCGCGATGACTATTATTTGTTCACCAAGTGCGGCCATTCCTCCGGCTTCGATCAGCCGGATTGGGATCCAGCTATGCTGGAGGCCAGTATCGACCGCAGCTTGAAGCGGCTGCAAACGGACTATGTCGACGTTATTCATCTGCACAGCTGTTCCGAGGAGCTGCTGCGTCAAGGCGATGTCATTGATGTGTTGAAGCGGGCGAAAGAGAAGGGCAAGACGCGTTTTATCGGATACAGCGGCGATCATAAGGCCGCGCAGTACGCCGTTCAATGCGGCGCATTCGACTCCCTCGAAACGTCAGTGAACATCGCCGACCAGGAGGCAGTAACGCTGACGATCCCGGAAGCGCAGAAGCGCGGTATGGGCATTATTGCCAAACGCCCGATTGCGAATGCCGCATGGAAGACAGGGAGCAAGCCGGAATCCGGGTATCACCATACATACTGGGAGCGTCTGCAGACGCTGGATTACGATTTCCTTCGAGGCGATTTGAGCGAATCGATCGGGATGGCGCTGCGTTTCACCCTGTCCATTCCGGGTGTGCACACCGCGATTGTAGGAACGTCCAAGCCTGACCGTTGGCTTGAGAATGCCCGCCTGCTGGAGCAGGGGCTGCTGACTCAGGTGCAGTACGAGACGATTCGCGCGCAGTGGCAGGCGAAGGCTGCAGCCGACTGGTTTGGCCAGGGCTGAGCGCTCTGCTTGGAGAATGCCCCGCAGCATGCGATAAAAACAGCGGCAGTCTCCTCATCAGACAAGTGTCGAATAAATGAATTCCCTGTTAATGGAATGAGCAGGATTTAAGCATAAACGGGTAAAAGGTTAAAGAATTGCAAACAAATATGCCGCTGACAACGCCAAAGAGAATCAATAAACCTTCGCAGTCATTCATTTCGTTATGTACGCGCTTGCAACACTGTGGGATGAATCTATTAAAATTCAGGAGGTTGAGAGTACAATGGAGCAGCAGGTAAAAACCGGCTTGACGAAGAGCAGTGACAGCAAGAAATACGGAATCATCGATTGTGATGTACATCCTTCTCCCAGAAACACGGAAGAGATTCGTGCTTATATGGCCCAGCCATGGAGGGACCGCTATCATGGAAGCACTCGCGGTTTCTTTGGCAATCCGGTTCACGGCGCGCGTCTGGATGCAACCCCGCCGCAAGGCGGGCCGACGGGCTCGGACCCGGAATTTCTAAGGGAGCAATTAATCGATAAATATGGCCACGCCCATGCAATTCTGCTGCCGCGGGCCTTTTGCAATTTGCAGCCCGACCCTGATTTTGGAACCGCTATCGCCGCTGCGTATAATGATTGGCTTGCTGACACGTGGCTAAGTAAATACAACCATGATGGCGTATTCAAAGGATCGATAACGGTCAATCATCAGGACCCTCAGGCGGCGGCGCGGGAAATCGAGCGATGGGCGGGGCATCCCCATTTTGTCCAGGTGATGACCGATTCCGGAGCCCGGGCGCCGTTTGGCCAGCGGCAGTATTATCCCATTTATGAAGCGTGCGAGCGCCACGGACTGCCGCTGGCCATACACCCGGGCACGGACGGAATGGGTATTAATATTCAGCCTTCTCCAGGCTTTCCCACTCATTATATCGAATGGCATACCTGTCTTTCCCTGGGCTTTCAGGCCCATCTCGTCAGCTTCCTGACAGAGGGTGTATTCGAGCGGTTTCCGAACTTCAAGATTGTGCTGACTGAGGGCGGCGTCTCATGGCTGCCCGGCTTAATGTGGCGACTCAATGCCGAATATAAGGCACTGCGGTTTGAAGTGCCGTGGATGAAGCGCCGCCCCAGCGACTATTTGCGGGATCATGTCCGGCTCTCCTCCCAGCCTTTGGAGCGGCCTGACGATGACCGCGAGCTGCTTCAAATGCTTCAGATGATGGATGCCGAACATATTCTTATGTTTGCCAGCGATTATCCGCATTGGGATTTCGATTCGCCCACCCACGCTTTTCCCAAGCTGCCCGAAGCGATGCACAGACGTATTTTTTACGAAAATGCCCGTGAGCTGTACAATTTATAACTAAATTTGCAGGGAGGCCGTTCAGGTATGGGAAGACATGTAATTGGAGCCGCAGGGGATCTGCCTCCGGGCGCGAACAAGATTCTAACGATTGAAGGCCGGTCTATCGGGGTGTTTAATGTAAGCGGAACCTATTACGCCCTCAAGAACAGCTGCCCCCATCAAGGCGCTCCTCTGTGCGCGGGAAAGGTAACCGGAATGACATTGCCGTCCGAGCCGGGACAATATCTGTACGGGCGGGAAGGCGAGATTCTGCGCTGTCCATGGCATGGCTGGGAGTTTGATATTCAGAATGGAAAATCGATTTATGATCCGCATAAATGTCTGGTGAAGACCTATGAGGTTGCCGTTGAAGCAGAGGCGGATGCGGATGAAACCCCTTCTGTAGAGACCTATGAGGTAAAGGTGGAAGAAGCGAAAATCGTCGTATATATCTAGGGCTGTGTTCGGATTAAGGTTATCCACGTATCGCAGAGAGGCGGGTTTTCCAATGAAAATTGCCAGTATTGAGACCTTCACAACGAAAGAAATCAATATCGTCAGAATCCGGACGGATGACGGAAAAGAAGGCTATGGGCAAACAGCCCCTTATATACACGCGAATATCGCCGCTTTGGTGCTTCACCAGCAGATCAGTCCCTATGTGCTTGGAGCGGATGTAAGCCGCATGGAGGACATTGCTCCCCTGTCGGAGAAATGCATCGAGGGAGAGCATAAGTTTCCCGGATCTTATGTATGCCGTGCGGTAGGAGGGGTGGATACGGCCCTGTGGGACCTTCATGGCAAAATACAAAATAAAAGCGTATGCGAGCTGCTCGGCGGCACCCAAACAGCTGTCCAGGTGTATGGCTCCAGCATGAGCCGCTCCATTACTCCCGAACAGGAAGCGGAGAGACTGACGCGGCTAAAGCAGTCCCACGGCTTCAAGGCGTTCAAAATCCGCATCGGCAGCCCTTTCGGGCATGATGAGGACGCATGGCCGGGCAGAACGGAAGCCATTGTTCCGGCAGTACGCGAAGCGATTGGCCCGGATACCTTGCTGTATGTGGATGCGAACAGCGGGTTTTCCCCGGAGCGGGCGATCGAGGTAGGGCATATGCTGGAGCAGTACGACGTATGCCATTATGAGGAACCTTGTCCTTATCCCGAACTGGAATGGACACAGCAGGTGAACCAGGCTCTAAGCCTGGCGGTGACCGGCGGTGAGCAGGATACTTGCCTGGCTCAGTTCAAGCGGATGATTTCAATGCGGGCCGTGGATATCGTTCAGCCGGACATTTGTTATGTAGGCGGTTTAAGCCGTGCATTGAAGGTCGCTAAGATGGCGGAGGAGGCGGGAATCGCCTGCACGCCGCATTCCGCGAATCTGTCTATGGTCACAGTGTTTACGCTGCATATGATGGGAGCAATCCCGAATGCCGGCCCGTTTATGGAGTACACGATCGAATGGGACAACAGCTGGACGGACGGACTGTTTATGCCTCCTCTTAAAGTCGTCGACGGCTCGGTGGCAATTCCCAAAGGTCCGGGCTGGGGAGTTCAGATCAATAAGGAGTGGCTGGAAAAGGCCGACTACCGGATTACAAGTCTGTAATCCCCACATGCATAGGCGCGCATATTACTTGGTGTGCGCCTTTTATTATTTCTGCACAAAAATCAAAGCTGCCCGGCGGCAAGAACATATAGGTTTAAGAATCCGCGTAAACCGCGTTTTTTTTATGGGTAAATATAGTTTCTTGTCATTGGTTCATTCGAAATTAATGGTACGCTAGTGGATGCGCAGGAGCCATGGGGCTGAAAGCGCTGTATAAGATCTATAATAATCAGCGTCCTCCGTATATAATAAATAACATATCGTCCAGCCCTCATTGCACCAATTTACGCAGACTTCTATTTTCGAATATCTAAAGGCACGCCTGCCTTCCATCTTGGAGGAATGTTCATGGTCATGATTTTCGCTTTTCTAAAAAAATACCGGGTTTCTTCAATTGCGGCTCTATTCATGATGCTGATAGAGCTAGCCGTAGAGCTGATGCAGCCATTGATGATCTCCAAAATTATTGACAATGGCATCCGGCAGCAGGACCTGTCCGTCGTGTGGCTGTGGGGCGGCGTATTGACCGGAAGTGCAGTTATTGCGTTCAGTGCCGGGATCGCAAGTTCTTTCTTTGCCTCGCATGCAAGCCAGGGGTTCGGATACGATCTTCGGGAAAAGCTGTATGACAAGGTGCAATCGTTCACCTATCCAGTATTTAACCGATTCTTCACCTCATCGCTGATTACGAGATTAACCGGCGACATTAACCAGGTTCAGGATCTGGTATTCATGAGCCTGCGTTTCATGACGCGCGTACCGCTCGTTGTGGTCGGCAGCGTCATCATGGCACTCGTCGTGCATGTGCAGCTCGGGCTGCTGCTGGCGCTGACGATTCCGATTCTTCTTCTATTTGTCTTATGGGTGATGAAGAAGTCTGCCGAATTATTCCAGAACGTGCAGCTCCGGCTTGATAAAGTTAACGGGGTTATTCAAGAAAATCTCACGGGCATTCGGCTAATCCGCGTCTTCGTTCGCATGAGCCATGAGGTCAACCGGTTTGCACGGTCGGTCAGCGAATTAACGAGAGGCACGGTATCTGCGCTTCGGCTGACAGAGACGACAATGCCTTTCATTCTCCTGATCATCAATGCCGGCATCATCATGGTTCTTTGGTTCGGCCGAATTGAAATTGCAGGCGGCAGTGCAACGGTGGGTGAAGTGGTGGCAGTCGTCAATTATTCCCTGCGGACGATCGGAGCTCTGTCGGCCTTTTCCTGGGTCGTCGTGTCCTTCTCAAGAGGACGCGCCTCCGCACAACGTATTGATGAGGTGCTCTCCACTGTTAATGATGGATTCGAAACCCGGTACAGGGAAGAGCAGAAGACGCTGCCCATTCAGGGACGTGTGGAGTTTGAAAGCGTCAGCTTCTCATATCCGGGCAGCGAGGCTGCCACTCTGATGGATATCTCGTTTAAAGTTGAGCCCGGTGAGCGGATCGCGATCATGGGTGCAACGGGGTCGGGTAAATCTTCTCTCGTGCAGATGATTACCCGCCTATACGAAGAGAACAGCGGGTTGGTGCGGATCGACGGAACGGACGCCAGCAAGATGGATATTTCGAGGCTGCGCGGAGCAATTGGCTATGTGCCTCAAGAAGTGCTGCTCTTTACCGGCTCGATTCGGGACAATATTGCATGGGGGCTGGAGAACGCCAGCCTGGAACAAATCAAGGAAGCCGCTAAGCGGGCACAGATTCACGATACGATCAAGCAGCTGCCGCAGGGGTACGATACGATGATTGGGCAGCGCGGCGTCAATCTGTCCGGCGGGCAAAAACAGCGTCTGACTATCGCCCGGGCACTGGTGCGGAATCCCTCCATTTTGATACTGGATGATAGCACCAGTGCGCTGGATGTGCGCACGGAAGCCGCTTTGCTTGATGCGCTCACCAGCCTGTCCTGCACGACGTTTCTCATCACCCAGAAGATCAGCTCCACGGCGTCGGCGGACCTGATTCTGCTGCTGGACGAAGGGCGGCTGATTGCGAAGGGAAACCATACAGATTTGATGGATGGCAGCACACTGTACCGTCAAATCTATAAATCTCAATATGGAGAGGAGGTCCAGCATGTTCAAAGCTCTCATTGAGCCATTCCGCCATCCTGCGCTGCAGGTGGATGTTCGCACGATGAAGGAAAATACCGGGAGTAAACCGAGAGCCAAAGCGAAGAACTGGTCGGGGACATTGGGACGGATTTGGACTTATCTGGCCCATCACAGGGGCCGGCTGGCGCTCGTCCTGTGCATGGTCATATTGAGTTCCGCATTAGGGCTGCTGGGTCCTTATCTGTTAGGCGCCGCGGTCGATGAATATCTGTTAGGCGCGGGCGGACGTTCATGGATTCAATTTCTGCTCGGACTGACGGCCGTATACCTGCTCTTCTCACTTACTTCCTGGCTGCAAAATATATGGATGATCGGAATCGCACAAGAGACGGTGTACCGGATGCGCACCGATCTATTCTCCCATCTGCACCGGCTGCCCATCTCTTTCTTCGGTAAACGGCAGCAAGGTGAGATCATGAGCCGGCTGACCAATGACATGGAGAATGTGAGCGCGACGCTGAACAGCTCAGCCATTCAAATTTTCTCCAGTATACTGACGCTTATCGGCACACTCGCCGTCATGCTGTGGCTCAGCCCGCTGCTGACGCTGCTGACTTTTGTTGTGGTACCGCTCATGGCGCTCGGTATGCGCTGGATTACCCGCCGGACCGGTCCGCTGTTCAAGGAGCGGCAGCGCAATCTGGGTGAGCTGAATGGTTATATAGAAGAAACGCTCTCCGGTCAGCGGGTAATCAAAGCATTCTCGCAGGAGTCAAGGGTTATCCGCGGCTTCACCGAGCGCAATGACCGGATCAAGCTGTCGGGCTTCTGGGCCCAGACGATCTCGAGCTTCATTCCCAAGCTGATGAACGGATTAAACAATTTAAGTTTCGCAATCGTAGCCGGGGTCGGCGGTATATTAGCTATACAGGGAAAGATTACGGTTGGCGTCATTATCGTGTTCGTTGAGTATACACGGCAATTCACGAGGCCCCTTAATGATATGGCCAATCAATGGAATACGATGCTGTCCGCTATCGCGGGCGCCGAACGCGTATTCGAGATATTGGATGAAGAGGCGGAGGCCAAAGACGAAGGGACTGCAGCTGCACTGAGCCATGTGGAGGGTGCCGTAACCTTCTCTAATGTTTCTTTTTCCTATATTGAAGGCGGAGAAACGCTGAAAGATATTAGCTTCGAAGCGAAGCCTGGGGAGATGATCGCTCTGATTGGCCCGACCGGAGCAGGAAAAACAACACTGATTCAGCTCATCTCACGTTTCTATAACCCGGACAAAGGGAAGATCACCATCGACGGGCGGGATATCACTTCGATTCGGCGCGAGAGTCTGCGTTCTCACATGACATTCGTCCTGCAGGACTCCTTCCTATTCGAAGGGACGATCCGGGAGAATATCCGGTATGGAAGGCTGAACGCCACAGACGAAGAGGTCGAGGAAGCGGCTAAGCTGGCTAATGCTCATTCGTTCATCATACGGCTCGCGGATGGTTACAATAAAAGGCTTCAACCGGGTGGCAGCGGTATCAGTCAAGGGCAAAAGCAGCTTCTTGTCATCGCGCGGGCCATCCTGGCCGATCCTTCGATTCTCGTTCTCGATGAAGCGACGAGCAGCATCGACACGGTCACAGAGATCAAGATCCAGGAAGGACTGCAGCGGCTGATGAAGGGGCGGACCAGCTTTGTCATTGCCCACCGGCTGAATACGATCAGGCAGGCCGACCGCATTTTAGGACTGAAGGAAGGACGCCTGCTCGAACAAGGCTCTCATGATGAACTGTTGGCTCTAGGAGGCTTTTATAGCGAGTTGTATAATGGACAGCTAAAGAGAGCCGGAAGCAGCCGATAATTTAGAGAAGGCAGCCGGATCTATCGAGGCCACTGAAAAAGTCCAAATCTTATAAACAGGATACCTTACCTCCACTTCGAGGGAGGGTATCCT
>NZ_JBHSOW010000120.1:0-787 GCF_042656405.1 Paenibacillus solisilvae | reverse complement strand
TTGATCCAAGGTGACGAAATCCTGCGAATGAGTGAGTATATGTGAGATAAACCCTTAAAAACGAGGGACGGGACACTATAGCACAATGACACCAGACTGCCGGCAGCCTGTTCTACTAACTGGCACATGATCCAGCAATCTTGACGATTCTGGAGTCTTCCGCAACTTCCGCCGGTTCCCGAACGTCATATCGTATATTGCGTTTCGGATCGGAGGTCGGCTATGTTACGAATCATGAGCCTGCTCGTCATGCTGGGAATCGTGTCCGGTTGCGGACACGAGGATTGGACCGTCGGGGAAGTCGATGGACAAATCGAGCAAATCGCCCCGGACCGTTTCGAAGTGGATTGCTCGGATGAGGTCAATATCGGCAAGAAAGGCGCAATCGACAGCATTTGATACGGTTGCGGAGTAACCATTACAGATGAAACGATTTTCAGGACGACAAGGGGAATCCGTTGAAAGCTGATGATTTTGTGAAGGGAACGAACGTAAAAGTTGTTCTGCCACGCCCGTGAACATCCGCAGCAAAACCGAAGCCAGGGAGCCTCGCGACCTTGTTGCCGCAACTTTCGTAAGCTTGGACTTCCCGACATTATCCTTGACTCGATGTAGCAACAGCTCTACGCCGATTCTATGCATCAATATTGACTTTCCTTGCTCTTCATTTACAACTCAGTTCAAAAAAACAAAGCCCTGATAAAGGGGCTTTGTTCTCTGTGTACGCCCAGCATGGGCGTCATCTATACGGTGAAAGTCCGGAATGGGGGCTGGCAAGCGCCTACCA
>NZ_JBHSOW010000119.1:0-45192 GCF_042656405.1 Paenibacillus solisilvae | reverse complement strand
TGGACGATAACCGTATTCTGATAGTACTTCCTGAATCTCTATACTATTGTCCATAATTAATACCGTCTCTCATCATGAATTTTATTGGTATATGAACATCTTACAAAAACTGTTCACTACGATCTTTGGTTGATCTTAAACATTATTTGCATGATATTGACCAATGAATTGTTTGTTGAGTAAGCAAATTCACTGCAACAAGTTTTTGCGCTGAATGAGAAAGCTGATCTGGCGGAACAGGAGTTAAATCAAGCAATACAGGAGTATATTGCATTTACAGCCATAAACGGTTTCAGAAAAACTAAACGACCGCTCACCCGTGAAATACCGAGAATCGGTCGCTGCTTAATGCTTTTTTACATACTCCTTTTAACAATGGATAAAGAATAGTTCATTCAACGAATCTCGATTCCCTTTATGCAAAAGTCTCATAATGTTTTGACAGCCGATGCAGCGAAATCGCAGTGAGCAAAGCTGCGCCTAGCGGCAGACAGTGTTCCTCGATGGTAAACTTCGGATGATGCAGCCCGTAAGCTCGTTCAGCCCCGATTTCCGGTCCAGAGCCCAGCCAGAAAAAGCATCCGGGCACATGCTGAAGATACATGGAAAAATCTTCTCCGGCCAACACGGGATTCGCTTCAGCCCTGTTTTCCCTACCTAGTAGAAGGTCCACAACCTCTTCAACATTCCGCGTGTGGGAATCGTGATTAACTAGCACCGGCACTTGCTTCTTATACTGAAGCTCCACTGTGCAGCGGTAGGCTTCGGCTGTTCGGCTGATTATCCGCTGCAACCGGAAAGGCATTTCCTCTTGGACGTTATGGGAGAATGTTCTGACAGTACCAGACAACACCACCCGGTTGGGGATTATGTTATACGAGGTTCCTCCATGGATGCTTCCGACGGTAACGACTACCGGGTCAAAGGGAGAAACTTCCCGGCTGACCGCCGATTGAAGCGACAAGATAATCGCTGAAGCTGCTAATACAGGATCGACACATTGATCGGGTATAGCGCCGTGACCACCCTTTCCTGAGACGGTCAGTTCAAACTGATCAACCGAGCCCATCAAGCTACCATACCGTGTAGCCGCCTTGCCGGTGGAAAGCGTTGGGAGATTGTGTAATCCATAAATTTCGTCCACACCTTTCAGAACGCCCTCATCGATCATCGCTTTCGCTCCGGCATTAATTTCTTCCGCCGATTGAAAAATGAATCGGACGCTGCCGGCCAGTTGCTCTTTCCGATCCGTCAACAGCTTGGCTGCACCATACAAAATGGACGTGTGAGCATCATGCCCGCATGCGTGCATTTTGCCGGGTATAATAGAAGCGAATGGCAATTCGGTTTCCTCCTGAATCGGAAGCGCATCCATATCCGCCCGAAGGGCGATCCGGGGTCCAGGCCTTCTCCCTATCAGATCGGCAACAATGCCATGCCCTCCAACGTCCCTTCGAACTTGAAGTCCGAGACGCTCGAGTAAAATAGCTACCGTTGAAGCGGTTTCAGTTTCCTCGAGGCTGAGCTCGGGATTTTGATGGAGCTTGCGGCGCAGCTCGATCAGCTCGCGTTCAATCGCTTTTGCGGCAGGCAGTAGTTCACTAAGTACTTTCTCTGTCATCATCCTTCTCCTTTAAGCTCGTTTGAGGCTTCTTTCTATTCTTGGGACCAACTGCCTCATGATTTGTTTTCCCGTCAACGTCTTTGCCAAATCGCATATATCCACCGCCTACGCAAGCCATTCTGACAGATGCTTCTTAACGAACTCGTCATCGTTTAGATGTGGATAAGACTGGTATACTCTATCGATTTCTTCCATCTGACCTTCGGATAGCTCTTCGTGTGGATTCAGGCACCAGATCCCTTTAAGCAAGCCTTGCCGCCTCAGAACTTCGTGAATTCCAGGGATGCAACCGGTGAATCCGTGAGCGGGATCGAGAAATGCCGCATTCGTGTCTGTCACTTCAACGTTACACGTTAGCCATTCCAGTGATATTCCCTCTTGCGTCCGGGTACGTTTGATTTCTTCGAGCAACTCCACCGCTTTAATCGTCCAAACGGCCCAATGGTCGGCTTCCACCCCTTCGAATACGGGTTCAACCCCGATACGCTTGCCGAATTCCTCCGCTGCCCAACGAATCGATATCGTCTCCGGCCCTGTAACGTTCAAGAAGTTGACAGGTGCCTCACAAGCGAGCAAGGAGCGGATGGCAATTTCATTGGCATCCCCTTGCCAGATGACATTCACGGAACCCATCGTCAGATTGATCGGCTTCTCGGCTTTTACTGCTTTAGCGATTTCCAGCAATAGTTTGATACTTAGGCGTTCTCTTCTGGACCTTCCTTCACTCAATAGACGCTATCCATAAGCATAGCTACTTCGAAGTTAATCGTCGTTTCCGATGATATAGATATAACCATCTTCCACAGCGACCAGAAGTTCAGTCTTCCCGTCACCATCGATGTCAGCAGCAATAGGAATGCCCGAACCCGCTCCCACAAACATTTTCCAGGTTACCCGGCTTTTCCTTTTCTCTTGGAGCACTAAATCATCCTTACCACTTAGCGCAGCGATATAGCCGGTGTTAGTAGAAATGATGAATTCAGGTAGTCCGTCACCGTCAATATCGCACGTAATGATATCTCTTGCACATACATTTTCACCAAATTCCGGCTTCAAATCATATCGCCATTTCGTATCTCCGGAATCGGCATCGTAGCAATAGATATATCCTTTGTATTGATCCCAATCTCCGGTCGTATATTGAATGCACACTTCCAAATTACCATCGCCGTCCACATCGCCGATACCCTGCATCCTACCCTGTATATCCTGGTCAAAAATATTTTTTGGCTTACCGTCCTCATCATACTCGGATACAGGCATGATTTTGTTCCAGAGCATTTTCGGCTTTTCCATCGGATTCTTTGGCGGCAGCTCATTCGTAAATACCGAGAAACTGTTAAAGCCGGAACAAATGATATGATAGGGCTCTTTACCTTCTCCGACATTAGCGATAATCGGCACCGAGTAATAAATTTTACAAAGCTGCGGACTCACCTGTGCGACATGGGTAAATAAACTTGCGCCGTTCTCCTTGTCGTATTTGAGTTTAACGTAAGTTTCAAGCGCAACGAACATTATTTCGTCGCACCCGTCGCCATCCACATCATAGACTGCGGCGGAACTGCCAATTGGCGCTGGAAGCAACGCTCTTTTATTGGTGATTCCATGTTCCGCATTGGTCACCGTTTCAAGCTCTTTCGTCATATAAACCAGCTTCTTCGTCGAGCCGTCTATAATCGCCGAACGACCTGTCGGATACACATTTTGCAAGGCGCAAAAAATATCCGGTACGCCATCCCCATTAAAATCAGCAATGGCTATGTCTTTGATCGCACCGGCAGTAAAATTGATCACTTTCCCATCCCGATCATGCTTGAAGTAGTAGGACCACTTTTCTCTCCCACTGTAATCAAGCACACGAATACCCGGCAGTCCCTCTTTGTCATGGGCGACAACGATCTCTAAATATCCATCCCCATCCATATCGCAGATTGCAGCACTCATTGCCCTTGCTTTTCCGCATAGCTTGCCGTAACCCGGAACAGACCAAAGTTTTCTTGGCTCGCCTTGAATCATTCTATAACATATCACCATGTTGTTTGCGCAAATGATAATTTCATTTATCCCATCTTGATCTATATCTGCAACTGCGGGTACTAAGTTAGGATCCCCGCCAGAGATATACTCCCACAGCGGACTGCCACCCTGATCAATCGCACGCAAAATACCGTTTTTTCCTTTCAAGAGCAAAATGAGTTCACCCTTGCTGTCGTGCATAAAGCCGAATGGTGATCCGAGCTCAGCGTCGAAGCTCATCATCACATCATAGTTTTTTGCGTCTCTAAATTTGATACACTCATATTGATCATGGTGCTTGATCATCAGCTCCTGCTGACCATCATGGTCACAATCAAAGGCAAAGCTTCTGGAATAAACACCCATTCCTGTCGGGCTGATATGCTCCTCCGAAGCAGCAATCGTATTAAACACAAATTCCGCGGCTTGCATGCTGAACATGCTTTCGAACTGACCGTTTTCGGCCAAATATAAAATCTCGATCGGGCTTTTTCCTTGCGGCTTCTCCGCATTTTCTTTAGTAACTAGCAATTGTTTAGTCTGGTTCCCGAGTACGTCTACAATTCCGTGCAAATAATAGTCTGAAATTAAATGCTCCGTTTTACCGTTTGAACTATTTTTAATGCATATGCTCCATGTTCCTACACCACTTTCCTCTTCATACTCAAACAGATTCTGGCATATTTCCATTAAGCCGTCGCCGTTTATATCGCAAACGGGGTCATCGACAGAGCGCATTACATAAT
Source organism: Paenibacillus solisilvae (assembly GCF_042656405.1). NCBI lineage: Bacteria > Bacillati > Bacillota > Bacilli > Caryophanales > Paenibacillaceae > Paenibacillus > Paenibacillus solisilvae. Next base: position 40,803 of record NZ_JBHSOW010000119.1, on the reverse strand, counting down.
AAAGCCCGTTTTTTTCATTCGGCTGTCCGCTGTATCCATAGTACTCATCCCAGGCAAATTTCAGCTGACCTTTATCGTTATTGACAACACCGGTGTGCAATGAAACGACATTAGCCACGATAACCGCGTCCGCATACCCGCTTCCATCCAAATCTGTCATCGTAAAATAGCCGTAATTTCTGCCGGAAGATGCGCCCTCCGGCCACCACTCCACACTTTGAACCGGTTGTTTGACCTGTTGCCGCACTTCTTCAGATGTTAGGGAGGTTAGGCTCAAAATCGCCCTCATATCATATACATCAAGTCCGGCATGCCGTAAAACACAGAGTTCCTTATAGCCGTCGCCATCGATGTCGCAAACTACAGTGCTCGGATAAAAGGCCGCAATGTTCCCTTCATCTTCGGTCCGTTTATCGAGGATTTTTTCAATTAATTCGCAGGTGAACGCATTCCTCTCGTCCCGTCCGAATTGATAGATATAAATATACGGCTTTTTGTGTACGCAAAATGCGAGCTCCATTCGGCCGTCCCCATCAAAGTCGGCTATCGAGCATCGCGATGAGAAAATATCGCTGTCTACATATCCGATGTGCAGGACGTCTCCATTCTGAGCATCCAGTATGATCATAGATTTGTCGCCTACAGCAAAAATCTCAGCCTTTCCATCTCCGTCTAGGTCATCGGCTCTAAAAATACTAGAAGCCATTACAAACGTTGATTTCCAAATCGTTTCCCCACTGCAATCAATGGCACAAATACGGCCAGAATCGATTAATAGCAATTCTGGGACGCCGTCTCCGTTAATGTCCGCATAAAGTATATTCGCATTCAGCTCTCCATGAACAAAGATTCGGGCTGAAACACCAGGCTGCTTAATATCACCGGGAGCAGCTTGAAATCCTAAATTATCCGGCGTATTCCGGTAGTTGCGCCACTCCCCATACCCTGTTCCTCGTGCGGCATCCTTCATCTTATATTCTCACTCTCCATTGTTGTACAATACAGGAGCTTTAATTTTCCATTTGTTTTCACTGTCGGGACGAGCAAGAATGCCGTAGGTTTCCGGACGCCTCATCCCTAGAAAGCACTCCTTGAGGGTTGGATACTTCTTCTTGGTTTCACCTGTCGCCCAGTATTCATACGATTCATCCAAGTCCACCGCTGCAACGGCGACCCCCGGCCTGTGCCCTGTATCGGCCCGGGTTCTGCCATAAGGGTCTACAATCCGGGAATGGCCCATAGGATTACCAGCTAAATAGGGCATTTTCACGTAGTGACTCGTAACGACATAAATCTGATTGTCGATGGCCCGCGCATTAATTAAAGATTCATTCAGACTGCCTGTATAGTCAATGGCTGCGGTAGGATGAACGATGACATCCGCTCCCTGCAGCGCTAAGATTGTCCATATTTCCGGATAATGCAATTCCATACAAACGGTTATTCCGATCGTGCCGAAATCCAATTCAAATACGGGATAGCTGTCTCCAGGGCTAACATCGACTTCCTCAGACGGGGCAAGATGCGTTTTTCTGTATTTGCCTATGTAGCGTCCCTGCCTGTCGATAACAATGCTTGTATTGTATACGTGCTTCCCTTCCCGTTCCCGGATGGAGAGCACCAGATTCGTGTTGCACTTTACCGCCGCCTCTTTAAATTTTTGCTGGATAGGGCCTCCCGGAACCGTTTCTCCCATTTTACGAGATTCCTCATAGGGGATACCGAATAAAACATCAATTTCCTCCGGCAGCACCACCAAGTCGGGCTTCCATGGAGATAATTCATCTATCAGCTTAAGAGCTCTTTCGATGTTGACACCTGGTTGTACAGACCTCTCATCAATAGGCAAAGAAATCGTAGCTAGCACAGCTTTTCTGCTCAAAGCTAAATCCTCCTCCATCTTCAACTATCCGGTTAATCAATCGTGCTATCACAAGCCTTCTCCAGAAATTGCTTAACAGGCGTTGAATCATTTGCAGTTTGTCAACTTCGTTGAATAGGTGCCAATTTAGAGCTCCATCATCAATCGTTGGTGCAGTGCGGAAATAACCTCTTCATAACGCGGGTCGCCAGTCGGCCAATAAGGCTGCTGGAAGTCGGAGATGAAATCAGGCCAGCTGCGGTCACCAGTGAAACGCGGTAGCACATGCATATGGGGATGTCGAAACTGCCCATTGTTACCACACAAGTACAGATTGATCTTCTCCGTTAGCGGGAATGCAGAGCTAATCACCTGACTTATGCGCCTAACCGTATCGAAGAAAGCTGTATATTGATCGGAGGTCAGTTCGGAGAGATCTTCTGCATGAACTACAGACGCCACAACGACCCGGCCGGGCAAGCTTTGATCTCGATGCAAATAAACAACCGAATCTAGTGACGTCCAAAACCGAATAAAGTGCTCACTCTCGTCCGGCCCTGCACTTAGCCTGCAGTAATAGCAGTTTTTATCCTCGTAAACCGACATAACGATCCCCCCTTTTCAGAACAAAAGACCCGGTGACCGTATCCGTATCGGACAGCGGCCCCCCAGGCTCTTGCATTAGCTATACGTTTTCCCGATTGGAATGCCTGATCCGCTTTGTGAACCATTTTCTAAATTGACAGGCTTGCGATTGCTTCCGCTGTTTTTCAAATGAAGAGCGACCTCTTCTAAATCAGGGAGCCATACGCCCCCCTCTTTCTCCATTGCCCTGCGCATAATGACATCGATCGTTTGACCGAATGGATCAATCGAAGCAAGGACGGCCGGATGAGTCGTCAAGTTAAAAATAAGGCCATGCTCATGAGCGTAATCTACGCCTGCGGATAGCATTCGCAACCAATCTCCTAAGTCTGTGCCATACCCCCGCCAAGCAACAACATCCGTTATGCCTGCCAATGGAAGCTCAAGCAAGCCGCACTCATATTGATAAGGCTGCAGAATTTGCTCACTCTTGTTAAAAGCACTAATCATTGTACTGACATCTACTTTATATACCGAATCAACCGAACCGGCACGATAATGATCTGCAAACAATCCGTCGTTATAATGGGTTGAAACCCACCAGAACCCTTCCTCTTGCAGCATCTTCTGTACATATTCGGTATCCTGTAAGCCGTTTTGAAACCCGCCTGGGGAGCGGAACCCCTTCGGCTCCACCCCTAAACAGTTTTTGATGGCTGCTGTTGTCATTTGTATTTCTTGCCTCACGGCGTCCTGTGCGCTGCGACCGGCCCCACGCCATGGAGCACTCGTAAAGACGCCAGCAAGCTCTGAGATTTCCTGCGCTTTAATGCTTACGTGCGTATAAGTATGGTTGCCTACCGCATGGCCTGCAGCAACCGTCTTCTTGAGATAATCAATATCCGGGTCTTCAAACATGCTACCCACAAGAAAATAATGCGCCTTGGCCCCGTACTTCTCACACTTGGCATTAATAATTTGCTCTACATACACCTTGGTTGCCTGATCGATAGCGCCCTTACGGTGATTCCAAAAACTTGTCCAGTAAGGGAAGTTGGTCACCGTCTCTAAATCAAAACTTAACTGTACAGCAAACCTGGCTCCATTCGGGTACATGGCCCGGACCTCCCACTATTGATAAACTTGTTTAATACAAACCCGGTCCCCGCAAATCGGACACGATAAGCTGTCCATCGCGGCTGATGAACAGCTCAGGGTACTTCTCCTGCACCATCGGCTGGCTAAACGGCAAATATTGACGGCTGTTTGTTTCAGAGCAATCCCACGCAAGCTTTAAGCGACTGCTCAGTCCGACAGAATGAACAAGTGAAATGCCTATATTCGTTAAATCTTGCACGGTGATATAGAGATTATTTCGCTTCGCCCAGCAATAGGTTAAAAGCGCATGAGTGTGGCCTTTGCATGTCTTCAGCGCGACCCCGTTCCAACCATTCCGCTTTAGCTGCGAGAGCGCAGCGAGATCATCGAGGCTTTCATCTGCAAGCAGCGGCTTTAGGTTTGAAATATCGCGCAGCGAATTCGGATCCCCGAATAATTGCCTCGGCGTCGGCTGCTCGATATACTGCAGTGCCTTATAAGTCAGTGGCGATCGTTCGCGCAGCTTACGAAGGAGCTCGACTAACGGCTCCGGGCTGGTAAACCCTTCGTTTGGATCAACTGCATAGACGATCGGCTCCTTGAACCAGCAAGCTTCCGCCGTTTCCGTAGAAACCCGGTACACTTCAAGAATTCGCTCCAAATCGTCAGCTATGTCTGCGCCTTTAATTTTTAGCTTAAGCCAGCGGATGCGGTCGCGGTGAATCCAATCGGTAAGAGCGACAGGCAGTTCATCTCTGACCATATCGCTGGATACTTCCCCTGGAGTAAGCGGATCCTTGACTCCGACGACGTGCTGCACCCACAAGCTCGCTTTAGGCGCTTGAAGGAAGTCTCCGGGATAGCTGCCGCTGTATTCAGGCCCTAGATAATGGCCGAGATCATCATTAAGGAATTCCTGTGTGTACATAGCATAAGCGCTGCGACCAGCAGCTTTTGCCCAGCCGTCATGAAGCGCGGCGTCGAATGGCGACCATGCGACAAGACCGGCAAGTCTAGGCACGTCCACCTGCAGTCCGAATTCATTGCGTATTTCCCGCAACAAATCGGGCATACCCGCTTCAACACGATGGGCAAGCTGTACCGCATCGGCATACTGGCATTCAGCAAGCAGCAACTCTCTCCACCGCAAAACGAAACGCCTCATCAGTTGATCCTTCGTCATATGATCCACGGACGGCTCCGGGAATGCCCATAGATCCGACAGCAGAATGCCACCGAAGCCTTCAGCGGACGAGCCTTTGCGATTTTCCACCATAATCCGAACGCCCGCATAAGTGATGTCGGTAATCTCTCCTGAGCTCAAGGTAAGCGGAAATCGAAGCGTTTCTTCTGTAAACTCCGCTCGAATGTCAACAACACGAATGTCGGTCTCCTTCATGAAGCCCTTCTCCTCCTGTTACACGATCCCCAGTCTTAGCTTGCGATACCCGCTGCTAAATGCGCTTCCATCGTACCCGGCCTCATCCTCTGCAAGCTCCGCGAGCCGTACGTACGTGCCGCCCTGCCTTTTAGATACAGCTGCGGCGATCGCGGCATACTCCGCCTCCACAAGCTCCTCAAGTGGAACGGCTGCCGCATCAGCTCCAGCGAGATAAGGAAGCGATGCCTCAAGCAACGCCCGGTATAGATATCGGCTGTCAGCCTGGAAATGACTAACGTCCTGTCCAGTCACAACAGTAGCATAGAATGGCAACGACCCTTCTACTGCACCAACAGCTACTAACCCTCGCCTGCCGTCGCGCCACACTATTTCTACATGACGCTGACCGCTTTCACCAAGATGGCGTACACCTTCGATGCCTGGCCCCATAATGCCGGCAAGCATCGCATAGGCATGAATACCATAATTAAATTCATCTACGCCACAGCCGGCCGTAACGTACGAAATTCCGCTCGCCGTATGGTTCATCTTCCACTGAACTGTCTCCTGGCAAAATCGTAATGACGAACCTCCGGTAATACGCGCGCCTTGTCGTTCCCATTCCAGCAGGGTACGCAAATGACGTGGATTTCCGGCTAATGGCTTGTCGATCAACACTCCTTTTCCTGCGGCAATAAACGGCGCCGCCCGATCAATGTGCAAATCCCAATTGCAGCTATGGACGATTGCGACATCGACGTCCTCGACCATCTCTGCAACAGTTTGATATACATTAGAAATCCCTTTCTCCAAAGCAAACTGTTCCGCGTACCCATTCGGAAATACCGTGCCGCCGTCAAAAACACCGACAACTTCATGGCCGAGCTCTCGTATAATGGGCAGCCAGTTGCCCGGATGCGACGTATCCAGATCAATTAATCCAATTCGCAGTCTTTTCATATTAGAGCCGTCCTGTCGCAAGCGGCGCGTACAGTTCCGGTCTTCTCGCCTGCATGAGCCGCTCCCTGAGATCAGATTCTCTCGTCACTTTGCTGTCAACAAGCTTGAAGCTTGGTCTGTTTCTCACCACTTCGAGGTCGATGGCCACTGTGTATATGTCTTCCTTGGCATAATCGGAAGCAAATACGGTCTCTCCAGTCGGATCAATGACATTGCTGCGATGAGTAACCTGCGATGTTGGAAAACCATTGGTGAGAATCGTCATATGGTTCTCGATTGCCCAAGCTCTAGCAACACCTTCATTTATCGCATTCGCGTCGTAGCCCCAGCTTTGTGTTTGCAAAATAATCATATCAGCGCCCTTAAGTGCATGAACACGAGGGATTTCCTGGCAATACGAATCCGCACAGATCATAAACCCGACCTTGCCGAAATCCAGCTCAACCGGTTCGATCACTTCTCCGGCAGGGAGCATTTTTTGATACATCATGTTCAGCGGATTCACTTTTACATATTTATGAATAATAGCTCCGTCTCTGCCGAACAGAAGGGACGTATTCATACCGTCGATTCCTTCATTTATGGCGATATAACAGCCATAGTCGCGGGAAATGAGGGAACATCCCTGCAAAAGTTCGTCCAGCCCTTCCGTTTGAGGCCTGCCGTCATCGCCTCGCGAATATTCTGAGCAGACAACGAGGTCTGATCCCCGTCCCGCCGCCAGCTTGATTTTTTCCAAGATCGGTTTATACCAATCTTCCGCCGTGTTTTGGAACGTATCCTTATACGGAATGTGTACGAGAGAGACAACCGGCTTAGATACGAACTGACGGGCTTGCTCCTGATTGTACGGACGACCGAGCGCTTCAAATATACCCCGCTCATTCTGGTGGAACAGGATGCCCCCGGTTCCAAAATTGTATTGGATCAGATTTCGTTTTCTATGCAAGTCCAGCTGGCCTTCGGCATGCCCGCTCTCCCTTCCTGTTCCGGCAATAATTTCTCCACGCATGTCATACACAATGGCTCTTCCGGTATGTTTACCTAATCCAAAAGCATTAAAAGACTCGCTCAAGCTGCCGGAAATATCGATCTCACGATTTGCTCCATGGTAAAGCTCTACATTGCTCGCCATGTACAATGTTTCTTCGCTCGAATAGCTCGAAGCGGCGACATACACATAATCAGCGACCGATCTTCCTTTCAACAGCCGCTGGATTTCTGTATCATCACGCAGGATCGATGGTCCGAGCGAACAGAGCAGCAGCTCCGCGCCTTTGACCGAGTAGATTTCCGCAACCTCCGGAAAATACAGATCTGTACCCGCAAGCAGCGCCACCTTGCCGAAATCAAGCTCAAACACCGGGGTTTCGCTGCCAAGCAACAGATCAAGATCCAATCCTTCGATTCTGTGTGTTTTGATATATTCACCGACAACTTTGCCGTCACGGTCCGTGATTACGGAAACGCAGCTTTGCCGCTCACCCGATTTTCGTAGGACGTTGTAGACGACATAGCAGCGATTCTTTTGTGCAAAATGGTGCAAAAGCTGAACGATACCCGCTTGACCTGCATTATGCTCCTCTTCGATGGCCGTATACTGCGGAAACAAGACGAGATCGATATCCCTGCCCTGGATTTCCGCGAGCTCCTTCTCTACCGCTTGCTGCGCCAATTCGGGAAGAAAACGGATACCGTCATTGATCGGCAGCGAAGTGACGATGATTCTAGCTTTATCTTTCAAGAGATTCCCCACCCTTTCTAAGACTGCTTACTATACCTTCCGCACACTTCTCGTATAATCGTCTCCATTAATTCCACATGCTGCACGGTGTATTTCTCCGTCCACAGCCATCTGATCCAGTTATCCATAAAGTTCACGGCCTCAGGACATACGTTGTTTGCATCGTAATCGATTTTGCGCGACGCGACCGGCATATTATACGGATAAACCATATTTTCCACATTTTCCGCCAAGAAAGGAACACCTGCAGGCAGCACATAATACTTCCCTTGTCCGCATGGAATTCCAGCCTTGTTCAGCTCATTGGCCAAGTCCGCTGGCGTGATTGTAAACTTATCAGGATCGACGCTAAATCCGTACATCCAGTAGCTATGCTCTTTATGCTCGGGTACATGATACGGAATTACACCTTCGATGCCGGTTATTTTTTCATCCAATAGGCGCGCCATTTTTCGGCGATTTTCCACTTGAGGAGGAAGTATCTCCCAGTTTGCCATACACGTAGCAGCCGTACATTGCGGTGCCCGCATCGCAATGCCTCTATAAAGATGCTTTCTGCCGAAGCCAGGAAAATCCTTTGCCCCTCTAGCCTGTGCACGATTCACGATTGTATTGTAAAGGTCTTCATCATCCATGACGATCGCACCGCCCGTATCGCCTCCAAGCGTTTTCTCCGGGTCGAAGGAGAATACGGCAATATCCGCGAGTGAGCCGGAAAGACGGCCGTTATACGTGGCCAGAATACTCTGGCACACATCTTCAATAACGAGAATGTTATGCTTTTTTGCAAGCTCCATGATCGGATCGAAATCGCACGGCAAGCCGAAAAAGTTGACTGCGAGAATTGCTTTCGTTCGCTCAGTAATACACGATTCGATAGTTCGTGCCGATATTAACCCTGTACCTGGCTCTGTATCGCAAAAAACAGGAATATAATTTTCAAACAGTAAGCCGCATAGATCACCGTAGTCTGCAATAGGACTGACGATAATTTCGTCGCCTGGCTGGAAATCAAGCGCGGTAAATAGTGCAAATAGCGCGTTGGTACAGCCGGGAGTCAGCATGCAATATTTACGCCCGTGCGCTTCGGCCAAAATTTTCTCAAAACGTGAATTCATGTCCGATGACAGTCCGGAATCGACCACTTCCTGCAAATATTTCATCGTGTTCGGTCCCATTTCGCGGGGAAACACAGAAGGCAACCCTACGCTCGAAACTATTTGTGATGCAGAACCGTATTTTGCGTCTTTAAGCTTTTCATTTCCAGTCTTCATGGATGAATGGCCACCTTTACGATTTTATGAGTTCAGTACTTCTCTTTCTTTCCACCAACCGCATAAATCCTTCATCAACAAAAATACGACATTTTCATGGGAAACCATATGCTCGATCAGTCCCCTGTAAACGCGTTCCCTCTCCGGATCCTCTTTGATAGATATGTAGGGATGCAGACAAGTCTGGAACATCCCTCCTAATCTATACATCCGATCGAAGCCTTCTTTATAAAACGCAAGCGCCTGATCAGGTGTCATCTTCTCAATCCGATAAACAAAATGATCGTTTGCCACGGTATCCGGAATTTCCAGCAAATTCAGCTTTCTGCCGCGATAGTCCGTCGCATATTGCGGCAGAGATACATAAGTGATGACATGATCGGGTTGATTCCGATTATAGGTTCCGCTTAATTCCCAGCCCTGGAGGTCAGCAATATAGTCGTAGCCCAGGTTCTCTAATGCAAGCCTTGTATCATAGTTGCTATTGTAGCCATGCGTCCGAAATCCTTTGGCATAATCGTGAATGTTAGGAATCGTGGTTTTGAAGCTGTCGATGCAGCGTGATATATCGTCCTTCTGGGTGTAATAATCCCAGCCTTCATTGCTGTAACACGTATCCTGATGCGTGTGAGGACATATTTCGTAGTTGCGGTCCGCCGCTTCGCGCACTTCTTCTGGAAATTTTCGGGCGACATCACCGGTAATAAACCAGGTTGCTTTACCGTCCAGACCATATTCTCTGAGAATGTTCATATTATCGATCATATCCCGGTATTCCCGGTCTGCTCGACCAGGAATTTGGGCGTAGTCGTGTACATCACCAGATAGAACAACAACGCATTTTGCCCCGTCCTGCCAAAGCGGTCTGCATTCAAAACGGTCCGATCCCGTTGTAAGGGCAAAAATGTCTCTGATCAGCAGCATGATCCCGTTATTTCTGACCACATACGGGAACTCCGTAAATGTCGGCACACGCGGCTGTACGACCCACTCCATCTCTCCCAGACAGAGCGGAGTATAGACGATTTTCCCGGCACCAACATCCTTGGTAATAAGCGAGGGCTCCGTCGTCTCCCGCCACTTGCCCCATTGCTCTAAATCCACATCGACGACGGTCACTTCACAAGATTCGCAACACCGCTGAGCCTGCAGCTCAGCGATGTTATCGATCACATAGTCCTTACCTGAACTTTGGTACGTATTGGTGAAGAACAGAATTTCTCCCGTATTCCAATTTCCTAACGTCGTTTCGTCGGAAATGCGCATACATCTGTGCGTATCACCGCGCTTTACTTCTATCACCTGGATACTGCCTAAGTAACTAGCTAGACTGCTGTGCAAGTTTCCGGAAGCAAGCAGCTTCCCTCCGCCGCGAACATAGTGATCCAGCTTTACCTGACTGCTAGATGTGAGCACCTTCAGATCGATAGCCGCCACTAGCTCATATTGATTCAAGTCGAGCTGCTGCATCGTGTCGACATCAACGATTTCGTAGGGAACATCCCAAAAGTCCGCCGACTTGATCCACATTTGCAGCGGAGTCATGCTGTCTTCTTTAAGAAATAATAATTTCTTAATCTCACTTCACTCCTCTCTCAATCGGCACTTTAGGCACGTCATGGCTGAATCGTCGTCGCTGTTATACTTGGTGTGTCTCCGTGAAAATTAGCGTTAGTTGTGAGGATGCTGGACGCACCATCACGTGCCGATAAATGAATATCGCCTGTATTGATTTCCGCATTTGATAAATCAATGGTTTCATTTGCCGTTAAACTCGTATCCCCGCTATTCTTGGTCGTAAAGTGCGTTCCTTTTGCCGAAATGTACGTACCGGCAAGCATGGTTATATTATTGCTTCCCGTCGTTGCGGTGAACGCTGCGTTATCGACGACAACCGGGCCTTTGGAAGAACGTAATATAATGTCGGCATTAGAAGCTTTCGTTCTAATATCCGCTCCGATATAGATCCCTTGAGCCGCGGAATAATCCACCTTGGCATTTTTGAGCTGGTAGCTGAAACTAGAAGGAATAAACAAGATTCCGTCTGTCGCGATCGTCCCATTGGCAATCAAATCGGCAAGAGAATAGGTTGTTGCCACCCCATTAAAGAAGCTTACCGCTTTAGTCGTCACAGGAGCCGAAGCAGATATTGAATAGCCCGTAGAACTGTTGGTGATTGATTGTGCGCTTACTTTAAAAAAGTAGTTACCGGCAGTTATGCTGCTTGGAACAATGAACGGTATAGCAGCATGATTGCTGTTAATCACTCCGGCTGCCGACACCGCAGGTGCTAGAGACACGCCCTCATTGGTGACTAGCTCTACAGATACGGGAGTGTTATTCGCCATGCCCTTTGTATCCACCGTCACCACAACCAATTGCATGGTGTTGGGCTGTTGGGATGTCAGATTTGCAGAGACGGAGTCGATCGATCTTACCACTTGTTTGCCTATTACGTGGATATACCCATCCTCGGCAGGAACAAGGACATCGGCAAATCCGTCGTTATCTGCATCGGCAATAACCGGGTTGCCCAGTGATGCGCCTAGATTCACTTTCCATTGAATTCTCGACTGATTGTTAGCCGCCAATTCGGAATCGCTTCCTCCATTGACCGCCATTACCCAGCCTGTGTTTGTCGTTAAAATAAACTCAGACAAGCCGTCACTGTCAATATCAGCGGAAACGATATCGCGGGTAATGACGTTCTTACCACCAAACTCAGCCTTCAAGTCATAGGTCCACTTTACATTGCCATTCGTCGCGTCATAGCAATATAGGATACCTCTATACTTGTCGTCGCCCCTGTCGTCATCAGTCGAATATTGGAGCGCAATTTCTTTAATGCCGTCACCGTCGACATCGGCCACTCCCTGATTTCTTCTCATAATATCGCTGTCACCAAAATTTTTGGGCGTGTCGTCATCGTTGTATTCGGTTACCGGCATCACAATGTGCCACAATTTATTCGGATGTACCAAAGGCTGTCCTGCAACAGGCAGTTCGTTGCTGAATACTGAAAAGCTGTTGAAGCCGCCGGATATGATGTGCTCTGGACCGGCAGATACCGCATCCTTATCGACATCGGTAATGATCGGTGTGGCATAATAAATGATGCTGTTTTGAGCGACATCTTGAGCAATGTAGTAATCAAGGCGAGTGTTCTTCGATGCTTGATCGTAGTCCAATTTCACATAGGTTTCGAGCGCGATGAAATAGATTTCTTCCGCCCCGTCGCCGTCCGCATCGTAAGCTGCAGCGTTGCCCGGGCTTGGCACCATCGCTCTTTCATAGTGGTATTCGGGATGATTGGCATACGTAACGGAAACTGTCGGCTCCGTTACATAGATCAATTGTTTAGACACTCCGTCAATAATGGCGGAACGGCCGGTAGGATAGGTGTTCTGAAGGGCAACATAGATATCCTTGACGCCGTCGCCGTTAAAGTCCGCCGCGAGCCAATCCAGGATGGCGCCGGCCGTGAAGCCCAGATCTTTACCATGAACATCTTTCGTGAATACATAAGACCAGGCAACATGACCACTGTCGTCAATAACTTTAATTTCAGGCTTGCCGCCCGATGAGCCTGCCACGATAATTTCCTGCTTCTGATCGCCGTTCATATCCGCGATGACCAACGATTTACTGGCACTTGGAGTCGATTTGCCGATTCCGGCCGCTCTCCACATGAATGAGGCGCCGTTCTGACCCATTTTATAGGCAACAATTTCGCTGCCTGTCGGTACGATCATCTCATTGATCCCGTCTTGGTCGATATCGGCGACGACTGGTACGACATCAAGAGGACCACCGCTCGCTCTCTCCCACATGACGCTGCCGTCTTTTCGCAAAGCCGTCATTACGCCAGTGCCGTTGTCCATTAGCAATACGGCATCTCCGTTATTATCTTTCGTATAGGCGACAGGGGCACCGTGACTTGAATCGTAAACGGCCGCTTCCTCATATGCGGTGCCATTAAAGCTAAGTGCTTTGTATTTGCCCCCGGAGTAAACCAATAGATCATTTTTGCCGTCGCCGTTAAAATCATAAACCATTGGCCTATTTAGTCCGGAGCCCGAAGCTGCGCTGATATGATTTTCAGCAGGCTTGCTTGCCAATACGAATGAACTATCGGCCAGCTGCAAAATAGACTCGTACGCTCCGCTGCTGTTTAAGGCCAATACTTCAATCGGCGATTGTCCCGAAGGTCTTCCTTCATTCTCCTTCGTTACCAGCAATTCATATTTGGAATCGCCATTTACATCCTCAATGCCCCACAAATAATAACCGGGAAGCGTAATGTTGCCAGGACTATCGGGATTGGATGCATCGATTACGTGAATGGTCCAATTTCCGGAAGAGGATTCGGTTACCGACTCAAACATACCGTAAACGATCTCTGGTTTGCCGTCGTTGTTGACATCCACTACCGGGTCGTTGACCACTTTCATGACACGCAGCAACCCATCCACCTTTGAAGGCTGACCCGCATATCCAAAGTAACGATCCCAAATCAACGATAAGCCGTTTGCGTTATTGTCAACGACTCCAATGTGGTAGGATACCCCGTCGGCAACAATGATGGCCTCATCGTAAGGATCATTATCAATATTAGTGAGTGTGAAGTAACCGTAGTTTCTTCCGGATTCCGCACCTGGCGGCATCCAGTCGACTTTATATTCGGGAGTTATGCCTTCATCAACTTTACCTGCAGGTTTGAATAACTGAACCTCAGTAAGCTGAACTTGATGCGCACCCGGAGCCCCGAAATTCGAGCCGCTGATATAAAGTCTCAGCTTATCCGTCACGATAGGCTGGCTGCTCAGGTCGATCGTTGCCGGACTTGGGCCTTGAGTCAAGTCCATGCTGGTTCTTGTTTGCCATTCGCCGTTTTGCATCACCTGCACTTCTACATTCGGAGCAGAAAGCGCATGAACAACGATGCTGCCGATTACCGTGCCGGCCGGCAAGTTAAAATCAATCCAGGCGCTTCCTGTCGGTTCATCCTTTGGTGCGCTTATGAAGTACGAGCTTGTATCACCATCGATCAAATTCGAGGCCGGGTAACCTCCGCCTGGATATTCGCTTTCCGCCGTAACGGAGTCAACCGTAATGGAAGTCGTCAATTCAAACAGTTCAATTTCCGACAGCTGCACATGAAATAAATCGTTACCATTTCCGAAACTGCTCTTCTTGATGCTGATTCTGATCTTATTGGTTTCAACCGGTTTGGCGAAAGTAAGCACATTTATGGCTGCAGATGACTCTCCGTCAACCGTCCTTTGAGCTTCCCATTGCTCTTTTTGATTATTCCAGGTTTCAACATTTACATAAGGAACTATCAAGTTATAAAACTTTACACCTTGCAGCGTTTTCTTCTTTGTCAAATCAATCTGGATGACAGCCTCACCTTTATTGCCTGGCGCAGCCTCGGCTTTTTGTTCGCTGATCCAGTAATCGGATGTATTGTCGTTGATCAACATTTCCGGCGTATATCCTGGATTGTTGGAATCTGCGGAAATCGATTTAATCTGATCACGAGCAACCTTGGTCGGAGTTATTGCTGAAAGGATATCTTCACCGTAGGCCTTTACCTCGGTAAACTGAACCTGATAGCTGTCAGTACCGTTTCCATAAGTGCTTGACGTTACATTAATTCTGATTTTATCGGTAAGGACATAGGAGCCGAAATCGATATCGGTTCTGAATTCGCCGTCCTGACTATAATGAGAATCGGATGAGGAAAAGGAAGCACGCGTTACCCAGCCTTCGAGCGGATCCCAGGTTTGCACATTGAAACCACAGCCTTGCAAAGAGTAAGCGGACACTTTGCTTACGTTCTTCGGGCTGGCAAAGCTCAGCTCGACCCAGCCGGTGCCCGTAGTAATCCCGGCGCCTGATTTAGGCTCGCTTATGTAATAGGAGGCTAAATTGCCGTCGATCAGATTGGTTGCCGGATAACCTCCACCCGGATACTCGCTTTCTGCTGTAACGGTTGTAAAGGTAAGCGGATCATGCAAGATTGCTGCCGATTCCTTTTTTGTTCCTATCATTTTGCCATCATAAAGATCGATACCCGCATGCCTGATAATGGCAAGCTCATCATAATTGTCGCCATCCATATTGCCAAAAGCGATGCCCGGGTAAAAAGCGGCTATATTGCCCTCGTTTTCCGAACGGGTGTCTACAATTTTATTCACTAATTCGCCGAAGAAGGAGCCGTCGGCCGCTGTTGAAAACTTATAAATGTAGATAAACGGTTTTTTATAGTTCCATACTGCGGCCTCCTTGTTCCCGTCTTTATCGAAATCGCCGAGTTTAAAACGAGGTTCATTGAGCTGCTCGTCAAGCGCCGCCGTATATAGCAAGGCTCCACTTGCTGCAGACAAAACAACCATTTTTTTATCTCCGAATACTAGAACATCCAAGCTGCCGTCACTATTCAAATCGTCCACGGTATAGACGCTTTTGGCAAGGATAACATCGGACATCCAGACATCGTGTCCGTCCATATCCACAGCAGCGACTCTACCTGCGTCAACCATAACGATTTCATTTATTCCATCGTTGTTGACATCGGCAAACACAGGCGCTTTATCGACCGCACCTTTAATGAAGACCTTGTCAACTTCACTAGCGGTATCCAATTTGCCAGGATCGGGCTGGTAGCCTGAATTGCCTGTATCATTTCTCCATGACTTCCATTGACCTTTCGCATCGACGGCTTGTGCTGAAGAGAAATTCGTTGTAAACCCAAACGACGATAAAAGCAGAAAGGCTGACAAAATGAAAAACATGCTTTTTTTGAACATTACGCATCCCCCAATCTACTGTTTCACACTCCCTAACACGACGCCTTTAACAAAAAACCTTTGTAAAAACGGATATGCGATCAAAATTGGCAATGCACCAATAAATATTTGTGCAGCTTTAATCGATCGATCGGAAATGAGCTGCAGCAGCTCGAGATCCTGAACCGTAATTGACGCGAAATCCCGTTGAATAATGACCGTCTGCAAATAACTTTGGAGCGGATACTTCTCGACCTCATCCATAAAGATCAGTCCATCAAACCAGGAGTTCCAGTGATAGACCATGGAGAATAAAGTAAGTGTTGCAATCGCAGGCAACGATAACGGCACGAAAATTTTAAAGAGCGTTGCCACATGCCCTGCTCCGTCGATTAAAGACGCTTCTTCAAGCTCCTTTGGCAAACCCCGGAAGAAATTGAGCAGAATGATAATATTGAATACCGGAACCGCAGAAGGTAGTATTAATGCCCACAACGAATTAGAAATACCTGTTAATTTAATCATGAAATAGAGGGGGATCAATCCGCCGCTAAAAAGCATCGTGATGACGAATATCCATACATAGACTGTTCGTCCTTTGAATCGGCTTGATTCTTTCGATAACGGATACGCGATCAATATTGTAAGGAGCATATTAATGAAAGTACCGAGAAACAATCGCTTGAAAGAAACGACTAATGCGGTTAAAAACTCTTTGTTAGCTAACACATATTCATAGGATTTCGTAGTAAATCGGACAGGCCACAGGGTAACAAGCCCTGCGGACGATGCCGAGGAAGAACTGAATGAAATCGCCAGTACATGGATAAGCGGAAAAAGGCACAACAGCGCTGCAACTGCTAGAAACAAGTAATTGCACACCATAAACAATTTAAGTCGCCACGAAGTATGAATCATTTTGCTTCCCCTCTTTTTCCGCTTTAAAAGATTCGATAGTTAGCAAATCGGTACGCTAGCAAGTAAGCAGTAGATATGAAAACGAAGGAGACTACCGATTTAAACAATCCAATAGCAGTAGCAGGTCCGAATTGCCCATCAATCAATCCAATTCGGTAAACGAATGTATCGATAATGTCCCCGCTCTCAAACACTTGTGGACTATATAAATTAAATACCTGTTCAAATCCGGCATTCAGGATATTACCCAGGCTTAACGTTGCCATCAGCACGATGATCGGCAAGATCCCCGGAATAGTAACATATAACGTTTGCTTCCATCGATTTGCCCCGTCAACAACCGCCGCTTCATATAAGGTTGGATTAATGGAGGTTAGAGCTGCCAAATAAATGATAGTGCTGAAGCCGAACTCTTTCCATACATCGGAGGCGACTAGCACATAAGGAAACCACGCGTTGCTGCCAAGAAAGAAGATGGGCTCAATTCCGATTTTGACGAGCAGTTCGTTTACGATCCCCGATGAAGGAGAAAGAATATCGAGCAGTACCCCGCCGAGTATGACCCACGACAGAAAGTGAGGCAAATAAATCAACGTCTGGATCCCTTTCTTAAACCATTCCTTGCGCAGTTCATTAAGGAGGAGTGAGAAAACGATTGGCGTTATCAGTCCGGCAATGATTTTCAAGAAGGCAATATAGACTGTATTTTTGAGTACCGTCACTGTGTCTGGCAGATCGAAGATGTATCTGAAATTTTCAAATCCAATCCATTCCGAATGAAAGAATCCTTTAACAGGGATATACTTCTCGAATGCGATAATAATTCCGATCATAGGGCCATAACAATAGATAAGTACTAAGATCAGACCGGGCACTATCATCAGGTGTAATGGCAAATAAGGTGTCCGCATTAATCGCTTCATTCGATTCATGTATATCCCCGCTTTTCCTACTTAGATTTGTACCAATCGTTTACTTCTTTCGTAATTTGTTCCCCGCCGCTCTTATTCCAGCTTTCCACAAATTGATCGAATTCTTCGATCGGCGCACCTGTAATAATTTTCGTAAACGCTACGTCTCTCATCTTTTGCAATGTGGCCATTTTCACACCCATCGTCTGCGTTGCTGTCGAATAGAATTGATTTTCTGTAAACAAGTTGTTCGCCAAGTAGACTTCCTTCGTAATTGCTCTGGCACCGTGCAACCCGTATACTTCATCAAAGCCCCAGAACTTCTCATCCTTGCGCTCCACGAAGTTCATAACCTTTGTATAGGTGTCTTGGGCAATCGGATTTATATCATCGAACTTCTTAGATCCTTCGATAACCGCTTTAATGTCCTGCTGTACATCTACATTGAAGAAGCCCTCGTAGGAGAAGATGGCCGACAGGAGCCACGGCGTATTTCCATCAGGAGTTGTTACATATTTCTCCATCACTTCACGGGACTTGTTCTCATAGAATGTTTTGATCCAGAAATCCATTATTTTCAAGATTGCTTCAGGGTGCTCATACCCTTTCTTAACAACCCAGTAGCCATTTGTGCTCGCTCCAACTTGTGGTGCTGCGGGAGTAGAGTCTATCGACGGAAGCGGATATGCCGTCCAATCGGAGCTCGGGTTGTTGTCTCTTACGGATTGAAGCGGATAGGATCCACCATATGGCGGGTAGTACAAAATCCCGACTTTGCTGGCGGCAAGTGATTCCGAAACCTTTGCGAATTCTTTGACACTGAACTCCTGATCGAGCTGTTTCGATTTATACATTCCTTGCAGCGCTTGCAGCGCCGCTCTCATCTCGGGTTGAATGTCGCTGTATACAAGGTTGCCCGTGCTATCTTTGATCCACAAATCACGATAAGCGTGATATCCGTTAATAAATCCGTTAAGCATAGTCATGCCTTTATCAGCAGCAAGACCAAATGTATCGGCTTTGCCGTTTCCGTCCGGATCTTTAGTAGTAAACGCTTCAGATATTGCAAGCACATCCTGCATGGATTTGGGTGCAGGCAGTCCAAGTTTATCCATCCAATCCTGACGAATAAAGATGACATCAGCAACTTCTTTGTTGGACATTGTATACGGAATACCCATTAGTCTGCCGTTGAATTTTGCCGAATCCATAGCAATCGGTCCGCCGGCTGTCATCATTCTTTTCACGCTTTCGGATGCATACTTCTCATAAACATCGGTTAAATCCTCAATTAATCCGGCATCGTATAGCTGTTTGAATTGAATGTCTGTTACGTTCATGAAATCAGGAATTTCACCTGTTGAAAGCATCAAATTCGTCTTTTGCTCAAGCTGCGTGTCATCTACGACCCACTTATAATTCAGTTTAATTCCGAATTTGTCCAGATAAGCTCTTGTCCATACATTATCGGTCCGTGATTCTCCCTCTGAAAATTTGACCGTCGGGTAATTGACCCCGACTGTCGTCATTTCAATCGGTGGATCGTACTTCTCAGGAACTCCCTGTTCAGTTGTTGTCTCATTTGTCACAGCGGTATCATTCGTTTTCGTTTGGTTCGTGGATGCATCATTGGTTGCAGTGTTTTCAACCTTACTCGTATTTTCCGAAGTGTTGTTTGAAGAACAACCGGAAAGTACAGTGATAGCGATAAAGATTGAGATCAGTGATACAAGTGCTACCTTCTTCATTTGCAATCCCCTCCACATAATAGTGTTCAACTTCTCTCTTATCTTCTAAGTTACACCTCTTTTATATGGAAGGCTTTGAAGAAAGTTAAAGTGTTTTTACACGATATTGACTTTATATTTAGATTCTGAAATTTACTATTTTATATTTCTCTTCGATATCGATATTGACGTCATCTTTGGAACGCTGCCGAAAATCGATAGGTGTAATTCCTTCTTTATTCGAGAAGTATCTGCTCAAATAATGGATGCTGTTAAAGCCAACTACCTCCGAAATTTCAGTTACGCTTAATTCGGAGTCGGTGAGCAGCTCTTTAGCTTTTTCAATCCGCAAATTAATGACATATTGAATCGGTGAAATGCCGAATACTTTGCTGAACACCCGACACAGATACTCTTTGTTTATATTGAACTCGACGGAAAGATCTTCTAATGTAATTTTTTGTGTAAAATGCTTATGAATATATTTCAGCAGATTATTTGCCATTTCATTGCGGATTTCGTTCTCTTTGAAAACAAGCTTGATGTTCTGTTCGCCGCGGCTGTGAGTGGAAACACTGTACGAACGCAAAAGCTGCAGAAGCAGTTCGATCGTCTTCACTGTAATACTTTCCTTGAAATACATTTTTTTGCCTAACGCTTCTTCCACTAGACTATTGAACATTCTCTTAATATGTGTACTTGCATTACTCACTCGGATCGGCAGTTGTTTGAGATCATTGATTAATGAGGGATCATGCGTAATAAACTTCAATTCGATCGCTTTCATCGGGTCAGATAGATTCGAAATGATTTCATGATAAACTCCCGGTTGATATAGAAAAATATCATTTTCGATCACACTATTGTGCTTGCCATCCACGATCATAGAACCGCTTCCATCCGTAATATAGAGAATATGATGAAAATTATGGCAATGATTCTCAACATGAGGTTCGTATTTATAGTTGCAGCGAGAAACACAAATAATGCTAGTCGTATCAAATTTCATGATCCTACCCCCGTTGCCGTAGTTTGCTTTATCCAATCTGCTCACTAACAGCAAATATTTTGTCAATTATCCAGTAAGCATGTGAAATTCCAATTCATAAACGATTACAGCGTAAATGGTCAGATTTTCCTCTTCGACTTCGCGCAGCTCCTTCAACTGCTTCTGTTGGCCCGGATCACCATTTGCTTTTCCAAAAATCGCTTAGCTGTGTCTAAAATTTCACCTTGTTTTGCCGGAATCCTCAGCCTCTACCGAAGACTTCCGATATACGGAAGCAGCATGCTTGTCTGCTGGACGGCTTGCACGATCACTACGCTAATTTGCTCCTCCATCCACGATACATAGTCGCTTTCGTCGGATTAGCCGAACAGGTCCGTCGTAAGCGGGCCGGAATGCGTATGGGTAGCGAAAATATAAATATGTTCTTCTTGCAGGCCGGTCTCCTTTGCTGTTGTCTGCCTGATGCCGGGGATGGTGCTGGTTGCTGACAAAAAGCACGTCGACGGTCACAAGTACAATTGTGGTGTTATCATTATTCCAGGGCCATCGCCTGGACGTACAGATCGAGCACCCCGGCAGACTGTTTAACGCCGGGGTGTCCGCCCATAATAAACCGGCAGCGCAGCCAGTTCACATTGTCTCTGGATGCGGCTGCTTCTTACCTGAAACCGGAACAAGTCCTCTGGCAGATAAATGAATTCACTCGTTTCGCTAGTTTGTAGAGAAATGTCAATTTGGAGGACGGCAGAGCGGGCATTGGCTGCTGCAGTTGTATGTACTACCTGTCATACTTATACAACCTGGAGATGCCGCGTCCAACATGACACAAATGGAGGGCCTTTATTTCTCCTTATGCGATCTCCTCGTTTCAGGGAAAAAATGTTCCATTTCATGATGATTTTTCATAAAGATTGAGAGGAAACTAAAGTCTGAAAATTCTAATTTTATTAGACATGTAGATGATTACCCCCTTATTTCGGAAAAAATTATATAACATAATGACGTTATATACATGTTAAGGAGACAATTATAAAGGGTTAAATATTGAGAGGGAATATAAAGTAATCGTTTTCTTTCTATTGATAGAAATAAATCAAGATTTGATAAGTGCATTAGAACATTTCACCATCGAATCTTTTATGAGATTTAATTAAATATGTTAAGTATTCTTACATGATACAAACACAATTTACGGACGTCAATAACTTATTTCACAAACCGATTCGATTGAATTCTACGCGAAGTCGCAAACTCACATGACTACCATTCACAATTGCGGCTGATCCTCGATTAACGATTTTCCACTCATTCTGCGAAAATATGGGATATTAGTAGTTTGACGTTTTAATGGCTATCATCTTTTGATAATATCGGTGAAAGCAGCACGAACGGCTGTGTCATTGGGCAGGGGTAACATCAATGAACGTTGAGGAGTTGCATGAGGAGGAGCTGGAGATATTTCTGATTTGGCTTAAAGACCGCGGCTATTCGCAGGATACCCAGACCAGTTACATGCACGATGATGTTCGGACATTTTTAAGCAATAACCCGGATAAGCCTAACGGCACACTGCGGAAGATCGACGAAATGGCCCATCTTACCCGAGGCCGGAAAGCCGGATCTGGTGATCGTGCGCGAAATCGATCTCTTTCGGCGATCAGCCTGTTCTTCAAGGTCATGATTGAATTCGAGCGGATCGAAGTCAACCCGGCCAATGACGGATTTCCAGACTCAATCCGGCCAACTGGCTATCTTGGGCAAGGGACGGAAATGGCGTTATATCCCTTTACCGTCCTTCTTGATTGAACTACTTCACCAATGTCTTGCCGAGCGACTACATATACTAGAAAGTGCCAATCAATTTAACATTAGCTCGAAGCGTTCGAGGCGTATGGGTTTCGAAGCTCGATGAGACCTGTGCGATAACCGCTTTTGAGCAACCAGGATGCATTATGCAAACAGGGCTGAAAATGTCCAGCCAGAACGGCATCCGCATTAACAGAGGCCAATCGTTTAAGCGAGTTCAGGTAAAGCTCAGGATTGTAGTCAACGGCAATGGAAGCTCCTAATTTGGCTTCTCCGTTGAGTCCGGCCATTATAGTATCCCCTGTGAACAAAACTGTTTTTCCATCCATGATTAACTTATATGCCACCGACCCCGTTGAGTGGCCCGGGACATGCAGAACCTCAAATTCCAATCCGGCAACCCGGATTACATCATTATCCTTCACTTTTCGATTGACTTGGCAGGGGACGAATGTGTCTTCGTAACAATAGGGGATTGTTCTTTCGTCAGCGAGTTCGATCCCCTCGGCATCCACGAAGCCGGCTGTAATTTCAGCTCCTTTTGCACTGAAGGCATGCGCATTTCCGCTGTGGTCGAAATGAGAATGGGTCAGTAAAAGTTGGCTGACGGGGTAATCGGATAATCCCCATAAAGACAAATTCTGCTGGATCATCTGCAGTTCGGACGAATTCGTGCCCGAATCGATGAGAACGACAGCATTATCCCCCAAAACCGCGTATGCATTAGGATGAATGCCGTAGGGCTGTCCACACACTTGATAAATTCGATTCATTAGCTGCATAAGTAATCCTCCTTAGGTTCGATCGGCAAAAACTTTTCAAGCCTGGCGATTCATATGATTCAGCATAGACAGGACTTCCTCTCTAAAAACACACGTTATTCCCGTCATCATATGTTACTTATACTAACATCGGTAAAATATACAATCAATACACTTTTAATATTAAGTATATTCATATCATTCATCGGATGTTTTTTTAGTTTGTGCAATCAATAAAATAGAAAGAGAGCCAACCTTGAATCCCGATGTGCTCCCATTATCAAGGTCTTATTTCATAAATCCGCTTAGATATTACAGGCGGTCATCGATTGTCAACGTATAAACATATTGAATAGGTCCCTTGTAACCCCCAGTTCGATTATGAACATCTCCGCCTGGCCGTCATGGCTGGCGGGAGCATTTCCCGTTGTGGATTTCTGCTTCAGATCATGTTGAAGCATAAAAAACCTCTGGATGCCAGGTGAAGTGCACCCCTTAGAATAGAAATTGGAAAAACCCCTTGGTTATTCCGATGAATTTCTGGGGTGTATTTTTTTATGGCGATTAAAGGGTTCAAGCATTTAAACATTAATTCATGATTCAGATCAGGAGGCTCGTCGACCAACGTAAATACACCGTAAGCCAATTGTGCCAGTTTCTGCAATTGTCCCACAGTGGCTACTAACATTTTCTTAAACGGTTAAAAGCGGCAGGAAATGGGCTTGAAATCGATCATCCGTCGTAAAAGCAAATCAAAGCCGCAAGGAGATGGCTCAGACCCTCATGTGGCTGAGAATCTATTGAAACGCGATTTCAACGTTGAAGCCCCGAACCAAAAGTGGGTAACAGACATCACGCAGTTAGCTATTGAAGATACGTGGCTGTACGTATCAGCGATTAAAGATCTGTGTTCCAAGGAAATCGCTGTCTCCTGCATAAAAAACAAGGCCTTCTTCCCACGCAATGATAAACGGGATCCAAAGGCCCTGCTCGTTAAAGAAATGAGATTTTACTTGTTTGTTTCCGTGAAGCCGTAAAGGTTACCATCAAAAGCTCCGATGACCAGCGTATTTCCGGAGATTGCCGGAGAAGAAGCCACCCACGCACCGATTTCATAGGACCACTGAGTTAGTCCTGTTGTTTTGTCAAATGCATGCAGGAAGCCGTCGTTGGAACCGATGTACACCGAGTTTCCAGTGACTGCAGCCGAGGAAATGATGCCACCTTTGGTCAGGGTGCTCCAAACCTTCGTACCCGTTTTGGCGTCAAGCGCCGCAACGTATCCGTCAGGGAAGCCCATGTAGACGATTCCGTCCGTTACAGCTGGGGAGGAACCGGTCGTTTTGCCGGCAATATAGGTTGCCGAATCGCTGTTCTCGCTGGTATAACGCCATTTCTCATCGCCGGTTTGCGCGTCGAGGGCAACCAGCAAGCCGCCACCGTAACCCATATAAACCATGCCGTCCGCTACTGCAGGCATCGAATGCATCCAGCCGCCTGCTGGTTTCTTACGCCACAATTCTAGGCCCGTTTTGGCGTCAAGTGCGATAATATAACCGCCGTCGGCACCTACATACACTTTGCCCGCTTCCACGACAGGGGATGATTCGGTAATCCAGCCTCCGGCTAGCTTGCTCGTCCAGAGCACTTCACCCGTGCGTGCGTTCAGCGCCATGAGCTGGCCGCCGTTACCGGTGCTGTAAGCCTGGTAAACCGTTCCATCAGCTACCGTAGGAGAATAGTACATCCAAGCTTGTTGAACTTCACCTTTGCCTACCGTTTTTACCCAAAGCTGTTTGCCCGTTCTCGAATCGATTGCATACAAGCTACCGCGAATTGAAGAAGCGTATACAATGCCATCAACAACGGCAGGAGAAGCTTGTACTTGCGCATTGGTCTTGAATATCCATTTTTCTTTTCCGGTTTTTAAATCAACAGCAATGACGCTGTTATTCTTTGAACCGTTCTCGTCTCTAGTTCCGACATAAACGCTGCCATCAACAATAGCAGGAGAAGAGGTCAGAATCGTTCCTGGGGTCAAATGGCTCCACGCCAATTTCAGATTGGGGGAAAGTTCATCCAAAGCTTTACCCGTGTGTTGGGCGTTACCGTGGAACATCGGCCAGTTCGCTCCACCTTGAGGCACAACCGCTTGAGAC
Source organism: Paenibacillus solisilvae (assembly GCF_042656405.1). Taxonomy (NCBI): domain Bacteria; kingdom Bacillati; phylum Bacillota; class Bacilli; order Caryophanales; family Paenibacillaceae; genus Paenibacillus; species Paenibacillus solisilvae. The sequence continues at coordinate 15,818 of NZ_JBHSOW010000119.1, read as the reverse complement.
GCTTTCACTACATTGAAGGTGCTGCTTTTGGACCATGTTTTGTTGCCGTCGTCGTTAACGCGGACCTCAACGGTATGCTGTCCGAGCTTCGTTTTTCTGGAATCCCACTTGTCGGTCCAGGTCATTTCATTGCTTTGGGAAAGCTTCTTCCATGCCCCGCCGTCGATCCGGTATTGGGCGGAAATCACGCTGCTCGACGTATTGTAAGCATTGATCTGAAGTTGCACGGAGCCTTGCGGAACTTCACTTCCCGGAGCCGGATTGACGATCGTCAGGCTCTCCTCGACACCATACATTTTAAAAGGATTCTCTACATTATTGCCTTTAAAGTTGATCACCCGGAAGCCGTTTGGCGTCTGGTCGATTGTATAAGCGCTGGAGTTGGTGGTCACGTGCTTCGCCGTAGGGATCGTATCCGTGTCGACATCGTTCACGTGGGTATGACCCATAAGCACCATACGCGTATTATATTGGCTCAGCAGGTCGATATATTGTTTGGTGTTATCCGCCGGGGTTGGGGTCTGCGGTGTATTTAAAGGCTTATGAACAATGACAACTACTTCTTTTCTTTTAGCATTTTGCTCCAGATCCGCTTTTAACCATTCCAATTGATCTGGCTCGCTCATGCCATTCGTATTTTCCAGCGTGATAAAATGCTTGTTGCCGTAATCATACGAATACCATTCCGGTCCCAAATAACTGCGGTAACGGTCAATCCGCTCTGCGTAGTTTGCACCGGATTTAAAGTCGTGATTGCCCACTGCTGGGTAAACCGGTACCTTGGAAGTCGCCGTACTTGCCATATAATCGGCATATTCCGCGTCGGTAGCCTGATTCGTTAAGTCTCCACTAACAACGATAAAGGAAGGCTCTGCGGTTAACCGGTTAATCTCCGCCAGCTGACCTGTAAAACGCTCCCGGTTGTTCGTAGATCCCGCTTGCACATGGACATCCGCCACGCCGGCAAAGGTAAAGTTCTCCTTGGCCGATTCCGGAGTCTTCAACAGGGCGAAATTTTGTTCGCGCTGCTCGCCCGGTTGGAGATTGCCCAAAGTTTGATAAAATTGCGGTACCTTATACTCATTCGAAGTTACGCTGTATCCGCTCGGCGTCGTGACGAATACGATGTCCGTCAAGCGTCTTTCTGTATCCACCGTAAATGTATATTTTCCGTTGTCATCCGTATGGACGATCGTTCTTCCATCGGAAACGCTGATTCCTTTAAGGCCTATCTCATTCGTGTCTTGCTTGCCGTTTCCGTTTTTATCCACAAAAACGATTCCGCTGACTACAGCATTTGTATTTTCCGCGAGAACCGGTTTGATCATAACCGCCAAAGCCAATCCGGTCATGGTAACGACGGCAATGGTCCGAAATTGTTTCTTATTGCTCTCGAAAGTTTTCTTCAATAATTTCATTGTGAAATTCCTCCTGCTTCCTTCGTTTTGTTTGATCTCATCTTATAGCCGGTAACAGATGATCCTTTTTTTCAGTCGCATCACCCCTTCCAAAAATTATAGATTTAGCCCAGCATACGTTCGAAGTACCACCATAAACCGAAACCGAGAATTCCGGCGGTAGCCGAACCCTGCAGCCATCCGGACCATTGGAATCTGCGGACGAAGATCAGCAGCGGAAACAGCAGGAAAATAATCAGGGCTTGTCCGCATTCCACTCCGATATTAAAGGACGCAAGCGACAACAGCGCGCTCCAGGTCCATGCGCTGGTTAATTCCAATGCACCTGCAAAACCGATGCCATGGATAAGTCCAAAGGCGAAAACAACCAAAATTCTGAGCTTTGAATTCAGCCCCATCACGCTTTCCAGGGCGACAAAGGCAATGCTTAAGGCAATTAACGGCTCTACAATTTCGGGAGGTATTGATACAAGATGGAAGGCGGTAAGCCCCAGCGTCACACTGTGTGCCAAGGTAAACACCGTAATAATCTTGAAGACATCCTTTATTTTACGAGAGCCCAAAACCAGCGCTATGACAAACAGTATATGGTCATATCCGATCATAATATGGTGGAAGCCGAGTTCAATAAAACGCAGGACCTGATTGAATAAGGAGCTTTTCCCGCTGTGGAAATCCTGTTCGCCGCTATTAAATACAACCTGCCCTTCTTTCTCTTTCCATTCGTAGGTTGCAATATTCCGGTGCATCGGGTCGTTATCTTCAAAGAAAAGACCGTAATGAATTTCCAAAGCTTGGGCACCCTCATCGATTGGAAAATCCAGAACCATACGGGCATAATAACGATTCAGCTTTTGTTCAACACTGGTTTGTACCACTTGGCCTGCTACCCGTATCCCGTCGATATAGACGTGAAGATTCGAATTGACATAATCTTGGATCTGCCGTCGGCTAGCCTCGACTTTTCCGCTCATTACCGTTTGAGATGCGTTTGGAGGAACCTCCAAATCCACTACGCGTCCGAATTCGAAATAATCCAATAAAAGCTCATAATGCAGCTTGCCTGAATCCGCCGTTATTCTGGAAAAGCCTTCGCTGTTATCCGTGTGAGCCCAGGCTTGAACGGGCGATATCGCTAAGCCAAGGCACATAATCAATAACATCCAGCCTACTAGTTTCGTTATCCTCATTATGCAACCCCCGTTGAATCGAATTGGAAGCATTACTCATTCAACCACACAGCTTTAGCTATTAAAATCCTACATTACTTTTCTTCGAATACGAGTGGATATACTATCAATTAAAGTGACTGTAACAAGAATGATTAATATCACTGTGGCTGTTTCTTCATAACGGAATAAGCGCATCGTGGTCATCAATTCAAAACCGATTCCTCCAGCGCCTACGAGACCTAATACGGTTGCCGAACGGATATTGTATTCCCATCGATATAAATTAACCGTTACAAAATCGGGCAAAATCTGGGGCCAAACCGCGAATCGTAAAACCTGCCATTTGTTAGCTCCTGCGGCCTGAAGGGCTTCTATTTCACCTTTACTTACATTTTCGATAGCTTCGGCATAAAATTTGCCCAGCATGCCTGCGGAGTGAAGGCCAATCGCAAGAACACCCGGAAAAGGTCCTAATCCCACAGCAGAAACAAAAATCAATGCAAAGATCAGTTCAGATGTAGCGCGTAAAAAGTTAAGAATCATTCGGCATATAGAATAAATGACCGGGTGCGGTGACATGTTACGAGCAGCGCCGATTCCCAAGAGGATAGATAATATAACAGCCAAAGTAGTTCCGATCAAAGCAATTTGAATGGTTTCAATAGTCGGGGCAATGAGTCTGCCTAAGATAGATAAATCAGGCGGAAGAGCACGGGATAAAAAATCCTTCATATGAGGAATTCCCTCGATCAATGCGGGCAGACTGATCCCGGTTCCTTTCCCACTCCATACATATACCAAGGAGAGACTGAATAAAATAATCCAGAATTTCCACTGTTTTCTCAAATCAAACCATCTAGGTTTCATATCCTCGACTACTAATTTCCGTTGCTGTGCATCAAGCATGGATAGCCACCTTTTCTTGATCAGACATCGAAAATTGTTTTTGTGATATCAGAGCTTGATCTTCATAAAGTTGATACAATTCGTCAATGGAAATAAGATCTGCCGCCATATCTGCAACAATTTGTCCATTGTTTAAACCCACAATTCGTTTTCCATATTTTTTAGCAAGGTCCATCTGGTGTAAGGTAATCACAACCGTTAATTTTTCTTCGTTTTTTATGAGTGATAGCAGCTCCAGAATGGAGTTTGCTGTTTTTGGATCAAGGCTAGCTACCGGTTCATCAGCAAGCAGCAATTTTGGTTCCTGTACCAGTGATCTAGCAATGGCAACACGTTGCTGCTGCCCGCCACTTAGTTCATCAGCACGAGCATTCCTTTTGTCTACTAATCCCACTTTTTCGAGATAATGAAGGGTTAGTTCATAATCTCGTCGTTCAAACCGCTTGAAAATAGAAGATAATGTTCCAGTGTAGGCCAACCGACCGCATAATACGTTATCGAGCACAGACATTCGTTTGACCAAATGAAATTGTTGAAAAATCATTCCTATATTTTTGCGAAGAAGACGCAATTCTTTTTTATTTGTAGTCACTTGCTTTCCGTCCACACTGACACTACCTGCGCTTACTCTTTCCAAACCATTAATACAGCGTAACAGTGTAGATTTCCCAGCACCGCTTGGTCCTAATAGAACCACAAGTTCATTGTCAGAAATAGTAAGGTTTATCTGATTCAATACTTTTTCTTGACCAAAATTCTTGGATACATCCGTCATTTGGATCATTTGATCACCTTTATGGACAACAGGGAGATCAATCTCTCCCCGTTGCAAATTTTTTATGAAAGATCATAGCTGCTTATTATTTGACTTGAGCAGGGTCTAGGTTGAGTAATTTTGCTGTTTCCCGAACCACATTGTAATCGGTATCGGTGGCTTCATCATATCGAATAATTTTCCCATATCCCCCCAAAGCTTGAGGCGATTTCTCATGCATCTTCAAGAACGCCTGTTTCAATTTCTCTTTAAAATCAGCGTCCAAATCTTTCCTAACGGCAATCGGAGGCCCGGGAATAGGGTCGGTTTTGGAGATGATAACCATTTCCTCTTTAGTAACAAGGCCTTCTTTCACCATTTTTTCAAATGTGATATCGTTGCTTACCGCCGCGTCCACCTTCTTATTCTTGGCGGCCAAGATGGCAGCGTCATGTCCTCCTGCATAAGTCGCACTTTTAAAATCCTTATTAGGGTCAATATTATTTTTCATAAGATAAGCACGCGGGAATAGATTGCCGGATGCTGATGCAGGATCGACAAACGAGATGTTTTTTCCTTTGAGATCGTTTAAAGTTTTAATGCCGGTATCCTTATGGGTCAAAAACAGAGTATTATAGCTTGAATTTCCATCCTCACGCACACCTACGGCAAACGCTTCTGCATTGGCCTTGTCGGCAGCCAAAATGTAAGCGAATGGTCCTAGAAAGGCAGCATCAACATGTCCGCTTCTCATCGCTTCAACAACAGCTGTGTAGTCCATGGCTACAAACGGTTCGATTTCAACATCCAATTCTTTCGCAAGGTAATCGAGTGTCGGCTTAAACTGTGTGATAATTTCTTCATTACTTTCTGCCGGAATAAGTCCTATCCTCAATTTTTCGATCTTCGTCGCTTCCACTGCTTCTTGTTTATTCTCCACCGCTTGTTCATTCGATTTACTATTATTCGCTTCACTTGTTTTGGCGGCACAACCAGTAAACAAAGCCAATATCGTGCTAACAATAAGCATTAAGGACAGCCATTTGCGAGACAAAGTATTCATTTGAGTTTCTCCTCTTTCATCTGGTTGTTTATAATTTCGAAATAATCCCAATTTTCAGTCAAATACCTCCAAAAATTCTCCAATGCAGCTCAACGTAAGATTCGGTTGAAAACCAAGTTCAATTGGGAACGAATTTCCATGGGAAATCCAAGCTGTATGCATACCAGCAGAATATCCTCCCTTCACATCCGTATATGGGTTATCACCAACCATCAAACAATTTTCCGGATTGAGATCTTTTTGTTGAATGATTTCGATAAAAGGGTAAGAGAAAGGTTTTCCAACTGACTCCACATGATTGATGCCAGTAACCGCTTGAATGGCAGCGATGAGTGAACCGGTTTCCGGTACCCTGACCCCGTCCTCACCCGGATGGTAAAAATCGAGATTGGCAGCTATCAGCCTCGCCCCATTTGTAAGGCAGCGTACACAGTCATATAATTTTTGATAAGTAAAGGATGTGTCGCGTCCCACGACAACAAAATCGCATTGTTCCCCGCATCCAAGAGGAAGCACCTGATGCCCTGATCTTCTCAGTGATTTTTCCAATTCCATTGACCCAATGGAATAAACTCGTGCTGCACCATATTTTTCTGCTAAATACGGACCAATGAGTTCAGTTGCCACTAGAATGGGTATATTTTCAACTGGTAAATCCATATCGATCAATTTATTACGAATGGTTTGTGACGCTTCCGTAGAATTATTGCTAAGAAAAAAGACATGCCTTCCTGTCTCTATCAAGGTAGTAAGAACTTTTCTGGCACCGGGATAAACACGATTCCCCGAATAAATACATCCATCCAAATCAAAAATATAAGTGGTATAACGTTCCATGTTCCATTTCATGAGGAATTTCACACTATCCTTTTTTGTTACTTGTTAAATTTAATGTCCAAAGTTCTGGTGCACCGACCGCAACGGCTTTAGCTCCAGCGTTTAGTGCTTCTTGCGCTTCCTTACTAGACTTGATGAGTCCTGCTGCTATGACGGGACATGCAACGGCTTTACTCGTTTCTCTAATTATTCGAGGCATCAATCCGGGCATCAATTCTATAGCGTCCGGATTCAGTTCTAAAACATTACCGATGCCAGTTTCAAAAGCATGGCTATCTAGTAAGAACAGGTGTTTAACGGCTAAAAGTCCTTCTTTTTTTGCTGACTGAATTAAATGGCTTTTTGTCGATACAATTCCATCTGGTTTCACTTTTTCGGCCAGATATTTGACTCCTTCCTTATCGCTTGCTATCCCCTTGATTAGATCTACATGAAGAAATATAATCTTTTCGCGAGCTTGTGCTGTTTCTACACAATGATTGATCGTAAAAATATCTCCTGTCATTAAAAAAATCACTTTAACAGGGCTTCTTACTGCCTTCTCGATTAGCTTGACATCTCTTACAGCTGCAATAACAGGATTTGTTTCTAACCAACTGTTAATAGTTGTCATTTGGACCCCGCCTTTCTCAAAAAATAAAACCCAAGCATAGCCAAGTCCGAAAATGCACATACTCAATCAAAATAAGTATGTACATTTAATACAAAGGACTTCTGACTATGCTTGGGTTTTCTCGTTTACTCGTACCCAAGTAATTCTAAATTAATTTAAGATATATTTACCGAGTTCCATAGATTTGTTTACTCGGTATTAGCTTCTCGGTATAAGCTTGTTGAACTCATTCTATCAAGCTAATGTAAAATAGAAATTATCCTTGTGTAAATTATTTATTAAATACCATTCACAATTCCAATTCATATCTTTTTACCAATAATATATACTAAATAATACCAGAATTAAACATCACTATGGGAATCTATACTTGAATAAGCCCCCTTGTCCGAGATTGATCGTTACCTAAGAAGAGCGTGTTGGCGTCTTTAATATCGCGGCACAAATTGTTGCCAACCATCGCGATGAGGGCGAAATTTAATAATTATACGAATCACACAAGGGACGATAAGTGGTAACCCACCTTTATGCGGAGAATTTATTGAATGAAATGGATACTCAGGTATTAATCCAAAAATATGCCGGGTAAAGCATATATTAGGATTCAATTATATTTCACTTTGGTTTATGTCCAGTTATTATCCATTCAACCCAATAAGTAGGACCGGGAATTTTTGTAATAAATGATAAGATTGATAAACCTAAAGTGAAAAAGAAAAGGAACAAAATAACAGCCTTTTCTTTTCTTTTTTTATTTATTTCCTTCCAGCTCAGCAAAGTGAAAAAACAAAGTGTGATTATAACCACTATCAGTTCATAACCCGCCATTTCGTCCTCCTCGCCGACCTTGATCAATAGATATTTCCTGGTCGATTGATATCAAATTTTATCTGAACGTCCACTACCACTGTTGGGAAAATATCCTTCCAGTCCTGTTTGATTCGGTTCCATTCCTTTGGATACCCCCTATGAAACGTTTCTGCAAAACCAAAAATATCGACCCCCCTTTTCTTCCATGAATTGATCAATCGCTCGAATCTTTGTTTCATTTCCAATTTCATTTCTTCCTCTAGTATTAAGACAGTCGCGGGTTCATCGTAAGATTCGCGGGTTGTATTTTCCTTGATATCACATTGATAGGCGATCTCCACTGTAGCCTGCCATCGATTTTTCTTGATCCGAGGTTGGATTTTTGTGTTCAAATGCATCACCTGAATTGTAATGCTGCCTTCTTTCTCAAGGTGTGTAATCAACGGATTGTTAAAGTGAGTCTGATTGAATAAATGAAGAAGATTACTGGAATCAGCAAGGTTCAATCTCCCAATCAACCGATTATTCTGAATTATACCTAGTCCATTAAGTTGTATCGAATTTTTCGGTTTGGTAATTTGTTTCGTTTGTTTGATCATGGGCAAAACGAATGAATCTGAATCGCCTTTTATTCGTTGCAGCAAATAGCTCAAGATATATTTTCTGTAACCCTGAATGGTAAGCAGTTCACGAATCTTTTCCGAGCTGGTGTTTTCCAATTCAGTGGGACTAGTAAAGAAATCTCCAGCTTTCCCTTGGGCAAGTACGACCATTGGTCTTAGTCGGGATTCTGTGTTACGAGCAAAATAATCAACGCTTGCTTTAATATCTGTCTCGGCAAAATTCTTACCGATAAGAATTACTCCATTATGTTGCCAGAATAGTTTCCTCGATATTTTACCTTGCAATTTTGACATGCAATCTGAAAGATCCGTGCCTACAGAGGAATAGACAATACTCTTCGATTTACCGCCTCCAGCACTACCAAGGGATTCCGCTGGTTTCACCGGAGAAATGAGTTCGACGGTCAATTCAATGTTTTCCTTGTGACCATCGATGCCGACCCCAATCACAAACGATTTGTCGTTAATATCCTGACGATCCCAGCAACCGCATAAACACAAAGTCGAAATCAATGCAACGAAGAGTTTTGCTATTTTCCAATGCTTCCTCATGGTAAGTTGTTTTCCCCTCGCTTACCCTTTGTACGAACCCATGCAATGATTAAGAGCAATATCGGAATTATTTCATTTGGAAGGATGGCATAATACGGATAAACGAATTCTAAAAAACGCTTGGTATCACTAAATTTCCCTATTGAGAATAGGCTGATAGCGCTAATTAATATGCATATAGGAAATACAATCGGACGGTAAGCAGGAAGCTTAGTCAATTGTGCAGTTCCTAATGAAAGGATGTAAATATAGAAGGACATTTTCACAAAATATAAGATGATCCAATCAGCCATAATCAGTAAATCAATATGCTCTAAAAAATCAGCAATCTTTATAATCTCCCCAGCCGCAAGAACCGGGTAGGCTATGTCAGGCATGATTGTACCGTAAATCATCTTTGGGACAATAATTGCGGCTACCAAGTCAAAAGCTACAAAGCTGACGGCTCCTATACCCCACAATAATTTTTTGGATCCTTTATTTAAAAAGGGGATCATAAATGATAAAAAAACGGCTTGCGCACTCCAACCGTGATTAAGTAAAACCCCTTTTATTTGCGGAGTAAACCCGTGTTCCATAACGGGGAAAAGATTATGTATATCCATATCAGGAATAGTGAGAAACACATAAAGTATAAATACAAAAATCCAATAAAAAATAGTGATAAAGGAAAATCTGCCGAGAACTTCGACTCCTTGTCTGACCATATAACCGGATAGCAATATTAAAGGCAACAAAATAATAATGAAAGGAGTGAAGGGTAAATATTTGGCGTTGATTAAATCGACAAATTCATGGGTAGTAACGGATACGACATGGAGTAAGTACAATAAAAAACTAAGACCAACGATTTTTCCAGGCCACTTTCCTATTATCCTAGGGATATATTCAATCGGCGTTTGACCGGGATATAGCATGCTTAACTTATAAACCACGTAAACAATTAAATAACTGATTAAACAGGAAAAGATCGGTGTCATCCATGAATCCCGTCCTACAATTTTGTCGGTTGTGGATGGCATTGTGAGCCAATAGGTGGACACTACGGAACCGTAAAAAATACATGTCATTTGTAAGCCTGATATCTTTCCTTTTTCCAGCATATTTACACCTCATCATCTGTTCATTTATTTTTCTGTTCTTTTGTGTTCGGCTGCTTGTTGCGATTAAGCTCCTCCCCGTTTAAATGAGGCCGCGTTTTCATTTTCCAGAGTGGAGCACGCAGCAGCATATCCTTCCATTGTTGCATCTGGTGAGTATCAAAAGGAGAAAAATAAGTGACTCCAAAACTGCGAAGTGCGCACAGATGAGTTAATAAAAAGATAATACAATAAACAATCCCAAGCATCCCCAAAAATCCGGAACACAGAATAATAACAAAGCGTAATACGCGAAACGAGATTGAAAAGCTGTAATGAGGCACAGCAAAATTCGAGATACCTGTGAGAGCAACGATCATAACCATCGGAGCGGATATTAATCCGGCCGATACTGCTGATTGCCCAATAACCAAAGCCCCGACAATGCTAACGGAGGAACCAAATTGTTTCGGTAGCCTTACCCCAGCCTCACGTAATAGCTCGAACATGAATTCCATTATCAGTACTTCAACCAGCGGAGGAAAAGGTACTAGTTCACGGGAAGAAGCAATTGATATCATTAAAGCAGTTGGTAACATTTGCTGATGATAGCTAAGAATGGCGATGTAGGTAGAAGGCAATAACAACGAAATAATGATCGCTGATAATCTTAACAACCGAATGAGTGAACTGAAAACCCAATTCAAATAGTAGTCTTCGGGAGATGAAAGCAGGGCAAAAAAGGTGGTAGGTACGATAGTCTGCACTGGAGTATTCTCGGCTAAAATGCATACTCGACCTTCCATCAAGTTTGCAGCAACGTTATCCGGCCGCTCCGTTTCAAGAAACTGGGGAAACAAGGAATACTTGTTGTCCTGTATCAGTTCCATAATAGAATAACTCGCTACAATCCCATCAATATCGATTTTCTCCAAACGGCTGATGACTTCCTTGATCAAACCTTCACTAGCGAGACCTTTAACATACGCAACAATCACTTTGGTTTCCGAGTATTTGCCAATTGTCATAGCTTTCAATTTAAAGTCGGGACTTTTGATGCGCCTGCGCAACATGGAAGTATTCGTTTCTAATACTTCCGTAAATCCTTCACGCGGTCCCCTGATAATAGGTTCCGACTCGGGTTCTTGAATTGGTCGTTTTTCAAAGTCTGCTAAACTCATAGAAATCGCAACGGAATGTGTATCAAGAAACAGTACCGGATTTCCATTGGAGATACTCTCAACAACCTGGACCATTGTAAATAACTCCTTTGTTTCTGAAACGTGGAGGTATTGTGATAAATCCACGATTGAAAACTCAATAGGGACTTCCGTACGAGTCATTAATGGCGTCAGCACGTGTTCATTCATGGCTTCTGTATTTGAGATGCCTGACAGATAAATTAAACAAACATCTAAATGCCCCATGGCTTTAACGGAGCGTAAAACAAGATCGTAACAATCTGTATATAAAGCTCGAACAGTGTTAATATTGTTGTTTAATTGATCACTTATAGGCAATTCACAAGATTCTGAGGCGTTCTCCATCTACTAAGTCTCCTTTCATTATAATTTGCAGTTTGTAAATTAACCCATATTATCTACGGTTCTTCTTGAAAATATACGTAATTATCACCCCCCCCCTTAAAGCCTTATGTTCTCAAGGTGGTCAAGCCCCCAAAAGTGGCTCTTATTTGGTTTCCAGAATCTTGGATAACGGTTTAAGAACGGCTTCCACCAGCTGGGTGGGTCCGGGAAGTTTGGGGAAGAGAACGAGCAGCAGAGACAGCATCCATACCGTGACGTTCAGCACAGCATAGGCTGCCCTTTCCTTCTTCAAGCCTTTATCCATTTTGGACCACTCATAAAGGGCGAATATGATCATCAGGAACGTTAGTAATCCCCAATCTCCCCATTTCATTATGACTCACCTCGTTTCTGTTGACCTTTAACTGGTCATACCCGGCCGTACTATGCTCGTCTTTATATTCGTATTAATTTCCACCTCCGGCAATTTTTCATCCCAACGTCCTTTCACTTTTTTCCATTCCGAGGGATACTTCCGGTGAAAAGCTTCGTCAAATCCGAATACGTCGGCATTCATTCCCTCTTTGATTTGCTCGAGGGCCGTTGTGATATACCACTTGATATCAGAGGCCAGCTGCTTTTCCAGCTCCGCAATCACGGGTACTTTCCCGACTTTCAGCTTTGTTGTGGTTTGAATGACCTCCCCTTCCATAGCGACATCGACCGTCAAGCTCCATTTCCCGTCCTTGATAAGAGGCTGCAGTTTCGTTCTGCTCCTAATCAATCTGATGGATGCCAATCCTTTTGACTCTTTGGGTTTAATGGTCAAAACGCCTCTTGTTATTTTGTTTCGTATCCATAAGACACCCCTTGTCACCCGGTCATTGACCCTTCCAACCAACCTTCCGTTTTTAAAAATCGCCGTTCCTTTAATTAATGAATTCATCTGCATTTTCTTGTCTCCCTCCTCGGACTTCAGTATTTCGATAATGGGGAGGGGAACGGACTGATCTTTATTGGCTAACAATTCCAAAAGCTCCTTCACGGTCATGCTCATTTGCACCTGCGACTTGGCCAATTCCCGAAGAGCTTCCGCCGAACTCCGTTCGATCGGGTTAATAACCTTTAAATCCTCTTTCGCGGCTCCGCTGCTGACAAAAACATAAGATCGTTCCCGGGGCTCCGGAGCTCTCGGGATAAAGTCGATGACGTCGGGTATTCCGTCCCGGGCCTGTCTCATCCCGATGATGAACACATCGCAGTGACCCCAAAATATTTGGCGGGAAAGCTGCTCCTGGAGCCGCGACATCGCATCCGAAATGGTTTTTCCGGTCATCGATTTCACCATCGTCTGGCCGCCGCCCCCTTGGCCGCCGCCTCCCAATACTTGACCTTGGCCACCGCCTTTGGGAATGAATATTTGAATAGACAATTCAACATCGTTATCACCCTTCAGGTCGAATCCGGCCGCCGTAACGAGCGCCAAATCGTTAATCTCGGTCCGATCCCAGCAGCCGGTAAGCAATACCAGGAAGCAGCAGCAAACCGAAAGGAGAAACAGATTTCGGCACGGAAACGGAATAATCATCGATCTTCCCTCCTTTTATCGATGTGTCCGGCTTCATGACGCATATTCGACGTATTCTCCTTCGTATCAGAATGTTCATCGTGCATCCAGTAAGGAGCCTTGATCGCAACGTCTTTCAGATCGCCCGGAATCATCGGGGCAACGGGAGTCAGATAAGGGACCCCGAAAGACCGCAGCTTGCACAGATGCGCGAAGGTCATAAGGATGCCAAGGATTAGACCGAGCAATCCCAAAAATCCCGAAAGAATCATCATCGGGAACCGGAGCATTCGAATCGCAATTCCCGTGGTGTAGGTCGGCACCATAAAAGAAGCGATCCCGGAGAGCGCCACGATCATGACCATCGGGAACGATACGATGCCTGCGGAGGTTGCGGCCTCGCCAATGACGAGAGCGCCCACGATGCTGACCGCCGCGCCGGTCTGTTTGGGCAGCCTTGTACCGGCCTCTCTTATCGCTTCGAAAATGAGCTCCATAATAAGGCCTTCGACAACGACGGGAAACGGGATATCCTCACGCGATCTGGCAATGGTCACGAAGAGTGCCGAAGGTATCATTTCTTGATGAAAGGAAGCGACGGCAATATAAGCGGATGGTCCCAGCAGGGCAATGCTCATGAATAAATAACGAAGCCAGCGGATGGCCGTGCCGAACATAAAGGTTTGATAATAATCTTCAGGCGACTGCAGCAAGGAAGGAAGGGTGGTGGGAGCGATCAGCACAAAGGGAGTTCCCTCTGTCAAAATCGCGATGCGTCCTTCCAGTATAGCGGAAGAAACGACATCGGGACGTTCCGTCGATTGAAGCAGGGGGAACGGGGAATAAGGGTCATCCTTGATCAGCTCTTCGATATTCCCGCTTTCCAGCATATCGTCCGTTTCGATTCTGCGCAGTCGGTCGGCAGCTTCCCTGACCAAATCCGGATTCGCAATGCCTTCTACATAAGCCACCCATACCTGGGTCCGGGTTAAGCGGCCGATTGTGAAAGGCTTGAATTTTAATGACGGACTCTTGATTCTTCTGCGAAGCATGGCGGTATTATCCGACAAGCTTTCCAGAAAGCCTTCCCGTGACCCTCGGATTACGCTTTCAGCCTGCGGCTCTTCCATGCCGCGCTTTTCCCATTTTCCCAAGCCGAGGGAGAGACCCTTGTTTTGTCCATCGATCAGAACGACGGGCTGCCCGGTTGAAACACTCTCGATGATATCCCAAAAATCTTGTATCTCCTGCATTTGGGCGACACGGGTTTTTTGCTTCATCGTCTCAACCGGATTGTCCGTTTGATGGGAATCCAGCTCTTCCATAAGCGGAGCAAGAACGTTTTCATGGATTTCTTCGATGTTGGCAAGACCGTCATTGTAAATGAGTACACCGGCCGTCGTTCCGAAAATGAACCATTCCCGGAAGATGATATCCGGGCAGTCCTCATAAAGAGACTGAAGGTATTTCATGTTTTCGTTTAAGCTCCCGGAAAGCGGACGAGAGACGGATTTATTCGTGAGGATCATCTTTTGCCCCTCCTGACATTCTGCTTTCGGCGCCGCCTTGACGCCGGTTACTCCGTCGTATCCAAGCGATGAAGAGCAGGAGCACTGGAATAAGGAACCGCATGAAAAAAGTTTCGAAAGGAATCAGAGTTCCTAGATATTTGGATAATACAGCCAAATTGGGTGAAATCCAGAGACCCAAGAGCAAAATCAAAAAATTGACCGGGATAACGAGAGGCCGAAAATCCTTGAGATTGAGCAGCTGGGCGGTACCGAGTACGACCCCGTAATAAAACACGATCATTTGAATAAAGTTCCCCATTACCCATATGGCCATGACAATGGCTTCCAAATGCTCGAAAAAGTCCGCGAAGCTGATATAACGGGCTGCCGACATCAACGGATAAAGCATTTCGGAAGTCCTATCTCCAAACATGAACAGGCATACGAACGAGGCTAGAAGTAAAGTCAGCATGACAGAGAATACCGAGATCATTCCCCATTTCATCGCTTTTTCCGGATCCTTCAACGAAGGGAGCACAAACGTGATCAGGAAAAATGCGCTATTCCAGCTTTGCAGAACAATCGAGCCTTTAAGAACGGGAACGATTCCATTTTCCAGGACAGGCAGCATCTTGTGGAAATCCATATCGGGCAAAAGCAGCAGAGACAGCATTGTAATCAGCACCAGCACCAACGGCGCGATGAGCTGGGAGGATCTGGCCATTGCTTCGATACCCCCGCGTATCGTATAGGAGCAGACCAGCAGCATACTGGCCATCACCACCAACAGGGGCGTTTGAGGCAAAAAGTTTCCGACGAGAAATTCGCCGTATTGCCTTACTATGACGGCATTCATATGCAGAAAAAACAGCAAGACGGCCGCCCCGATAATTTTACCCGGTATAAGGCCGACGATTTGCACGCTGTATTCCACCAATGTTTTTTGAGGGTAAAGTTTATGTAATGTAATGGCTACGTAAACAATGAGATAACCGGCGATCGAACCGATCAGCGGAGTCATCCACATATCGCGGCCCGCCAATCGTTCCGAGATGCTCGGAACGAGCAGAACCCCTGTCGAGACAGTGGTCGGGAACATCAAGAAGGCCATTTGAAACGCGGAGATTTTTCCTTTCTCAAGCAATTGTCAGTCCCTCCCCCCAGTTTCCCTTTATTCAACCTGTTCATTTTAACTATTTTGTGCAAAATTTGAGAAAATATGTGGATAGTGAAATGAGAGGAAGATGCCGTATAATCGCTTTATTTGGTGAACATGTTCTCAGTGTCACCAAAACGAGAAAACGGCTACCCTTAATTGGGAGGCCACTGAAAAAGTCCAAATCTTATAAACAGGATACCTTACCTCCACTTCGAGGGAGGGTATCCT
>NZ_JBHSOW010000118.1:0-21510 GCF_042656405.1 Paenibacillus solisilvae | reverse complement strand
ATCGATGTATTACAAACGAGCACGTTAAGTGCCTTATGTGGGTGTCCACTTTCTTGACAGAGGTCCAATATCCAACTAAAATAGCGATTGCAGCTCGAAAAATGCCCTCACAGCTCCAAATAACTGCATAGAATACAGTATAGCTCCCTCTGCAATCAAATCGCCCTCTCTATACTGTACGAAATCCAGTTAAGATGCTGATTTGCAGCTCTATTCGAGCTACCGTAGCTTATAGCCGAGCTGGGCGAGGTTTAATAGGTGCTTTTGCTAGTTAAAAGAGGCACGGGACGGGCTTATCTAGTGTTACCGTTGAAAGATACGCGAGGTTTAATAGGAGTTTGCACTGGTTGAGCGTGCGCATGATGCCGCAATTACGCGGACCCACGCGGACCGATCCTGCATCCGCTTATATAAATAAATCCCTGATCCAGCGAATGAAATCACCAAGAATCGGTATTAGTCCAAATCCGTGATCGCCAATCGCCACTACCCCGTAGGCTGACTGGCCGATAGCTACTGCTCCGAGCGCTGTCTGACCGATACCGACTGCACCGATCGCGGTCTCACCAATACTCACAGCACCAAGCGCCAGACTTCCTATGGCAACCGCTCCTGCTGATAGTCCTTGGGATATGGCTACCGCTCCAAGTGAAAGGAATCCGCCTATTGCCACCGCACCAAATGAGAATATACCAATGGATACCGCACCGCCCGATACAACACCTACGGCAATATCACCAAGAGCAACGACACCGATTGCAACCTTCGGCTTCCCGCTTGCTCCCCCATTGGAACGAATATTAATGACAGGGAACTTCGATGAAGGCCACTGATAATCAATTTCCCTCTTGCCTTGACCATAATACCGGTTGAATCGTAACAGTCGACTCCACTCAAACATAGCTCCGAACACTCCCCATATAACTTCATTATCTGTAGTATAACGGAAAAATCCCGAGCAGGTATCGGACTTTGAAGGTAGTCCTCCTCGGTCTGCAGACGGAGATGATGGGCTTTCTCCTATAATCCATCCTCTGAATGGAATATGCCCGCATCATTCGGCCAGCATCTGATGGTATAGCTAATCATGCATCCAGCATCTGACGGCATATGCCCGTAAGAGGCATCCATCCTCAGCCAGCCTTTAACGGCGTATGCCCACATCATTCAGCCAGCATCTGACGGTATTGCGCACGTATGATTCAATTACTGCCTCTGGCGTATAATAGTAGACATAAATTCAAAGAGTAAGCACCAGCACGGTGCAAGCCAAATTTACTTGTAAAGGAGAATTCACATGCATAAATCCACTGCCGTATGGAGCTATATTACGCTCATCCTACTGGCATTATGTCTGGGCGCGTGCTCCCAAAACGACACCACCCCCAGCCAGCCGGCAGGCAGCACAGGCACCCCAAGTAACCAAGATCAGACGCCTGGCTCCAGCTCCAATGAGCCCGGTAATGAGCCCGGTGACCAGCCCGTTAATGAAGGGGATACTGGCGGGGATACACCCAAGATTGTCGCAAGCAACGACACATTTCAGATCTACCAGCCTGCACCGGACAGCATAGTGGGGCAGTCCTTTGTGGTGAAAGGGAAAGCCAGAGTGTTCGAAGCTACGCTTAACTATTCCTTCGAGGATGGTCATCAAGTGCTGGCAGAAGGGTTCACGACCGCCAGTATGGGAGCGCCGGAGTGGGGGGATTTCTCGATCACTGTCAAATTCGATAAGCCGACAAGTCCGACTGGCGTATTAACCATTTTTGAGGCAAGCGCCAAGGACGGTTCACCGATACATCAGCTCCATATCCCGCTTAAATTTGACAAGAGTCTCATCCAAGCCAAATAATAGGCCGCCCTTTCCGCATAAAAAAACGCTGACCGGTCGAGGAGGAGCTAATCTCCTCTTCTTTGGTTCAGCGGACCCATTCAGCCATTCGACTCGGTAACTTTCCCCTTCCCTGCAGCTTATTCCTTTACGAACGCACCTTCTCCTGCATGGATGAGGCTATGTCGATCTCCCAATCAGCCAATACCGATTGCGGCAGACGATCAGGCGTAACGTTGAATTGAGGCCGGGCAGCAACTTGCTCTCCAGCACCGATAACGGTAATTTCGTCATTCAGATTGCCGATGGCGGCACCTTCTCCAATTACCGCGCCCTCTCCGATAATAACCCGGTACAAGGAAACGTTATTCCCGATTCTTGCCCCTGGCATAATGATGCTTTCGCGAATATCTGCGCCCTTGCAGATCGATACATCACCGAACACGATCGAATGGTCGATATCGCCTTCTATAACGCTGCCGGAGTGGATATAAGAGCTCTGGATGGAAGCCATCGGGCATTTGTAGGATGGCGTCTTCACCGTCCGTTCCCTTGTCAGAATCGGCCATGCTTCCTTCGGATCCTGCTCCTCCGAAGCCGTCGCCACCTCCCCTTCTATCAAATCCATATGCGCTTCCCATAAGCTCTCGATTGTCCCGACATCGCGCCAGTATCCATCGAACGGATAAGCGTATAGATTCTTCTCCGAGCCAAGCATCCCAGGGATCAGGTCCGCGCCAAAATCGTGGCTGGATGCCTCATTGTTATGATCCTCGATCAGCGCAGCGCGTAAGTCAGCCCAGCAGAACAAATAGATACCCATCGAAGCCAAGTTGCTCTTGGGCCGCTTAGGCTTCTCATCGAAAGCAATGATTCGGTCGCCCTCTCCCGTGTTCATAATACCGAACCGGTTGGCCTCCTTCCATGGCACGCGCTTCACAGCAATGGTTGCCGACGCGCCGCTTGCTGCGTGATGCCGCAGCATTTCGCTGTAATCCATTTGATAGATATGATCGCCGGAGAGAATCAAAATATGCTCTGGACTCTGCGAGTCTATGTAATCGATATTCTGATAGATAGCATCGGCAGTACCGAGATATCCCTCTCCTTTGCAGCGGCTGGCAGGCAGCAGAGAAATGTTCACGGAATGTCCGCCGTCAATTGACTGCCAAGCAGCTCCATCACCGATATGATCATGAAGTGATTCCGCTTGATACTGGGTCAGGACACCAATCGAATGGATTCCCGAATGAACGCAGTTGCTCAGCGTGTAGTCAATAATTCGGCAGCGTCCTCCAAAGTGTACGGCGGGTTTCGCGATAGAAGCAGTGAGCGGCGCCAAGCGGCGGCCCTCACCTCCGGCAAGCAGCATAGCTAAGCAATCATTTGTTTTCATTCATGTTTCCTCCCGAGTTCGTCTATGTACTTGAATAATAAACGTCCTACAAATGTATGAAACCATGAAAAAAATATTCCTAAATGATGCAAAAATGCTGCTTAAGTCCCTCCAAAACTGGGTATATTACCCCATTTTATAATGCTCTTTTCAAAACCCGGTACCCAAACGGTTCAAGCCCGACAGACATCTGGCCCTCATAAGTGGGGACACGCTCGCCTGTGAGCGCATCACTCCAGTCATCGGCATCCATGGGATGTGTGAGCGTTGAAGTTTCGCCCGTATTGTTCATCCATATCGTAAAATGCTCCCCCTCGCCAAGCCGCTCATATATAATGCGGGAATCTTCGGCGTCTGCCTTCAAAAAACGGAATCGGCCGCTGCGAAGGACGGGATGCTCCTTGCGCAGATGAATCAGCAGCTTATAAAAGTCCAGCAGTTCATGATCCTGTTTCTCCTCATCCCATTCCATGCAAGCCCGGCAATCCGGATCATTCCCGCCGCTTAGTCCGACTTCATCCCCGTAGAAAATACACGGCGTTCCGATATACGTAAGGAGAAATACGACAGCCAGCTTCAAACGGACCTTATTCCCGTCCACCCGGGTAAGGACGCGCGGCGTGTCATGGCTCGAGAGCAGATTGAAGATCACCTCGCTCGTCTGCTGCGGATACCGCATGAGTAGCTGGTTGATTTGGTTGGCAAAGGTAACCCCGTCCCTGTCGCCTGAAGCGATGAAGCCCATGACGATATCGGCAAACGGGTAGTTCATGACCGAGTCAAACTGGTCGCCCTGCAGCCACATGAGCGAATCGCTCCATACCTCGCCGATGATATACGCATCCGGCTTCGTTTTCTTGACCGTATGGCGAAAATCACGCCAGAAATGGTGATCGACTTCGTTTGCTACATCGAGCCGCCAGCCGTCAATATCGACTTCCTTGATCCAATATTCAGCGACATCCAGCAGGTAGGCCTTCACTTCCGGATTCGACGTGTTCAGCTTCGGCATATTCCCATAGAACCCGAAGGTATCGTAGCTGGCTTTGCCTTCCTTAACCTCTGCGGGGAATGAACGAATATGGAACCAATCCTTATACTTCGACTTCTCCCCGTTCTTCAGCACATCCTGGAAGGGCATGAATTGTTCGCTTGCATGGTTGAATACAGCATCCAGGACAACGCGAATGCCGCGGTCGTGACAGCTCGCAACCAGCTTCTTAAGCAGCTCTGTATCACCGAGATGCGGATCGATTTTTTTATAATCGACCGTGTCGTATTTATGGTTGGACGGCGATTCGAAGATAGGCGTCATATAGATCGCGGTAATGCCAAGCTCGGACAAATAATCAAGACGGTTCAGAATGCCCTGCAGATCGCCTCCGAATATATTGTCATTGGTTGGCGGCTGCCCCCATTCCTCCGTAAATTCCGGATCGGTCTCTAGATCGCCGTTATCGAACCGGTCGGGCATGATTTGATAGAATACCGCTTCCTTTGCCCATTCCGGCGCAGTAAAAATATCAATCTCGTGGATGTACGGAAACTCGTAATAACCGCCCGGCGGCGGCGGCGGCTCGCCGAATTTACCCGATTCGGTCAAAAAAACCGTCTCATCGCCGCTGCGAAGACGGAATCCATAAGAGAAGCGTTTGTACCTCGGCTTAACCGCCGCCTCCCAATAGTCGAAATCCTCATCTGCTGCGATTTTCAGCATCGGGACATCTTCATGAAAGCCGTCCCAATCGTACTTATCACCCGTTACGGCGGTTACTTCCTCAACGTCGTCACGCTTCGTCCGGACTCTGAGATGAATGGTATCTTTATCATATGCGTATGCCCAGTTGCTTCTCGTGGTATGATGAAAGCATTCTAGAAACATGATGGCTTCACTCCTTCTATCTATCTTCCCGCCTGCGGGTACGAGACTTATTACACCAACCTTTTCTATTATGAATCGATCCGGAAGCCTTGCTTTTTCCGCGATTATCCGCATTCTTCCCTGTTTCATTCGCCCAAGCCCGTGGTAAGGACACAGTAGCCACACAGAAGCTAACTTGGCTTATCCAATATGAAATACGGAGGGATGACTTATGCAGCAACAAATTAAACCGACCGTTCAAATTGTGACAACAGCCATGGATGCCCTGCATACCGTGCGTGAATTAAACCGACAGGGGTACAAACAAGATGATATCTATGTCCTTGCCCACGACAGCGAGCAAACCAAGTCGCTTGCCGATGCATCAGAGGCCAGCTCAATCGGAGTATCTGAAGAAGGCGTATTTACTTCTTTGGCAAACGTATTCCGGTCACGGGGCGATGAAATCCGCGCCAAGCTTCAGTCCATCGGTCTTAGCGACAGCGAAGCCGAGCGGTATGAAGAGGAATTGGACCGCGGCCGTGTACTTGTTATTACGAACCTCAACTAACTTACATCTTTAATACGCGTTAAGGTCGCTGCCCGTCAAGGGCGGCGGCCTGTTCGCACGTATTCAAATAGATAAGTCAGCTGTAGAAAAAGAAATAAAGACGAGGGGCATCTGATGAAAACCAAGACGAAGCTGATTATAAGTTTTATTGTCATGATTTTTTTACTGCTTTTCATATCCTTAGCAGCTTTGAACAATTTCACGATTGTCAGCGGCAAGCTCGATGAAATCTATAAGGATCGCTATCAGAAACTTATGATCGCCTACGATCTTCGCGGTGAAGTGAACGATTTCGCCAAAGGCTTGGTCAATGTATTAACCGTTCCGACGCAAGCTACCCTAAATAAGAACGAGGAGCTTCTGACGAATACTCCCGCGCGCGCAGAGAAATTGTTCGCTCAGCTGGACGGACTCGCGGTGACGGACGCAGAGGAATCGATCATACGCGAGCTGAAGCGGGAGACCGCAGGATATCTGGCCTACGGGAGTCAGGTGGTCGATCTGATTCATGCCGGGAAAGCTTCAGAGGCGATTAACCTGCGTGAAAGAGAAGGCCTCGCTTATCAGGAGAATACAATCAATTTGATCGATGATTTGACAGCTTTCCACCGCAAGGCGATGGATACAGCGGTAGCAGAAGCTGCGGCGGCGAATCAGAATAACCGCATGATTATGATCAACACCTCCGTCATTGGCTTAGTGATCGGCTTCGGAACGATGCTGTGGAATTTGACCGGTGTAACCAGAGGCTTGAATACGCTGACCACTTTGATCGGCGGATATGCGCGAGGCACGCTTGACCGTACTTTTCGCCAGAAAACCGGCAGGATGAAGGATGAGTTTGGAGAGATAGCCAAAGCCTTCTACGCGCTGGCCGATGATCTCGATAGGAAAACGCAGATCGAGTTAACCTATAATAAAAAAATAGAAGATGAATCCTGGGTGAAATCGAATACCGCTTCACTGGCTCTTCTGCTGCAGACGGAGCAGGAGCTTGGGCAGATCAGCCAAACCTTTATCGAGCAGATGGCTCCACTTGTCGGGGCCTGCTACGCCTGCTTATATGTTCGCGAAGGATTGGGAGACGATAAAAGTCTGAAGCTTCAAGGCGCCTACGCCCCGCAGGACACCCGAATGTTTGAACAGCAATTCGTGATTGGAGAAGGACTTGTCGGTCAATGCGCGCGCAGTAAGCAAATCATTGAATTGACTGAGCTTCCTCCTTCTTATATAAAGCTTCGCTCCGGGATTGGCGAAACGGCGCCAAGCCATCTGATGCTTTTTCCTGTCTTGTATCAGAACCGGCTGCTTGCCGTCATTGAACTGGCCGGCATCCAGCCCTTCGATGAACGGCAGCGCGCTTTGCTTACTGAGCTTGCGGAGAGCTGCGGCATAACGCTTAATAACCTGTTCGGGCGGATTCGAATCGAAGAACTGCTGCGGGAGTCTCAAGCGCTCGGCGAAGAGCTGCAGGTCCAATCCGAAGAGCTTATCTCCCAGCAGGAGGAGCTGCGCAACACCAATGAGCGGCTGGAAGAACAGACCCGCGCGCTTAGAAGCTCGGAGGAGCTGCTTCAAAGCCAGCAGGAGGAGCTGGAGCAGAGCAACGAGGAGCTGCTGAAGAAGGCTCATCTGTTAGAGCTGCAGATCAAGCAGACGGAGAAGAAGAATGAGCAAATTGAGAAGACGAAGCAAGCACTCGAGAAGCAGACCGTACAGCTCGCTCTCTCTTCCAAATACAAATCCGAATTTCTGGCGAACATGTCGCATGAGCTGCGTACACCGCTGAACAGCCTGCTTATTTTGTCCCAGATGCTCAAGGATAATAAGGATGGCAATCTAACCAGCAAGCAGCTGGAATTCGCCACAACCATTCATTCATCAGGCGGGGATTTGCTCAAGCTTATTGATGAAATTCTCGATTTATCCAAAATCGGCGCCGGCAAAATGAATCTCGTAACGGAGAATGTGCCGGTCGCCGAGATGCTGGACAATTTGAAGCGCAGCTTCGCTCCGCTCGGCCAGCAGAAGGGGATTGCCTTCACGACGATGATTGAACCCGGCGTTCCGAAGGATATCTACACCGACAGCCATCGCGTGAAGCAGGTGCTGAAGAACTTATTATCGAACGCGTTCAAATTTACTCATCAAGGCGAGATCAGCGTAACGATTCGGGCTGCCGAGCATGAATTGGACCAGGATGAACTTTCAAGTATTACGGGTAAAGGCTCTGTTATTGCCTTCGATGTTCGTGATACGGGGATTGGTATTCCGGAAGATAAGCAGCAGATGATCTTCGAAGCCTTCCAGCAGGTCGATGGAACGACAAGCCGGATCTACGGCGGAACAGGGCTTGGCCTTGCGATTAGCCGCGAGCTGTCCGGACTGCTGGGCGGTACGCTGACTTTGCAGAGCACCGAGGGAGTAGGCAGCATATTCACGCTTTATCTGCCTGAGTTTTATGTAGGTGACCTCTCCGTAGCCGAAGGGGCAGAGAACACCATCGAGAACCGGGAGCCTGTTCCGAACGCGTTCAACTCCGTTACCATTCAGTCCGCGCTTCAATCCGTCTCCGCTGCCGCTGCCGAGATGAATCCGATTGCGGTCGAGGATGATCGCGAGGCCATTGGAGCTGGGGATCGCGTCGTGCTGATCATTGAGGATGACATTAATTTTGCCCGCGTATTGCTGGATATGGCGCGCTCCAGGGGCTTCAAGGGTATTGTCGCACTTCAGGGCGACCGCGGTCTGGACGATGCAAGAACCTTCCTGCCGGATGCGATACTGCTTGATATCATGCTCCCGGTCATGGACGGCTGGTCTGTGCTGCATCATCTCAAGCATGATGCGGACACGCGCCATATTCCGGTGCATGTCATCTCCGTGATGGAGGATATCCAACAAGGACTATCGATGGGGGCCATCGCTTACCTGCGGAAGCCTGCAACGAAGGAACGTCTGGATTCCTTATTCCAGCAGATCGAATCCTTCCTCGATCGTGATCTGAAGCGTCTGCTTATCGTAGAGGATGATGCGGTGCAGCGAATCAGCATTACGGAATTGATTGGACATGATGATGTTATAATCAAAGGCGTTTCCAGCGGCCGGGAGGCTCTGGAGGAGCTGAATATCCAGCATTACGACTGCATGGTGCTTGATCTTGGTCTTCCCGATATCAATGGGTTCGACCTGCTGGACAGCATACGCAAGAATGAGAATTTGCGCAGTCTGCCCATCATCATCTACACGGGCCGGGATTTGGATAAGAAAGAAGAACGCGAGCTTAAGAAATATGCCGAGACGATTATCATCAAGGATGTTAAGTCACCGGAGCGTCTGCTTGATGAAACGACCTTATTCCTGCACCGCGTGGTAGCCGATTTGCCGGAAGAGAAACGGAGCGTTCTTCGTAAGCTGCACAGCGTCGAGACGATTTTCGAGGGCAAACCGATTCTTATTGTCGATGATGACATACGAAATGTATTTGCTCTATCCAGCGCACTGGAAGGCTATAATATGCATATCCATTTTGCCGAGAACGGACGGGAATCACTGGAGATGCTGGAGAAGCATCCCGATATTCAATTGGTGTTAATGGATATGATGATGCCGGAAATGGATGGCTACGAAGCTATGCGGCGCATCCGGTCCATACCGAAGCATGAACAGCTGCCGATTATTGCGATTACAGCAAAAGCAATGAAAGAAGATCGTGAGAAATGCATTGAAGCAGGCGCATCCGACTATATTGCCAAGCCCGTCAATATCGACCAGCTCCTATCACTTATGAGGGTGTGGTTGTATAAATAGCGAGGGAACGACCGAAGAGCGGGAGCAGATCGAGATCCATCTGCTCCTTGAAGGATTCTATCAACTATACGGCTATGATTTTCGCAATTATTCCTCCTCTTCTATTCGCAGACGGATCTGGCACCGGGTTCATGCGGAACGGCTGCCTACCATTACAGCGCTGACGGAACGTTTGCTTCACGACCGCACGGTCATGAACCGGCTGCTCTCGGATCTAACGATTCATGTCACAGAGATGTTCCGGGATCCTGAGGTTTTTCGCGCTTTCCGGGAGCGTGTCGTTCCGCTGCTGCGCACCTATCCTTTTATCCGCGTTTGGCATGCGGGCTGCTCTACGGGAGAGGAAGTCTACTCGATGGCGATTTTGCTCAAGGAGGAAGGGCTCTATGAGAAATCCCGCATCTATGCGACCGACATGAACGAGCGCGTGCTTGAAACCGCCAAGGAAGGCGTATTTCCTATCGATCGAATGCAAGCTTTCACCCGGAACTATATGGAGGCTGGCGGCAAGGAAGCCTTCAGCAAATACTATACTGCCAAATATGACTCCGTGATGTTTCATGCCGAGCTTAAGGCGAACATCGTATTTGCGCAGCATAATCTGGTTACGGATACGTCTTTCAACGAATTTAATGTGATCTTTTGCCGCAATGTGATGATCTATTTCAATAAAGAGCTGCAGGACCATGTGCATGGGCTGTTCTATGGCAGCTTGAGCACCTTCGGTATTCTTGCGCTCGGTACGAAGGAATCCATTAACTTTACGCGGTATGCGGATGCTTACGAGGAAATTGACCCCTATAGCCGACTCTACCGCAAGATCAAATGATGGATGGATCGGCAAATTACTGTGGGCAGGGGATTAAACACTATGAACACATATGATGGACCGATAAATATCTTGCTTGTGGATGACCATCCTGACAATCTGCTTACGCTCGAAGCCGTACTGGGGAACGGGAACTATAATCTCGTAAAATGCCTGTCCGGGGAAGAAGCGCTCCGCTGCCTGCTTAGGGAGGAGTTCGCCGTCATTCTGCTTGATGTGCAAATGCCGGAGATGGATGGTTTCGAGACGGCCAGACTGATTAAATCACGAAAAAAAACACAGGAAGTGCCCATCATCTTCATCTCTGCAACCAGCAAGGAATCGGAGCATTTCTTCACCGGTTACGAAGCAGGTGCGATCGACTATATGCTCAAGCCGTTTGTACCGCAAATTCTGCGGACTAAGATTGACGGCTTCGTGCGGATGTACGTGAATAATAAGACCCTGCAAATGCAGCAGGAGCTGCTCCAGGACAAAACCAAAGAGCTGGAACGAATGAACCGTGATCTTCAGATTGCAAAAGAAGCGGCCGAGATTGCGGCGAAGGCGAAATCGAACTTCCTCACCATGGTCAGCCACGAAATTCGGACTCCGATGAACGGCGTGCTCGGCATGACCGGCCTGCTGCTCGAGACCGAATTGGATACGGAGCAGCGCGAGTTCGCTGAGATTATCCGCCGGAGCGGCGATGCGCTGATGTCTGTCATTAATGATATTCTTGATTATGCGAAGATCGAATCCGGCAAGCTGGAGCTTGATGACTCGCCCTTCCAGCTGGATCTGGTCGTATCCGAAACCTTCGAGCTGTTCACCGCAACATCCAGGCAAACGGATCTGGAGCTGCTCTATACGAGCGATCCCGCGATTCCGGCCATTGTACTCGGGGATGCCACCAAGCTCCGGCAAATTCTGATTAACCTGATCGGCAATGCCGTCAAGTTTACAACGGACGGTTCGATTCAAGTCATTGCGAAGCTGGCTCAAATCCGCGAAGATGAAGTAGAACTCGCATGGTCTGTTATGGATACGGGAATCGGAATACCAGAGGATAAGCTCCCCTCTCTCTTCCATCCCTTCTCCCAGATTGACTCTTCCTTGACCAGGCAGTACAACGGAACCGGTCTTGGACTTGCAATCACCAAGAATCTTGTAGAGCTGATGGGAGGCTCCATTCAAGTAGAATCTGAGGTAGGGAAGGGAACTTCCTTCCACTTTACGATTACGCTCGGACTCGTAGAGGAGCTGTCTTCGCCGGATGAACGTTATCAAGCGCCCGGTGAGGATGCCTCTTCCCCGGATCACCATCAGAGTCCACCCTCTTCCGCCAGGGTGCTGGTTGCCGATGACAACGAAATTAATCAGAGGCTTACCCTGCGCCTTCTGGAGAAGATGGGAATTTCCGCTGACATTGCGGCTAATGGCAGTGAGGCCGTATTGAGGGCGGCAAGCGGCCAATATGATTTTATTCTGATGGATATGCGCATGCCCGTCATGGATGGGCTCGAGGCCACCGAGCGGCTGCTTGCCGACGCCCCGGCCGGGCGGGCGCCCATCGTTGTCGCCATGACGGCCAATGTGCTGCCAAGCGACCGTGACCGGTGTCTGGCCGCCGGGATGGCCGACTTTATCGCCAAGCCGATTCAGTTCGACGCGGTGAAGCGGCTGCTGAACCGTTACGGAATTGAAGTGCCAAGCAAACAGCCGATCTCATAGAGAGACCGGCTGTTTGCTGTTTATAGAAGCCTTGGAATCGGCACGCAGCAGGCATGAACGTTCGGGTGGACTAGCCGCGAAGCAGCGACTCCGCTCCATCAATGTAGATTTCTGTCCCTGTCACATGATTCGACTCCTTGGAGGCAAGAAACAGAACCAGATTCGCAACCTGGGCCGGTTTGCCCGGGCCATCCTGAAGAGGCTGATCTCCCTCGGGGAACTCGACAGGAATTCTAATTTCCTCAAGCTCCGGCGTGCGGTCTGTATTCTGGTCGATATGCGTTTCGATGGCACCTGGACAGATTGCGTTCACGCGGATTCCGTACTGCGCAAGCTCCAGCGCAGCCATCTTCATAAAGGCAACCTGCCCCGACTTGGACGCGCTGTAGGCACTGAAGCCGAAGTTCGAGAACACGCGGTTGCCGTTAATCGAGCTTGTTATGATAATGCTGCCTCCCTGCTCCTTAAGAGCGGGAATTGCATATTTTACCGTCAGGAATGTCCCCTTGAGATTCGTGTCCAGTGTTTCACTCCATTCCTCCGGCTCCATATTCTCAATCGGGGTTATGGTCCCGTTAATGCCGGCGTTGGCAAACACCGTATCCAGCCGTCCCCATTTATCGAGCACCGCTCCTATCGCTCGCTGAACCTCCTCAGGCTTCGAAATATCCGCTGCAACCGCGATTGCTTCGCCGCCCCAATGCTCGATTTTCTTCTTCACCTTCTCCAGCCTGTCTTCTTCCACGTCGAGCAGCGCAACCCGCGCGCCCTCCTCAGCCAGCTTCAAGGCGGATGCCCGCCCTATACCCGCGCCCGCGCCTGTTACAAGTACAACCTGCTGGGCAGCACGCCCGTTCTCCGTTTCTATAGCCATCACGAAGCGACCTCCTCTTTATTCTCACAGCATATAAGCTCTTTCCCCTCTATACCCCTAATAAATAGATTCACAAACAGATAGCGCATAAAAATTTGCAGCACAAGGACGTAACGCCCTTCATTTTATCGATGAAATAGAAAATGAGCTGCGCCTGATTGAAAGCAAATGATTGCCTCAACCCTGCACAGCCCGTTGATGAAATTACGAATGCTGATCAAGCATATAGATCACCTTGGCTGCTTCAGCGCGAGTGGCCTGCGCTTGCGGCGCAAACCGGTTATCTGGAAGGCCGGTCATCAGACCGCTTTCCAGCACGCTGTTCACAGAGGCTCTGGCCCAGCTGCTAATGCTGCCGGCATCCTTAAAGCCGGATGGCTTCGCCGCAGCCCCGGAAGCTTGCACACGCGCCAGAAGCACCGCAAGTTCTTCTCTGGTCAGCTTCTGATCCGGAGCAAAGCTGTCCTTGCTGACCCCCGTAACGAGACCTTTCGCATAAGCAGCGGATACAGCCTCTGCATACCAGCTGCCTGCCAACACATCATGGAATGGCGCCGCACCTGCTGCCGGCTCCAATTTCAAATACCGGGCCAGCATCGTCACGAATTCCGCACGTGTCAGCTGCTTAGACGGCGAGAAGGCCGTGGGGCTGACTCCTTCAATAACGTGCTTCGCACTGAGAACTCGAACATAGGTATATGCCCAGTGGCTGGCCGGCATATCGTTGAACGTTTTGCTGGAGGTCAATGCTGCGTAAGCGCTAAAGTGGGATACGGCTGTTACGATGGAATCCCCCTGCAGGGTTCCGCCTGCGTATTCCGCTTTACCGCTGCCCGGGATGTAATAAATACCTGACAGCTGTTTATCTGCTCCAGCGGACAGCTTTAAGCTGAGTGTGACTGGCTTCACGAATTTCTCAAGCTTCGTCTCTGTCCCGCTGGCGCCTTTAACTGCCAGCGTTAACTCCAGCGCTTGTCCGGCAGATTGGATCGTTGTTCCCGCATTTCCTTGTGCAAGCGCTGAGACGGCCGACTTCAGCTCCTCGTCATCAAGCCCGCGGATATGAAGGACAATTCGGCTATCCGCCGCCTGCTCTCCTGCCGGTACAAGCTTGGCTAATTCAGCCAGCACTTCCTTGGGAAGCCGTATGGAGCCTTCCGGCAGAACGAGCAAGACATCAGCGCCTGCCAGCTCCGCAAGGTTGGCCGGGAGCTCAATCGTGCCGCCGGCTTGTCCCGCTCCAAAGTCAACACTCAGCGTGACAACTCCGTTCTGCGCTTCTGGAATATCTGCGCCGGTGAATACAACCGTTCCCGGGGCCGGAGTCCCGGTTCCCGAACCGCCTCCGCCAATGCCTCCGCCGCAGCTTCCGCAGCCTACGGAATAAACATTGAAGACCGCATTGGCCACATTCGTGCCGTTTCCGGCAGCCGCTTGATATTGCCCTGCGGCTGCACCGCCCGGCAAAGTGAAGCTGACAGCGTATTTGCCGCCGCTGACGGCAGCAATATCATAGAAGAGCACGGTCTTATCCGGTGCTATGACTTTAACAATCACTTCTGACAAACTGCTCGTTCCCCCGATAATCACCTTCATACCCGGCGTCGTATCCTGTATCCGATCGATGGTAGTCGTCGGTACGGCCGGTTCAGCCGCACTCACCAACGTAAAAGAAGTGAATGCAAGCGCAAGCAGGGTGATCAGCAGGCCGGCGAATTTATAAGGCCTATTCAATGATGGTGCACCTCTTTCTCCCGAAAATAAATTTCCGCGCGTCTATCCGCTCTTTAAGGAGCAGAAGGCAAATTCAAATTTGTAATCCGCCCCTGAATCGGTTCGATGATCGCACCATGATTGAAGGTTGCCAGAATATAGTCGTAGAAGACATCCAAATCGGTAGGACCGACTATTTGGTTCCTGCCTTCAATGAGCACCTTATAATTGTCGCCGCCGGCAGCCATAAAATTGTTCACGACAGCCGTATAGGTTGTGCCATCCTCAATCGGTGTGCCGTCTGACTTGGTCAGCACCGTAACCCGTGTCTCCTTCGGCTTGCTGAAGTCCGCTGTGTACTTTAGACCGGAAATCTGCAGCGTCTTCGTATCCGATGGAACAGCACCCCACTGCTGCTGCAGCAAGATCTTGATCTGCGCACCGGTCAGCTCCATCTTCACGAGGGCGTTGCCGAATGGCTGGATTTTGGCCAGATCCCCGAAGTTGACATCCCCTGAAGGCAGATCCGCCCGAATGCCGCCCGGGTTCATAAAGGCAAAATCCGCATCCATCGCATCCCGCATCGCATCCGCAATCAAATTGCCCAGTGAGGATTCCTTGGTGTAAGCGTCCATCCTTGTAACCGTTCCATCCGTCGTCCCGACCGGCTGAGTCAGCTCGGGGTGCAGATCCTGATAATGCTTCACGAGGGCGGCTATTTCCGCATCCGGTGTAACCCCGTCCTGCTTCACATCCACGATTCTCGCTTGTTTACCGATCACGTCGCCTGTCTTCGGATCGATTGCAAGATCCACATCGGCATAAGCGGTACCGTACGAATAGGCTTCGACGATGAGCTTATTGTCTACGGTGACGTTCACCTTCGCATGGTTATCCCCTGCAAAGATAACATCCACCTCGTCATCGATCGCATTCGCCAGATCTACAGCTTCTCCGTAAGGCAGCCCTGTCGTCCGATCTACGCTGGCAGGATCATGGGCAAGGACGACAATCGTTTTGACGCCTTGCGCTTTCAGCTCGGCAGCAGCCGCATTAACAGCCGGCGCCTGATCAATGAACTTCACGCCAGCAAGCGCGGATGGGGATACCTTGCTCGGCGTCGCATTCGTTGCCAAGCCGATAAACCCTACCTTTACGCCGCCGATTTCTTTTACCGTATATGGAGGCAGAATGTTCTTATATACGGAATCCGTCACGGTTGTTTGATCATAGGCGTAAGTCGCCGAGACGACATTGGCATTAATGATCGGGAAGCTGGATTTGTTGTGTACAATGGAAGGCTTAATTGGATCCGGTCCGCCCTTCACCTGCGCGAGCAAAGCGGGAACGCCTTGATCAAACTCATGGTTGCCAAGCGTCCCTACATCAAAGTGAAGCAGGTTTAAGAATTCTAGTGTAGGCTTGTCCCGCTCCAGTGAAGATACCGGCGCGCTCGCACCGACCGAATCTCCGGCGTGGACAAGAAGCGTGTTCGGATTAGCCGCCCGCTCCTGCTTCAAGTAAGCTGCCAAATACGCCGCTCCGCCCACATTGCCTGCCCCGAAATTCGAGGTTGTATCGAGCTGGCCATGAAAATCGTTAATCCCTAGAATCTGCACATTCACCGGTGCGTTAGGGTCGGTTGTGCCATGCAGATCAATGGAATAGATTCCAAAGCCCTTATCGTTTGTCTTGTCCAAATAGTTGATGTTGGAGCTCTCCGTCAGCATGCCGGCACCCGCAGGCGAGGAAGTGAACGTAACGTTCGCATTGCCTTGAATCGGAGCGATCGACCAGTTGTTATCCGCAGTTGGATTTATGGTCTTCTGCTCCATGATGTAGTTCATCAGCACCTGACGGTTCTCATCCGGCGAATCGACGACCAGCTCCGAGCCCTTGACTCCTGGGAAGTTGCCGCCTCCGCCTGCACGGTAATTATTCGTCACGACGATGAAATCCTGATTCAGGTCGATAGGTGCGCCATTGTAAGTCAAATTGATGATACGGCTGGCGTCGGCATGAATCAGCTTGCCGCTCTCATCATATTTGGACGGCTTTGTCACATCGATCTGGTACTGCACACCATCGATAACATCAAAATTATAAACAGCGAACTTCGGATTCAGAAGCGACTGCTCCTCTGCAGCGGCAGGGTTAATTTGATTAAACGCCCCTGCGGACATTTCCAGCCACTCCTTGACGACCGATCCTTTGATCTTGACCGCCTTAAGCGTGTTGTCATAGAGGTAGAGGTCGCTTGCGCTCTTAATGGCGATCGGACCTGTCTTAATGTCCGTATATTCTGTCGGGCCATTGCGCCCTGCTTTGAACGGAGCGCCTACAGACAGGATCGGCAGATCCTTATAAGCCGGCAGGTTCTTATTCACATAATCCTGAACGTACCACTTCTGGGCTGTCGTTACGATTTGAACGGAAGGATCATCCTTAACAAGTGCAAAATAACTATAAATCGGTGACTCCGTCTGTCCGATCGGCTCATTGGCATAATCGATTGTCGCTTTATGCTCGGCTTGAACAGCGGCTGCAATGGTTGGATCCGCATCTACGAGCGATTTCTTATTCACCGTGTCATAGATCGCTTTAGTGGCGGACTGCGAGTTAACGACCTTCCATTTGCCGCTATCCTTCGTAAGCGTGAGGTCGATAATGCCCAGATTCGCTCCGCCGAAGCCCGCTTGCACGGCAGCTACGCCATTAATCGTGCCTTTGTCATTGTCGACGCCCGGCAGCGGTTTGCCCTCCGAGTCTTTGAACAACGCATCCAGCGCGGTGACATTTGCCGCCGGGAATACCTTATGCGTATGCGAGAATGTGATGGCGTCGATGCCCGGCACTTCGCTAAGCGGCAGAACTGCATTCTCAGCAAGTGTATCCGCTTCTGCGCTGCCATCGAAGCCGCTGTGCGTAAGGGCAATGATGATGTCCGCTCCATCGGCTTTCATAAGAGGCACCATCTTAGCGGCGGTTGCGGCGATATCTTTCGTAATGACTTTTCCTGCGAGGTTGTCTTTATCCCACGTCGTAATTTGCGGTGCCACAAGGCCGAGCACGCCGATCTTAACCGTTTGTTCCCTGCCCTGCTCATCCTTAAAATTACGGCTCAAAATCTTATAAGGCGTATATTTGTTCTTGTCATTGTCCGGGTTGCTGTCATGATCGTCCACATAAACATTGGCGTTCACGTACGGGAAGCCCGCGCCGGCAAGCGTTTTATCCAGAAAATCAAGACCATAGTTGAATTCATGATTGCCAAGCGTAGCCGCATCATAGCCCATCAAATTCATCGCTTTGTACACCGGATGAACGGCACCTGCTGCTTCAAGCTTATTGATTTTGGCCATATACGTACCAAGCGGCGTACCCTGAATCAGGTCCCCATTATCGAACAGCAGGGCATTCTTCGCTTCAGCGCGCGCTTGCTTGACGAGCGCCGCCGTCTTCACAAGCCCGACTGTATCGACCTGCTTGTCCTGATAATAATCATAATTCATCAAATTCGTATGGACATCTGTGGTTTCCATGATGCGAAGCTTGAGAAGATTCGAGGAGGAAATGGTGAGAGGATCAGCCAGGCTTGTACCGACATCTGTTAATTTACCGCTGTAGCTGTCGACGACGAACACTTTAACCGAAGCGTCGCTGCCCGCCGTATTGAAATGCGCGGTTATTTTTCTCTTCGACGTAATGTCTTCTTGAATGGCGACGATGCCTGATGGGGTCGTTCCGTTCATGAGCTCGAATATAACCGTTTCTTGCCCGTCATGTGTGCCTACAGGGGTAACCTCAACACTGGCTGCAATTCCGCTATCCGTGTCCAGGACCGGACTGCTGATGACAAAGGGATGCGCCGGAACAGGTTCGGCGGCTAACGTCTGTACTTGAGTGACCTTGGAGCTTTGCTTTGCGGATTCCTCCGCATGCACAATGCCAGTCACAAGCTGGGCTGATACGAGGGAAACGGCCAGTGACGAAGCGGCGAGTTTACGGACACTCGCGGTAACTTTCGACTTCATTTTCCACACTCCACCTTTCATATCCAGTTCCAGGTTATTGTACCAGTTGCTGCATTGAGGGTGTTTAAAGATTGCTCTAAGGTTTCGTTAAGGAATTGTCGTAATTTGTGGAATCCATGCCTCTTCCTGCTGCTGCAAAAACGAAAAAACCGCACACGGCAAGGGATCTTCTCCCTAGTTCCATGCGCAGCTTCCATATAGAGAATAACCGCCGTTCATTTCAAAATTAATTGCTTACTTCCGTCGCGATTTGCCAGGTAACGCCAAATTTATCTTCCAACCGGCCGAACAGGCTTCCCCAGAACATCCGCTCGAACTTCATGATGACTTTGCCGCCTGCAGCCAGCTTCTCGAACGCTTGCGCCGCTTCGTGATCCGAAGCAAACTCCAGCGTTAAGTCAAGACCGCTGCCCCGCTGAATGGAGTTAGAATCAGCCAGATAGAACTGGATACCCGCAGCCTGCATAATGAGATGCATGACGCGGTCTTTGATTCCCTCCTCTGCACCCGGCATATCGCCGAAGGTCTGCACACTCACAATTTCGCCGCCGAGCGCATCCACATAGAATGCTGCTTGTTCCCGCGCATTGCCGCTATAAATATAAGGCCGTATTTTTGCCATTTCCTCTTCAACGCTCCTTCAGCTGAATGCTGCTCCCGCTAATTATTCCCCAGCCGCGTCTCTTACACACCCGCAACAGCTAGAACGGAATCATTGCTGATCATCGTACCGACGTTGCTTCCCTCGCAGATCGCTTTCATCGAGCCGGGCGTATCAAAGTTAAAGACATGAATAGGCAGATGATAATCCCGCGCCAGGATAAAAGCGGACTGGTCCATCACCTTGAGGTTGCGCTGGAGCACATCATCATAATGGAGAGAGTCGTATTTGACCACATCCGCGCGATGTTTGGGATCGCCGCTCAATACGCCGTCTACCCCTTGCTTGGCAACCAGCAGAGCTTGGCTGTTCACCTCAATGGCGCGCTGTGCGGATGGATAATCTGTCGTTACGTAGGGTTGTCCATTACCGCCTGCAAAAATAACGATGTACCCCTTCTCCAAATGGTGAATTGCCCGCAGCCGGATATAAGGTTCTGCAACTGAGGATATCGGAATCGCACTCATGACACGGATTTCCTTATCGGTCTTCGACTTCAGAACGCCCCGCAGCATCAAGCTGTTCACAACTGTAGCAAGTGTCCCGATATTATCGGCTTCAGCTCGCTCAATGCCCCAATTCTCCGCCAAATTGCCGCGAAAAATATTACCGCCGCCAATAACAATCGACACCTCCACGCCCATGTTGACGACTGTCATCATCTCGTTGGCAATATAGTTGAGCCGTTCCGGATCAAACCCGATCTCTCCTTGCCCTGCTACTGCGCCGCCGCTTAACTTGATGAGTACCCGCTTATACCTCATATCCTTCCACCTCCATGAGAAATAAAAAAACACCAAAAGCCAAGGCTTTGGTGTTCAGGGCAATGAGAAAATGAGAACAGAAGTTGTCTTTCGCTCGTGAACCGGCAGCTTTCTCATGTCCCATTCCCCTTTCATTAATAAAGTCACCAAGATTTTATCAGAAAAGAGAGGCGGCCGCAAAATAAAAATTTTTGCTAAATTTCATTTCACGCGTTAGATCGCTCGCCAATCGGAGTACGCCGACCATCAAGACTTGTCGTATTTTTCTCCTCACGGTATTCAATAAGGCCGTCTTCCCCCTTATGAATCGCCCACTTCTCCAGCGTATCCCGCTCGCCCGCATAGGACAGGAAAGGCACGCTGTAGCCGCAGGAGGTTTGCACCAGATGAATGTCCGCGGCGATGATTTGCCTGGCTCCCGGCAGGAGCTCGAAATGCGCAGCCGTCTTCTCCCATTCCGGTGATTCCGGCAGAATAACCTTCCCGGTCCCATAGAGACGCAGAATCATCGGCGCCCCTTCCAAGGCGACAAACATGAATGTAATTCTGCCGTTCTCCGCGAGATGGGTGCTCGTCTCATTGCCGCTGCCGGTTAAATCCAAGTAAGCGACCTCAGTAGGCGAGAATACGCGAAGCGAGTCATATCCCTTGGGTGAGATGTTGACATGTCCGTCTTTGGCCGTCGGGGCGGATCCGACGAAGAATAGATGCTGCTTGCGGATGAAGGCCTCATGCTCGGGCAGCAGGGCTGGAAATCTTTTTCCCATATCCATCTCTCCTTGATTGCTATCGATTCGCATGGATAGCCCTATGGATAGCGATAGCGTTATTGTATGAGCCACTGCTGCTGTACCTCATCATTACGAATAAAACCATGTAAATCGTCCTAAGTCACGTCCGAGTTTTCTTTGGCCTGTCACCTCTTTCAGGCACGGCCAATGGCGATTGGCGGCCGGTAAGGCTTTGAGCCGATACAACGCAGTGAACATTGGATTCATCTTGAACAAGAGTATAAACCATCAAGAGCTATTCTGGAAACCATAACCAAGACTTTTGGACAGTCCTTCCATACGCTGATGCGGCTTAAATTGCAATGAAAGTACCTCTACGCTGGCAACCACGGCATACATAGCAATGAAAGTACCTCTACGCTGGCAACCAGCTTCCTCGGAGCAAGCAGGCGCTCGAGCTTGGCCGAACGCTGATCCTATACTGGATATATACAGCTGTTTAGCGCTTTG
This sequence comes from Paenibacillus solisilvae, assembly GCF_042656405.1. NCBI lineage: Bacteria > Bacillati > Bacillota > Bacilli > Caryophanales > Paenibacillaceae > Paenibacillus > Paenibacillus solisilvae. Next base: position 212 of record NZ_JBHSOW010000118.1, on the reverse strand, counting down.
ATAATGCAATATGAGTGCTAAACTGGATATTTCCACTTAAATCACCCCAAATTCATCTCCATATGGCCCTTATGATTAATTTAACTGTACGGGATCCAGTATAGCTCGACCGATGAGCCCAATTCGCTTTCTATAACTGTATGATTGGACCTCTGTCAAGAAAGTGGACACCCACATAAGGCACTTAACGTGCTCGTTTGTAATACATCGAT
>NZ_JBHSOW010000117.1:0-51816 GCF_042656405.1 Paenibacillus solisilvae | reverse complement strand
AGCCAGGATCAAACTCTCCATAATAGTGTTTCCGTCCCGAAGGACTTCCACCTTACAGAAGCTTAATTACTCAAGCTTTGCTAGCTTTTTAAAACCTTTATGACAGGTCACTCATGTTCAGTTTTCAAGGAACAAATGTCTAATTTAGTTCTTCGTGTTGACCGCCATTCTCTCAGCGGCGACTTGATTAATATAACACATCCGCCTAGTTAATTGCAAGCTTTATTTTTTATTTTCTTTTAAATAAAAAACTGTGCTATACTCTCAGGCCAAAAGCGGCAAGAAATAATATAGCACAGTTTAGATTGCTAGGTCAATACCTTTTTAAGAATCCATTTTGTTCATGATCTCTTCTATATAGAGCTGACGTTCAATTGATAAATTTACAATGGTTCCATTAATAGATACCCAAGGTCTTGTCGGATAATTGCGGTCTGAAAAGACAATTTCTCCTATGCGGTCATCGCTCAGCCTTACAATCGTACCATTGTGAAACTGGGTTACTTTATCAATGAAGGTCTGAACATAAGCCGGTTCGAGTTTACCGAATGAATCCTGTTGGATCTGTTCAAGTACCATGTACGGCGAAGTCGCTTTACGATAAATTCGTTTCATCGTCATCGCATTAAAGATATCCGAAATTGCCACCAGCTTCGCGTACGGGTGAATCTTCGCGGATACAACACCTAAAGGATAGCCGCTTCCATCGACTCGTTCATGGTGCTGCAGCGCCGCGAGCTTCACACCTTCGTTAATGGCCGTTACTTTTAATAGGATCTGGTAGCCTAATACGGTATGCCGTTTCATCTCTTCCGCTTCTTCAGCGGTCAATTTGGTAGGCTTATTCAATATGGCCCTGTCTATCTTGGCATTGCCGATATCATGAAGGAGACCGGCAAGTGCTGCCGGAATCCAATCCTTCTTCGGAAAATCATTCCACTGTGCGAGCATGTAGCAGCTCATTGCCGACATAACACTTTTGTGATAAAGATAATCTTCATTCTTAACCGAGCTCGGTGAGAAGGTTAAAATTTTGTACTCTTGAATATGTGAGAGAAGAGCTTCTAGTTGATTGCGTATTTCAAGAATAGAATTACCCATTCCGCTCATGACTTGATTAGAGACGCCTTTGAGCAGTGCAACTGTACGATCATATTGGTCCATAATAGGAGATTTTGGTGATGCGTCTTTTGCCTGTTCCTGCACTTTATCGCCGGCAGCGGCAGCTTCTTCTTTCTTATCTCCTAATGAACCAACGACGACGGTAGGGATTAAAAATGCTTGAAGGATTTCAAGCTCCCGAGGAGTTATAACTTTTCCCTTATGAAAAAGAACACTGCCAAGAGGGGTAAGAACGTCCTGTACAATCTTATCCCCGAGCTTAATTTGCGATACCGCTACCGTTGCCATTGCTCTCTCCTCCACCTATATGCGGTGAGTCACTCTTCTTAAGTCTCATCCGTTTCCGAAGATGTTCCTTCCACTTGAGCATCTTCTTCCAGCTCTTCATTCGTTTCCTGCTCATCACTTCGAGCTACGCGCGTGACGGTAGCAACGGAATCCTCCTCACGGATATGAATCAGCTTCACACCCTGAGTATTACGACCCATTGTCGAGATTCCATCCATGCTCATACGAATCATTGTACCTGATGATGTCATAATCATCAGATCCTCATCGTTTTGAACCACTTTAAGACCTACGATTGGTCCGTTCTTCTCAGTTACATTGAGTGTTTTAATTCCTTTACCACCGCGAGTTTGGATCCGATATTCACTGATCGGCGTCCGTTTACCATAACCTTTTGAGGTAACAATAAGCACTTCGTTCTCCGGCACGACAACGTCCATATCAATAACAAAATCATCGTCATCACTGTTGATACCTCTAACCCCGGTTGCCGAACGGCCCATCGGACGTACATCCTGCTCAGGGAATCGAATAGACATCCCTTGGCTTGTTCCCATGATTATTTCCTGGTTGCCATCCGTCAGTTTCACACCTATCAACTCATCGTCTTCACGAAGGTTAATCGCTATCAGACCAATTTTGCGGATATTAGAGTAATCATCAAGAGGCGTTTTCTTCACAACCCCCTGCTTGGTAGCGAAGAAGAGGAATTGTTCCGATTCAAATGACTCAACCGGAATAACCGCATTAACCGTTTCGCCCTGTTCAATCTGAAGAAGGTTAATAATCGGTGTCCCTCTTGCTGTCCGGCTCAAATCTGGAATCTCATACGCCTTCAAGCGGTAGACTTTGCCTTTGTTGGTGAAGAACAGCAGGAAGTGATGCGTATTAGAGACGAAAAGATGCTCAACAAAGTCATTATCCTTCGTATCCATACCAATTACACCTCTACCGCCGCGCTTCTGGCTGCGGTAAGTGGTAACCGGCAGACGCTTCACATAGCCGGAATGCGTCACCGAAACGACGACATCTTCACGAGGGATAAGGTCTTCATCTAGAATCTCATCATCGCTTGCCATCAGTTCAGTCCGGCGCTCGTCTCCGAATCTTGATTTCACATCCTCAAGCTCTTCGCTGATGATTTGGAGAACCAACTGCTCATCAGCAAGAATCGCTTTTAATTCCGCAATTTTCTTCTGGAGTTCAGCGTACTCTGCTTCAATCTTATCCCGCTCTAGTCCAGTAAGTCTTTGCAGACGCATGTCCAAGATAGCCTGTGCTTGATCGTAAGTTAGACTGAAACGTGAGATTAGACCATCTCGCGCTTCCTCAGCAGTCTGAGAAGCTCGAATAAGTTTAATAACCTCATCCAAATGATCGAGTGCAATACGCAAGCCCTCTAGAATATGTGCGCGAGCTTCGGCTTTCTTAAGATCGAATTCCGTACGCCGGCGTATAACTTCAATTTGATGCTGCAGGTAGTAGTACAGAATATCCCTCAAATTAAGAACACGCGGTTCACGATTAACAAGAGCCAACATGTTGTAGCTGAAGTTCATCTGCATTTGAGTTTGCTTGTATAAGTTATTCAATACGACGCTTGGCGTAATATCGCGGCGCAGCTCAATGACAACACGCATACCATTGCGATCGGACTCATCACGGAGATCCGTAATACCTTCAATTTTCTTCTCTCGTACGAGCTCTGCAATTTTCTCAACGAGACGAGCTTTATTGACCTGGTACGGCAGCTCGTGCACGATAATCCGTGCTTTACCGCCATTCTCCTCAATCGTTGCTCGTGCACGCATCGTTACTGATCCGCGTCCGGTTGTGTAAGCTTGGCGAATGCCTTCGCGCCCCATTACAAAGCCTGCTGTTGGGAAATCGGGACCTTTTATATAATCCATCAGTTCAATTGGAGTGATATCCGGGTTGCGGATCATAGCTTGGACACCATCAATAACCTCGCCCAAGTTATGCGGAGGAATGTTTGTAGCCATCCCTACCGCGATACCAGTCAATCCATTGACCAATAAGTTTGGAAAACGCGCGGGTAAAACGGTCGGCTCATGCTCTTCTCCATCATAGTTGGGAGCAAAGTCGATTGTTTCTTTATTTATATCACGGAGCATCTCCATCGCAATCTTAGATAGACGCGCTTCGGTATACCGCATCGCAGCTGCAAAGTCTCCGTCAATCGAACCAAAGTTACCATGCCCATCGATCAGCATGTAACGAAGCGAGAAATCCTGTGCCATACGGACCATTGTTTCATAGACTGCAGAATCGCCATGGGGGTGATACTTACCGATGACTTCGCCAACAATCCTCGCGGATTTCTTATACGGCTTATCTGAAGACATGCCCAGTTCTGACATCGCAAATAAAATGCGGCGGTGCACCGGTTTTAATCCGTCTCTTACGTCGGGGAGCGCGCGGCTTACGATAATGCTCATCGCATAATCCATAAACGATTCTCGCATCTCGACGCCGATGTCGCGATCTCGTACTTGCGAACGTTGTTCTTCCGCCATTGTTGACCTCCTAAAGTTTCGAAGAAAAACACACTTCGATAGCATTACCTTTGTAACAAATAATGGAAATCTCTTTGTTATAGTTTTTGCACAATAACGCCTTTATTAAACCTTCCGGAAGATAATCTTTGCTGCACTCGTATTTTTCGTCATTGATCCGGAAGTGGTAGGTATTCGCCCTGGCCGCTTTAACTGTATTGCCATAAACTATTCAAGTGACAGCATGCTCAAACCACAGGTCAAAAAATAGGCATTATCTTTATTATAACATCGTTTTTAATCGATGTCTCCTGCATGCTTATACGTCCTTAGAATTGCAACTAGAGAAATCGAAAGGCGGAGCCTCTTTGGCTATTCAACGGGTTAGTAGTAAGTGGGCAAAAACCAATGTGCTGATTAAATCTGAGGAACTGCGGGATCAGATACCGGTAACTGTGGAATGGAGCCAAGATGCATTAAACCAGATGCTGAATAAATATGGAATGGTTTATGTAAAGCCTGATTTCGGCACTTACGGTTCAGGAGTTATCCGGGTTCAGAAATCAAGCAGTGGGAACTATTCGTTCCAGGTTAAAACAAAGAAACGAGCCTTCCCCTCCTTCGAGCAAATGATTGTTCCTCTGCAGCGGATTATATCCAATCGTCCGTATCTCATACAGCGGGGTATTTATCTTTTAAAATATTCCCGCCGGCGATTTGACCTTCGAGTCATGGTTCAGAAAAATGATACGAATGAGTGGGAGTCCACTGGGATCATCGGTCGGCTCAGTCATCCTCGCAAGATTGTAACAAACTATCACAGCGGCGGCACACCTATGTCGATTGAGAAGCTGATGGGACGGCATCTCTCACATGCAGACATCGCTGCTTACAAAACTCAATTATGCAAACAAGGGGTTGCAATCGCAACTCAACTGCAAACGAAATATCCAAGACTTAAAGAGATTGGTGTCGATGTGGCCGTTGATACATCGCTTAAACCTTGGATTCTTGAGGTTAATACACTTCCTGACCCTTATATATTTCGCAAATTACAGGATAAGCGTATTTTCCGTAAAATCAGGCGCTATTGTAAATTATACGGCCGCTTATGAGAAAAGCCGTCCGGCTGAAACCGGACGGCTTTATGAATACTGAGTCCTATACGTCTAAGTTCTTAACAAACTTAGCGAATTGTTGGATGAAATCACGACGAGGCTCAACGTTGTCACCCATTAAGGTTTCAAACATGTTATCTGCTTCAATCGCATCATCAATCGTTACCTGCATCATCGTACGGCTCTCTGGATCCATCGTTGTTTCCCAAAGCTGGGTCGCATTCATCTCTCCAAGACCTTTATAACGCTGGACATTTACTTTAACGCCATCTCCGAACTCAGCAATGATCTGATCACGTTCTTTCTCACTTTGAGCATAACGGATCACTTTATTGCGTTCAATTTTGAAGAGCGGCGGTTCTGCGATATAAATATAGCCGGCTTCGATGATTTTGCGCATGTACCGGAAGAAGAACGTGAGCAGCAGTGTACGAATATGAGCGCCATCGACGTCCGCATCGGTCATAATGATAACTTTATGGTAACGAGCTTTGGTAATATCAAAGTCTTCGGCAATACCTGTGCCAAGCGCTGTAATAATTGCCCGAATCTCCGTATTGGACAAAATACGATCCAAACGTGCCCGCTCAACATTGAGGATTTTCCCGCGCAAAGGCAGAATAGCCTGGAAATGACGATCCCGTCCTTGCTTGGCCGATCCACCCGCGGAGTCACCTTCTACGATGTAAATTTCACTGATGGAAGCATCCTTGGAAGAACAATCAGCAAGTTTACCAGGCAGAGAGCTGACTTCAAGCGCGCTTTTCCGTCGTGTTAACTCACGTGCTTTTCGCGCAGCTTCACGCGCACGGGCTGCTTGCAGGCCTTTATCCACGATTTTCTTTGCAACCGATGGATTCTCATCTAGAAACTCAATAAGCTTCTCAGCGAACAGCGATTCCACTATACCGCGAACTTCACTGTTACCCAGCTTTGTCTTGGTTTGACCTTCGAATTGCGGTTCAGGAATTTTGACGGAGATGATCGCGGTCAGTCCCTCACGAACATCATCACCTGACAAGTTCGAATCATTCTCCTTAATCGCATTCATTTTGCGGGAATACTCGTTAATGATCCGGGTCAGAGCACTCTTGAATCCTGATTCATGCGTGCCGCCTTCATGCGTGTTGATATTATTGGCGAAGGAGTAAATATTCTCTGTATAACTGTCATTGTATTGAAGCGCTACCTCGACAGAAATATTGTCCTTAAGCCCTTCCACATAAATTGGATTCTCATGCAGAGATTCCCGGCTGCGGTTTAGATATCGGACAAACTCAATGATACCGCCTTCGTATTTATACGTGTTGGTCGCTCCAGTACGTTCGTCGAGCAACACGATTTCAATGCCTTTATTTAAGAAAGCAAGCTCACGAATCCGGTTTTGAAGGACTTCATACTCATAGACAAGCGTTTCTGTAAAAATTTCATGATCCGGCTTAAAACGGGTAGTCGTTCCCGTTTCATCCGAATCACCGACGATTTTGACATCATATTGCGGAGCGCCGCGGCGATATTCCTGCTGATAAATCTTGCCTTCGCGTTTAACTGTAACAATAACCTGCTCAGACAAGGCATTAACAACCGATATACCAACTCCGTGAAGACCGCCGGACACCTTATAACCTTCTCCGCCAAATTTTCCTCCGGCATGAAGAACCGTCATAACGACTTCCAGGGTTGAACGTTTCATCTTCGTATTCTCGCCGACAGGAATTCCCCGTCCGTTATCAATAACGGTAATACTGTTATCTTCATGTATAGTCACTAAAATGCGATCGCAATATCCTGCGAGCGCTTCGTCAATACTATTATCCACGACTTCCCAAACCAAATGGTGAAGCCCTTTGGAGCTTGTGGATCCGATGTACATACCCGGACGTTTCCGTACGGCTTCTAAACCTTCTAGTACTTGAATTTGATTCTCATCGTACCCGTGCTGCTGATTTACCGACATTCTCGAATTCACTGCTCCTCTCAACTGCTCTTGCCACATCAATTAGTCTAATCGCCTACACATGCCGCTTAATTCGTCACCAATTGATGCGATCGTTTCTTCAACGTGGAGGATGATATGGGCGAATAGTATATTTTGTGCTGCGTAACAACAATCGATTTCGCTTCTTCTTCTCCTATGACTTCAACGTCTTTCCGCTTTCGTGCCTGCGCAACGAATTGCTTGGACAGTTTGGAGGATTGCTCGATAGAAATATCAAAAATCGCTACAAGCTCTGCAGCGCGAATAATTTTTTCTCCACCCAAATGAATGTACATGGGAGCCTCCACCCTTCATTCCTAACGTGCTACCTGACCATCTCGCACATGATAGATACGAGAATCTTGCAGCTTATTGACATTAACGCTTTCAAGACCGGTCGTTGTAATAAACGTTTGTACTTTACTTTGAAAGGTTTCAATCAATTGCGTCTGTCTGTTCTGATCAAGCTCAGACAAGACATCATCGAGCAGCAGAAGCGGATACTCACCAATTTCTTCATGGATGAGCTCGATCTCTGCTAATTTAAGCGACAGTGCGGTCGTTCGCTGCTGCCCTTGCGAACCGTATACGGACGCCTCTTTGCCATTTATATAAAAGGCCATATCATCACGATGAGGACCGACAAGTGTAAGCCCTCGGCGGAGCTCCTGATCCTTTACCTGTGTTAACTTTATCATAAACTGCTCAAATAAAACAGATTCTTCTTCGATGCCGTCCGATTCGAAGGACGGGCGGTATACGATTGTTAACTCTTCTGAACCAGCAGTTATGCCTGCATGGATCTGCTGGGCCCACTTTTGGAGTTTATAAATAAAGTTTTGCCTTTTTTTCACGATTTTAACACCATGCTCGGCAAGCTGCATATTCCACACGTCCATCATGGCCTGCTGCGTGCTTCCAGGTGAAGCCGTCTTTAAGTAATTATTGCGCTGCATCAGGACTTTGGCGTATTGGCCGAGTGAATGCAAATAACCGGGCTGAACCTGGCCGATTTCCATATCAAGAAATCGCCTGCGAATGCCCGGTGTACCTTTGACAATTTCTAAATCCTCCGGCGCAAACATCACAACATTCAATGCACCGACAAAATCACTCAATTTCCGCTGTTCGAGTCCGTTAATCTTCGCCTTCTTGCCTTGTGTCGACAACGTTAAATCAAGTGTAAGCCCTCCGTACTTCTTATCGACTTCACCTCTTATTCGCGCTTCCGAGGACTGCCAGCCAATAAGCTCTTTATCCTTGCTTGTTCGATGAGACTTCGTGAGTGCCAGCACGAAGATGGCCTCGAGCAAATTTGTTTTCCCCTGAGCATTGGGACCAATAAATAAATTCACTTGACTATCCGTCTTAATTTCAAGCTGCTCATAATTGCGATAATGGTTTAACTGAATCGAATTTAAGTACACCCCGCTGCCTCCCGGTTCTTGCTCGCGAATAAGCCCTTTGGCGCTTTAACGCTTCACGACCGTAAAGACTTCGAATCCTTCTACCTTTACTTTGTCACCAGGGTAGAGCTTGCGTCCCCGGCGATTATCCGGCTCCCCATTGATGACAACCTTCTTCTCCTGCAGAAAAAACTTGGCCGCTCCGCCAGTATCGATACATCCTGACAGTTTCAAAAACTGTCCAAGGGGGATATATTCTGTCGTTATTTCAATTTCATTGTCATTCATTGTTTATCGCTCCTGTTTAGCCGGTTGTCCGGTACGGCAATATTAGATGCAAGCTGTGTGGGTGATCCGTCGGCTTAATTATTATAGGGCTCATTGCTCCAGTAAAGCCAATAAACAAATATTCGCTGTCGATGACTTTAAGCGCATCGAGCATATATTTGGAATTAAACGCAATACGAAGTGCGTCTCCATTCATTTCTTTAACCTCTAATTGCTCGGTTACCCGCCCAAGTTCTGTGGAGCTTGAGGAAATTTCGATCGTGCCGTCTTCCTGCGTAATAAGGCGAACAATGTTCGTTTTTTCTTCACGTGACATGAGATAAGCGCGGTCGATGGCATCGGTTAGTTTTTTTGTGTGCAGAACGAGTTCTGTTTTGAATGTCTGCGGAATAATCTTAGAAGTATCTGGATAAGTACCGTCCAAGATACGGGAATAAAACAGCATATTACCCATTTTGAACAGTACTTGATTGTCTGCAACGACGATTTCAACTTCGCTGCTGTCATCGGGTACAAGCTTGGATAATTCATTAAGCGTTTTACCTGAAATGACAATGTTTGAAAAACGATAGTCAATGCCCGCGGTCACTGCTGCGGAGCGGCTAGCCAATCGGTGACGGTCTGTAGCAACAAACTTTAATTGGCCTTCCGCCAAATTCCATAGTGCGCCGGTGAGAATAGGGGTTTGCTCACTGGTCGATGCAGCGAATACCGTTTGACGAATCATGGATTTAATCAAATCGCCCGGAACGGAGATGGTTTCACTTTCTTCGATTGTTGGCAGTATCGGAAATTCTTCAGGATCAAGGCCGACCATTTGAATATCCGTGGATCCTGAGCGAATCATCGTTTGGTGATGTTCTTTAACTTCAATCTCGATTTCATCGGAAGGCAGTTTTTTAACAATCTCAACGAAAAATTTTGCAGGAAGGACTACACTTCCGGGTTTTTCTACTTTCGCTATAACATATTCTCCGTTTTCCACTGGAATAAAGCTTTGAATTGAAATATCGGTATCGCTTGCCGTTAAAGTAACGCCTTGATGGGTTACATCAAATTTGATTCCGCCAAGAATAGGGATAGCCGGCCTTGATGACGATGCTTTGGAAACTTGTTGGATAGCATCGTTTAATTGATCTTTTCTTATTGTTAATTTCATGATTTCACTCCTATGTGCAGGGTATGCGAAAAAGGTAAGAAATTCGCAGTTTTGCACTTTATATTGATGATGTTCTTTAGTTATTTAAAGCTAGTCGTAGTAGTAGGGACGCTGAATATGTGGATAAGTGGATAAAGTGCCGATAAAGTAAGCCTATCCACATGTGTATAGAGTGTGCATAGGCTTAAAAGTTGTTCACGTGTGATTTTTAATTTTTTCGGTCAGCGTTTGAACGATTTTATGGAGCTCCGAATCGATCTTCAGCTGCTGCGTGATTTTCTCATGGGCATGAATGACCGTGGTATGGTCCCGGCCCCCGAAGGCTTCACCGATTTTGGGAAGCGAATAGTCGGTTAATTCTCGAGACAGGTACATGGCAACTTGCCTTGGGAACGCGACAGCTTTGGTTCGTTTGCGAGCCTTGAATTCTTCTAGTTTCAGGCCGTAAAGCTCTCCAACCTTCTGCTGAATGTCCTGCATGGTGATCATTTTCGGTCTGCCGGAAGGAATAATGTCTTTGAGGGCCTCTGCAGCAAGGTGGGATGAAATATCTTCGTTTATAAGCGAGGAATATGCCACAACACGGATTAGAGCACCTTCAAGTTCCCGAATGTTCGTATCAATATGACTGGCGATATAAGCCATAGCCTCGTTTGGAATCTCCAGGTTCTCAGCTTTGGCCTTCTTTCTTAGAATCGCAATACGAGTTTCTAAGTCAGGAGGTTGAATATCGGTTATAAGTCCCCATTCAAAACGGGAGCGCAGTCTTTCCTCGAGCGTCGGAATTTCTTTCGGCTGCCGGTCACTGGAAATAACGATTTGCTTGCGTTCCTCATGAAGCGCATTAAATGTGTGGAAAAACTCTTCCTGCGTTTGTTCTTTACCCGCGAGAAACTGAATATCATCAATGAGAAGAACGTCGATATTTCGATATTTATTACGGAAACTCTCTCCACGGTTGTCCCGGATCGCATTAATAAATTCATTCGTAAACTTCTCAGAAGACAGATAAAGGACCCGTGTACTTGGATTATGCTCCAAAATATAATGACCAATTGCATGCATCAAATGCGTTTTCCCAAGTCCTACTCCCCCATATAGAAATAACGGATTGTAGGCCTTGGCAGGCGCCTCCGCTACGGCTAGCGACGCTGCATGGGCAAATCGGTTATTTGCTCCAATAACGAAATTATCGAACATATATTTGGGATTAAGCATATGAGAAAACGTTTCTTCCGGCCCGACATTAACGGTAGGCAGGATTTGAGGCTGAACGACAATTGGCTCAGGAGGCTTATTCTCTTCAATTACAAATTTAATATCATATTGACGGCCCATAAATTCTTGCAGCGTAGTCCGCACAAGCTTTGTATAGCGACTTTCAAGCCATTCAGCTGCAAAAGTCGTAGGCGCTGTTACAACAACCATTGAATCGCCATTAAAAGAAGCCTTAGTAGCTTTGAACCAAGTGTCAAAACTTGGCTTACTGAGCTTCGTTTGAATGATCGACAGCACCTGCTGCCACATTTCATGCGTATGGCTATCCACAGATTGTCACTCCTTATCAAATTCACCGAAAACGCTGTTGTTGTGCATATAGGATGTCGAATTTTAAGAAATAGTGTAGTTTGATCCACAATACTAAGGATATGCACATGAATTTATCAGAAGGGGAGAAATGTTGTTCACATTGTTATCCACAGGCTGTTGATAATGCACAGAGTCTTGCGAAGTCATCCACATCAAAAACAAATCTATCATAGCAAAATAACCCTTGATATTCAACGATTCCGCGGAATTTATCCACAAATTCTATAGGTTGTGTATAAAAGTTATAGACAACACTAGATATTGTTTATATCTTGTTACTAGTTCGACATAATGCGGGAAATCAAGAAAAATGTATCCACATGTTATTAAAATTTTCCGAGATGCCCATATTTTTTAGGTTATCCACAAGTGTGCCTGGCTAGTCGATTCGGTTGACTTTTGTGGGGTGGCATGGTTTAATTAAAAAAGGCGTTTTTTCGCGATTACCGTTCGCAGTTGAGTACGCGAACTGCGAAGCTGTTTACCGCTTTTTGAGAAAACTGACCCTTAGCGATCGTGAATAACGACGAGAAATAGGTTTTCGCAAGGCGCATTTAGTTAGGAAATAGGAGGTGCTAATGAAATGAGACCGACATTTAGACCGAATGTGAGCAAACGTAAGAAAGTTCATGGCTTCCGTAAACGTATGGCTTCTGCTAATGGACGTAAAGTATTGAGCGCGCGCCGTCAACGTGGAAGAAAAGTATTGAGTGCGTAAGTATAAGACCACTTCGTGTGGTCTTTTTTTCATTTATACGGGAATAATGAAATTATGAGGGTCGTAGGAGAAGAATGAGCCGTGCAAAGAAAGCTGCGATTACGTAACCGCGAAGATTTTAGCCGGATTTATCGCAATGGCAAATCGTTCGCCAATAATCAATTTGTCGTTTACTGGTCTCGCCAATCCAAAGCGGATCCTTTGCGGCTAGGTGTCTCGGCCAGCAAAAAGATCGGCAATGCCGTCGTACGGAACCGTATGCGCCGGCTTGTGAAGGAGATCGTGCGCCACCATACGGATCGGATTACAGGACAGCTTGATATTATCGTCATTGTCCGTAAACCTGCCGTCGGCTTGAAGATGCAGGAACTGGAGAAAAGCATGCTCCATGTGCTAAAACGCGCAGGACTATTGAAGCAGTCCCGTTAACGCTTGAAATCGCTTTTTTCAAGCACCGGAGGCTTGTTTCTTTGTGCCATAAAATGTGATATAGTTTACGAGAATGAATTTGCTGGCGGTCAGTCCTTCGGACTTGACGCTTTGATGGTGCGCAGAGAGGAGTTTTACATGTTGTCCCGTATTTCGAAACGTACATGGTTAACTGCATTTGGCTTACTTGCGGTGATGCTTTTGTTGAGCGGATGCTCATCAGCTACGCACCCTGTTTCAATGGATCAGCTGTCACACGGAAACTTCTGGCAGCGGAATGTAGTGTATTATTTTTCACTAGCGCTTGAAAATTTTGCAAAATGGTTCAACGGAGAGTATGGAGTCGCGATTCTTCTGATGGTTATTATCGTCAGAACGCTAATTCTTCCTCTTACATTGAAGCAATACCGCAGTTCAAAAGCGATGCAGGCACTTCAGCCAGAACTGGCTAAATTGAAAGAAAAGCATAAGGACAACCCTCAAAAGCAGCAGGAAGAAACGATGAAGCTGTTTCAGCAGCATCAAGTTAATCCGCTTGCAGGATGTTTGCCATTACTCGTACAGATGCCAATCTTTATCGCATTGTATAACTCGATCTATATGAATGAAAACATACGTGAGCATACATTCCTGTGGCTTCAGCTTGGAGAGAAGGATCACACTTATGTTCTGCCGATCCTGGCGGCGATAACTACTTTTATTCAATCCAAAATGATGCAGTCGCAGCAAAAGGCAATGCCTGCTATGCAGGGGATTATGATGATTTTCCCTGTCTTGATCTTTGTAATGGCGCTTAACTTCCCAGCGGCACTTCCGCTTTACTGGATCTTCAGTAATATCTACACGATTATCCAAAACTATTTCTTGTACGTACGCAACTCTAAGGACAAGGAGAGTGTACCTGCAAAATGACGAAAATCGTAGCATCGGGAAAAACGATCGAAGATGCTGTACGTAAGGGTTTAACGGAATTGCAAGTGACCGCCGATCGTGTCCAGGTAACGGTGCTTGAACAGCCTTCCAAAGGGCTGTTCGGGTTCATTGGCACGAAGGAAGCGAAGGTTGAGCTTGAGCTCATACCTGAGATTGCGGTAGTTGAAGCAGATGTAACGGTCGACCCTATTGTGGAGACGGAGCGTTTCGTTACAGATGTAGCACGTACGATGGGGCTTGACATTACCATTGCTCGACAAGATTCGAAGGATGGTTTAATACTCGCACTTTCCGGAAGCGGTGATCTTGGCATGCTGATCGGACGTCGAGGTCAAACGTTGGACGCTTTGCAATACTTGGTCAATATAGTGGCCAACCGTTATTCTGACAGTCATCTACGGATCATTCTCGATGCTGAGGATTTTCGAGAGCGCAGGCGTAAGACCTTAGAGGATTTATCTGACCGATTAGCGGGGCATGTCATTCGTACGAGGAAAGAAGTTGTACTCGAGCCCATGTCGCCGCAAGAGAGAAAGATTATTCACGCGCAGCTTCAAAATCATACAAAAGTTAAAACAATAAGCAAGGGCGATGAGCCTAATCGGCGTGTCGTCATTTCACTTAAATAACGACCGCATACTGTCCTAATCTCAGCAATGGCTCTCTTGTGGTCATTGCTCATTTTTTTAAGAACGCCTTGGAGGCTTATAAACACATGATGAACCATGATACAATTGCCGCCATCTCGACTGCTGTCGGAGAGGGCGGCATTGCCGTTATCCGGGTAAGTGGACCGGATGCAGTAGGTGAGTCGGCAAAATTGTTTCGTTCCAAATCGAAAATAACGGAAGCTGAATCCCATACCGTGCATTATGGTCATATTGTGGACCCTAAAACGGGAGATACAGTTGAAGAAATCATATTAACGATCATGCGCGGGCCGCGCTCTTTTACGGCTGAGGATGTAGTAGAACTTAGTACGCACGGCGGTGTTGTCGCTGTGAAGCGTGTGCTTGAGCTGCTGCTGCGTGAGGGTACTGTAAGAATTGCGGAACCTGGGGAGTTTACGAAGAGAGCTTTTCTTAATGGCAGAATCGACTTAACCCAGGCGGAAGCGGTCATTGATTTGATTCGATCAAAGTCCGACCGTGCGTTCTCGATTGCGATGAAACAGTCCGAGGGGGCGCTGTCTAAACGCGTGAAAGCGCTGAGGCATACACTAATTGAGCTGCTTGCTCATATTGAGGTCAACATTGATTATCCTGAGCATGATGTAGCCGATATGACAAGCGCCTTTATCAAAGAACGCTGTAAGGAAGCGGAAGCGGAAATTAACAAACTGTTAAAAACCGCGCGCGAAGGGAAAATATTAAGAGAAGGCATCGTAACGGCTATCGTGGGTCGTCCAAACGTCGGGAAATCCTCGCTGCTTAATGCGTTAGTGCAGGAGAATAAAGCTATTGTTACCGATATTCCGGGTACGACGCGCGATGTCATTGAAGAATATGTGACCCTTGGCGGTATTCCGCTTAGGCTGCTGGATACTGCAGGAATACGCGAAACCTCGGATGTTGTCGAACGAATTGGGGTAGAGCGATCCAGGTCTGCACTTGAGGAAGCAGATCTGATCTTGTTCGTCTTGAATGTGAATGAGCCCCTTCATCCTGATGACCGTTTGCTGATGGAGCAGCTGCGCGATCGACGAGTGGTTATTTTGCTTAACAAAACGGACTTACCCACAGTGCTTGAAATTGCTGAACTGGAGTCGGTTTTTGCAGCTGATTCTATCGTACGTTTGAGTGTGCTTCAGGAAACCGGTCTTGATGTGCTGGAGGGCGTCATCAGCCGGATGTTCTTCAGTGGTGAACTGGAGACTGCCGATCTGACTTATGTCAGCAACGTTCGACATATTACGCTTCTTGGTCATACGCTGCAGTCGCTTGCTGATGCTGTGGAGGCAACGGATATGGGGATTCCGATTGATATTGTGCAAATTGATGTAAGAACCGCCTGGGAGCTGCTTGGTGAATTAATAGGAGATTCGGTATCTGAATCGCTGCTTGATCAAATTTTCTCCCAATTCTGTTTGGGTAAATAAAGATAAATTAATGAGTTGAGATAAGGTAAGGAGGGATAGCAGATGGGATATGTTGCAGGGAAATTTGATGTCATTGTTATTGGAGCGGGTCATGCTGGATGTGAGGCTGCATTAGCTGCGGCACGTATGGGGTGTGAGACGCTTTTACTTACGATTAATTTGGATATGGTTGCTTTTATGCCATGTAATCCTTCGATTGGCGGTCCGGCAAAAGGGCATGTCGTTCGGGAGATTGATGCATTAGGCGGAGAAATGGGTCGGAACATCGATAAAACCTTTATTCAAATGAGAATGCTCAATACAGGTAAAGGTCCTGCTGTTCATGCTTTGCGTGCACAGGCTGATAAATTCATGTATCAACATTTAATGAAGCAGACCATTGAGGCTACCGAACATTTAACACTGCGTCAGGGGATGGCTGAGGATTTAATTGTTGAGGATGGAGTTTGTGTTGGTGTTGTTACGAAAACGGGGGCGGAATATCGTGCTACCTCGATCGTTGTGACAACCGGTACGTATCTGCGCGGAAAAGTGATTATGGGCGAACTGATGTATGAGAGCGGACCGAACAATCAACAGCCGTCCATTAAGCTTTCGGCAAGCTTGAAGGCGCATGGCTTTGAGTTGGTTCGTTTCAAAACAGGCACACCGCCGCGGGTGCACGGGGATACGATTGATTTTAGCAAAACCGAAATCCAACCGGGCGATGAGAAACCAAAATTTTTCTCATATGACACTGAGCATTCGGACAATGAACAGCTTCCATGCTGGCTCACGTATACATCAGAGGAAACGCATAAGATCATTAACGATAATTTGCATCGTGCTCCCATGTTCTCCGGTGCAATTGAAGGTACGGGTCCGAGGTACTGTCCTTCTATTGAAGATAAAATTGTCCG
Source organism: Paenibacillus solisilvae (assembly GCF_042656405.1). Taxonomy (NCBI): domain Bacteria; kingdom Bacillati; phylum Bacillota; class Bacilli; order Caryophanales; family Paenibacillaceae; genus Paenibacillus; species Paenibacillus solisilvae. Next base: position 35,274 of record NZ_JBHSOW010000117.1, on the reverse strand, counting down.
TTTTGCGGATAAACCGAAACATCAGATTTTCTTGGAGCCAGAAGGTAAGAATACTTCGGAGTATTATGTACAAGGACTTTCGACAAGTATGCCTGAGGATGTGCAATTAGACATTCTCCGTTCTATTCCAGGTTTGGAAAAAGTTGAAATGATGCGCACGGGCTATGCGATTGAGTATGATGCTGTTGTTCCAACTCAGTTATGGCCGTCGCTTGAGACGAAGCTGCTGCCTGGACTTTTCACTGCAGGTCAAATCAACGGGACGTCTGGTTATGAGGAAGCTGCCGGTCAGGGTGTTATGGCAGGGATTAATGCCGCCCGTAAGGTGCAAGGCAAGACTCCCGTAATTATAGATCGTTCACAGGGTTATATTGGAGTTCTTATCGATGATCTTGTGACAAAAGGAACTTCTGAGCCTTATCGACTTCTGACTTCGAGAGCTGAATATCGTCTGCTGCTCCGTCATGACAATGCTGATCTGCGTTTAACTCCAACCGGTTATGAGATTGGACTTATACCGGAAGCAAGACATGTGAAGTTCATGCGCAAGAAAGAGCTGGTTGAACAAGAAATCGAACGTCTAAAAACAGTTAAGGTGCGTCCGGATGAAGAGGTTCAAGCACTACTTGCAGAATCGAACTCAACAGCAATTCAAACAACTACCGACGCACTCTCACTGCTTCGCCGTCCTGAAATTACTTACGCTTTCGTCGATGCCGTTGCTCCATCTCCAGAACCTTTGACAGAGGAAATGAAGGAGCAGGTAGAGATACAAATTAAGTATGCAGGATATATTGAGAAGCAGCTTATTCAGGTGGAGAGACTTAGCAAGATGGAGAAAAAACGGATACCGGAGGATATCGACTACAACGCAGTTCATAGCTTGGCTATGGAGGCTAAACAAAAGTTATCGAATATTCGTCCGTTATCGATCGGTCAAGCATCACGTATTGGCGGTGTAACCCCTGCTGACATTTCAATCCTGCTTGTTTACTTGGAACATTATAATCGGGTCGTTGCAGCACGGGGGTAAATAAAATGAATGAAACAGAAGAATGGTTTTCTCGTTTGCTTCGTGAACATAGTATAGAGCTGTCGGATAAGCAGCTTAAACAATTCGATATGTATTTTTGTTTATTGGTTGAGTGGAATGAGAAAATGAATTTAACGGGCATCACGGAGAGAGAGGCGGTATATGAGAAACATTTTTTTGATTCCGTTTCTCTTTCCTTCGTTAAAGACATAAATGATGTACTGAAGCTTGCAGACATCGGATCTGGGGCGGGTTTTCCAAGTATTCCGCTTAAAATTTGTTTTCCGCATCTTCAACTAACGATCGTTGATTCATTGAACAAACGTATTCAATTTCTCCAACATGTTGTTACTCGGCTTGGGTTGGAGAATGTCACTTGTGTACATGGGCGTGCGGAAGATATTGCTAGACTTCCTGAACATCGAGATCGTTATGATCTTGTTACCGCACGGGCAGTAGCTAGGCTTGCGGCGTTAAATGAGCTCTGTCTCCCATTTGTTCAAAGCAAAGGCATATTTGCAGCAATGAAGGGTGCGGATCCTGAAGAAGAGCTTTTGGAATCAAAACGCAGCATGACTGAATTGAAAGCAAAATGGTTATCTTCTCATCATCTAAAGTTACCCTTCGAGCAATCAGATCGACATCTTATCTTAATAGAAAAGTTAAATGGAACACCGAGTAAATATCCAAGGAAGGCCGGCCTTCCTCTAAAGCAGCCGATAGTATAGCTTGGTTGAAAATCGTCCGTGTTGATTGTTCCACGTGAAACAATTCTTTTGTGTTTTAACACACATTATCTTTAAGTCAAGCAGGAAATCAACTTAAAGCCGACGAATTAATAAAGACGACAATCCTCGGCACTTTGAAATCGGGTGGTAGTTGACGCGATGAAAGAACAATTTTCACGACTATTTGGTCTTAGTGATCATAAAAGCAATCAAGATGAAGTGAAACAACTTACGTTAAGCGAGGTTGATCCGAGTCCTTACCAACCCCGTACCGTATTTGATGATGATCGCATTGATGAACTGAGTCAAACGATTAAGACGCATGGTGTTATTCAGCCTATCGTCGTTCGGGTACGCAACGGCCGCTTTGAAATTATTGCGGGGGAACGTCGATATCGGGCGGTTAAGAAACTAGGGCTGGAGACGATTCCGGCTATCATACGTGAGTTTAATGATTCACAAGCAGCTTCAATTGCACTCATCGAAAATTTGCAGCGTGAAGGCTTGACGGCTATTGAGGAAGCTTTTGCTTATCAAAAGTTGATTGACCTTCATAATTTGACTCAAGAGAGTCTGGCGCAGCGGCTCGGTAAGAGTCAATCCACAATTGCAAATAAGATCCGATTGCTTGGTCTTGGCGATACCGTTAAAAATGCGCTTATGGAGCGTAAAATAACAGAGCGTCACGCTAGAGCATTATTATCACTCGATAGTGAAGAACTGCAAGAGAAGGTTCTCGAGGATATCATTACAAAAGAACTGAATGTGAAGCAGACAGAATCGCGTGTAGCTTTCTTTAAAGAAGCGACAGCACCGGCAAAGTCTAAACGCATTTCGTTTACAAAGGACGTTCGACTTGCATTAAACACGATCCGGCAGTCAATCGATATGGTTTCAGGGTCAGGGCTGCAAATCAAGACAAAAGAACAGGACTACGAGGATCATTACGAGATTGTCATTAAAATTCCTAAGCGTTAACCTTAATTCAAAAATATATCCGATGAAGAGCCGTCCTGGAATTAGGACGGCATCGTCGTTTCTGTATTCAAATATAGTAAATGTTCTTAGTGCTCACCGTTGCTATCCGGCGGTGAACTTTTGAGGTTTACCGCATCAACAAGTTATCTACGTAGAGGTGAATGGTTTGTCCAAAACGATAGCGATTACGAACCAGAAGGGCGGTGTCGGAAAAACGACAACGTCCGTCAATTTAGGAGCCTGTCTAGCCTCGTTAGGTAAAAAGGTGCTTCTAGTTGATATAGATCCCCAAGGGAATACGACGAGCGGCATTGGAATAAACAAGGCGGACGCTGCCTATTGTATATATGATGTGCTTATTAATGATGTTCATCCTAATGATGCGACAGTAGCTACTAAAATTGAAGGACTAAATATTATTCCTGCAACGATTCAGCTTGCTGGAGCAGAAATTGAGCTTGTACCAACGATCTCTCGTGAGTTGCGATTGAAAAAGGCACTTTCCTTAGTTAAAAATCAATATGATTATGTCTTAATTGATTGCCCGCCGTCTCTTGGCATATTGACGATTAATTCTCTTACGGCATCTGATTCTGTAATTATACCGATTCAATGTGAGTATTATGCGCTTGAAGGGTTGAGCCAGCTTTTGAATACAGTTAGACTTGTTCAGAAACATCTGAATACCAGCCTTCAGATAGAAGGGGTACTGCTGACGATGTTTGATGCTAGAACGAACTTAGGTATTCAAGTCATTGAAGAGGTTAAAAAATATTTTCAGCAAAAGGTTTATCAAACGATAATCCCTCGTAATGTTCGTCTAAGTGAAGCCCCTTCACACGGACAATCGATTATTACCTATGATCCTAGATCTAAAGGGGCCGAGGTTTACCTTGAACTCGCGAAGGAAGTGATTATGTATGAGCAAGCGGCTAGGTAGAGGTCTTGATGCGCTGATCCCGTCGCTTTCTGTTAATGAAGACGACAAAGTCACGGAAATCCCGTTAACTCAACTTAGACCAAACCCATATCAGCCACGTAAAACATTCGATGATGATGCAATTAAAGAGCTTGCAGAATCAATTAAGCAGCATGGAGTTATCCAACCGATTATTGTTCGAACTGTTCTAAAGGGTTATGAAATTATTGCAGGGGAGCGGCGTTTCCGGGCATCCCAGTTATGCGGCAGTGATACAATACCTGCAGTAATTAGAAACTTCTCTGATCAACAGGTTATGGAAATCGCGCTAATTGAAAATTTACAGCGTGAAGATTTGAATGCGATTGAGCTGTCAGTTGCGTACCAAGCATTAATGGATAAGTTTGATTTAACACAAGAAGAGCTTTCTATGAAGGTTGGAAAATCAAGATCACATATAGCGAACTTTCTTCGGCTGTTAACATTGCCGGATCAAATAAAAGATAATGTTTCACGTGGAACATTATCGATGGGACATGCAAGGGCATTGGTAGGTGTGAAAGATGATACTCGCAAAAAAGAGTTGGCTGAACATGCGATAACTAATGAGTGGAGCGTAAGGGATTTAGAAGAAGCCATTCAAAAGCTGGATCAGCAGGTTCCATTGAAGACGAAACCGACTTCTAAGAAACGTGATCCTTACATTGAAGAAATCGAAGAAACATTAAGAGGCCAGTTTAAAACGACTGTGAAGATTAAACAGCAGAAAGATAAGGGAAGAATTGAACTGATGTATTATAATAAACAGGATCTTGAAAGACTGTTGGAACTGCTGCAGCAGTTTGCGTAATGATTAATCATAACTGATTCATCTATAGCATACTTGAACGGTTATCTTCGTTATAGATGCCGATCGAGTGTGCTATTATTAACATTAGGAAGATAAAGGTTGTCTCATTGCGGGGAAAAGAAAGGCGCATTGGCGATACTAACATAATGTCGAATGGGATATTATCTGGAACATGTGAAGGAAGAGTTATGGAAGCGGTAAGACGAATTGAGGAAAGCTGTGGAGGAGCTTTGAAAGAACCAGGGCAAGCTGTAGAAATGATAGGGAAAAGTTGAGAAAGAGCTTAGGAAGAGTCAAGGAAGAGCCAAGGGAAGCTCGGAAGAGGAAAAAAGAACCGAGCAGGATTGTGGTTGATAAGGAGGTAAGTGTGGGAATGGCAGAAGCGGAATCAATTATCTATTTAGACCATGCAGCAACGTCCTGGCCTAAACCCCCTGAGGTTATAGAAGCAGTTGTAAGAGCAATGGAGCAGGATGCGGCAAACCCTGGGAGAGGAAGCCACCAAATGGCAGTACGGGCAAGCAGGGTGCTGTTTGATACGCGAAAAAGCCTTGCGAAGCTTTTTCGGATTCACAATCCCAATGATATTGCTTTCGCATTAAATACGACGATGGCCCTTAATATGGCTATTAAGGGGTTGCTCCAGCCGGGTGATCATGTGATTGCGACAGCAATTGAGCATAATTCCGTGAGACGACCGTTAGAATATTTAAAACGAGCGCTATCGGTTGAGGTTACATATGTTGAACTTGGCGCAACAGGTGAAATGAATGTTAAACAATTGGAACGATCTATTCAAGCAAAAACAAAATTAGTGGTGGTAAACCACAGCTCGAACTTGCTTGGCTCGATAATTGATATTGCCGCAATTGGAGAGATTACACGAAAAAGAGGTATAAAGCTTCTCGTAGATGCTGCACAAACGGCAGGACTTGTTGATATTGATGTGGAAGCGATGGGGATCGACATGTTGGCGTTTCCGGGTCATAAAGGGCTGTTAGGGCCGCAGGGCACAGGGGGGTTATATATTCACCCTGATGTAGAACTGATGCCTCTCATGCACGGCGGTACGGGCAGTCAATCGGAGTCGGTCGAGCAGCCGACGGTGAGACCCGACCGGTATGAGGCAGGCACGCAGAATACGCCAGGGATTGCTGGATTAAAAGCAGGGATACAGCATGTGCTGCATGAGACGATTCAAAAAATCCATACTAGAGAATGGATGCTTACCCAGAGGTTAATGGAGGGCTTAAGTGCAGTAAATGGAGTTCGGATCCTTGGACCTGCGTTAGGCCGATCCAGAACAGGAATTGTTTCATTTATCATTGATGGAGCAGATCCATCGGAGACCGCTTTTATTCTGGATCAGCATTATAAAATCGCTGTTCGGTCAGGATTTCATTGTACACCGCTTGCGCATGGGACTGCAGGCACATTGGAGACTGGAGCAGTTAGGGCAAGCGTGGGCTGCTTTACAACGGAGTCCGAGGTAGACACCCTAATCAATGCCGTGAAGGAAATCAAACAACACTACAGCTAATGGGTTTATAGGGGAGCGGAATCAAACAATGGATCAATTCTTACAACGTCCTGCAGATTGGTTAACGGTAGGACTGGCAGCGGCCGTTATTATTTTATTCATCAGAAGTTTTGTGCTTGGAAACAGGTTGAAAAGGATCAAACAAAACTTTAATGAGTTTATGAATGGAACTGGTGTGGAAGATTTAGAGCAGATTATCATTTCGATGAAGGAACGAATCAGCCAGCGGGAAGCAAGTCATGAGAAGCTAAAACTCAGCGTTGAAGCAATAGCTGAGAGAATGAAGAACAAAAAAGGAAATGTCGGTTTTCTTCGTTATAATGCATTCGCAGAAAAAGGGAATGATCTTAGCTTCTCGATTGCCGTAGTGGATGATCAAGAAGATGGAATGGTCTTGAGCGGACTGCATAGCCGGGATCAAACCTTCGTATATGCGAAACCTGTGAAACAAGGAGAGTCGCAATACACGCTAACTCCAGAAGAAAAAGAAGCAATCACTCAGGCTGCGCGATCGAAATAGAAGAGGAGCGAATGCTTCTGGCAATTGCAGCGTGCAGACTCTGAGCGATGATCTCTGACATACGCATGACGAGATGCAGGCGAGTGTTTTGCAAAACGAAATATTCCATAAATCCGCCGACGTTGACGATTCCCGTAATATGAATGTCACCAACAGGAGGAAGATCCTTATTGACACCGGCACCGGGACGAACAGGTCCTGTACCCACTTGAATACAGCCGACGCTGGATGTTTGGCCGAGGCAAGCATCAATTCCGATTATAAAGGGCTTACGGTAATACTTATTGATATCAATTAACGTATCATCTAAATTCATGGCGTGAACAGGTTCTTCAAGTGTTCCATACAGCTCGAAATAAGGGCTGCGGTATTTACTAAGAGATGTACCGACTAGAGGGCCGAGGGAATCACCTGTAGAACGGTCGGTCCCTACACAAACGACAATGATTTGGCGTTCCTTGGGCAAGCTGTCGAGTAAGTAAGATAGGCGGTTAATAAGCAGGTTAGTGATATTTGGATCGGTGTAAGGCACTTTAAGCGATGAATCCTTCACTCCAGATAGTTTCATAGATTCCCCTCCCGCAATCTCTACTCACAACAACACAGGTCATAGAAACGGCTCTCAATTACTACTGGTTACTAGTATATGGATGGGACAACCATTTTATACTTGAACGTGAGGGGAAATAATGAATATTCATAAGGAAGGAGGGAGAACGATGCTGATTGCTTTCGACTCTACCCAGCAGGCCCTTCGTGCAGAGATGCTATTAGAATATGCGGATATTGATATAGACATCTGTCCGACCCCCAAAGGAATAACGGCAGGCTGCGCACTATCGATTCATTTTCCGGAGGATGATCTGCTAGTCGTGAAGACGGTTATTGCCAACGAGCATGTCGAGATTCGAGGATTGTTCCGCGAAGGTGAAGAGGGATTCGAGCAGGTCTTTATCTAAATGAGGTAGAGGAGAAGAGGGGGAGTAGAGGCCATGGAGAGAAAACAATTTGAGCTCGGCGATATTGTACAGATGAAGAAGCAGCATCCTTGCGGGACAAACGAAATGGAGATTATCCGGATGGGCATGGATATTCGGATCAAATGCGTGGGCTGTAAGCATAGTGTATTGATTCCGCGGGCGAAATTTGAGAAAAACATGAAGAAAGTGCTGCGGTCTGGAAGTGCAGATGCAGGGGGAGAAGAATAGTCTCGAATAAAAGCAGAGGCTGGTTTAATTTTTAGGATAAGACACTTGCAATCGAACAGGCACCATGATAAAATAATTTTTGCTGACACAATGGAGAGGTACCCAAGAGGCCCAAGGGGGCTGACTCGAAATCAGTTAGGCGTGTCAAAGCGTGCGTGGGTTCGAATCCCACTCTCTCCGCCATACTTAATTACTGGAACGGTCCTATAAGGAACCGTTTTTTTGTTGTCTCCAAAAAAATAGGGAATGAAACCGAATCGTTATATTGGCAGCGTATCGAAAAAAGCAAATGAAAAAAGGGCTCTTGCGAGCCCTTTTCCGACGGTGGTTAATCGAAACGTAATTAGTCATCACTACAAGCTTTTGTTAGAAAACCTCGGTTCACCGGTTTTTATCCAGTGTGCGTGTGTTACAGACAATAGTCTTTGGCACATCCCTCCGCTTCTATGCTGAGTGGACAGAATCACTTTGCGGTTCTTGCTCCATACGGTTCAATGGAACCACACCTCTCTTTTCACCGTCACGAATTATAATGCACAACTATTGCTGAAGCTATTCATCATGAAAAAAAAATTTTAATGCATTCGTTTCCACTTGCGATCTTTGTTTGAGGTCGCGGGGAATTGTTCACCTTTATGAAGGGATACCTTCTTTGGATGATTAACTCCCATGTGGAAAGAAGCTTCACCAATCTCAATATAGGTCCCGTCATTCGGCGCACGATCGCCGGGTCTGAATTCAGTCCATTCACCCATAGCTGGCTGCATCTCCTTCGCAACAATAATGTTTGGACAAAGAATAGTCCGGTGCTTAGTGTGCGACTTTGAGGGAGAGATGATGAGCGGAAGAATGAGGGAGTAGCAAATTTGCCAATATCTAATCGCTACTTGCCAGGAGCCTATAGTATTTGGTATAGTATTCAGGTATGTGGTATGCGAGTAAATCTCGCTCCTTGCTCCCAGTGATGGGGGCCGCTAGTCCAAGAGGAGGTGAAACAAATGCGCAAATATGAAATAATGTACATTATTCGTCCGGACGTGGAACAAGAGGCAGTTCAAGCACTGACTGACAAGTTCCAAGGCATCATCGGAAACGGCGGAGAAGTCACGAAGCATGATGTGATGGGTAAACGCCGCCTTGCGTATGAGATCAACAAGATTCGTGACGGTATTTACGTACTGGTACATTTCAATGCAACTCCAGAAGTTGTAGCTGAACTTGACCGCGTCATGAAAATTACGGATGAAATTATCCGTTTCTTGATCGTCAAAGACGTAGCTTAGTCTTAAATAAGCGCAAGGATTGTCTGATTGGAGGCGAAAACGATGTTGAACCGCGTTATTCTCATAGGTAGATTAACGAAGGACCCTGAAATGCGTTATACGCCAGCAGGTGTTGCGGTAACGCAATTTACACTTGCGGTGGATCGACCGTTTACAAGCGGCGGCCAAGGTGAACGAGAAGCGGATTTTATCCCGATTGTCACTTGGCGTCAACTAGCAGAAACATGTGCGAACTATTTGCGCAAGGGCCGTTTGACAGCTGTTGAAGGCCGCATCCAGGTTCGGAATTATGAGAACAACGAAGGTAAGCGCGTCTATGTGACGGAAGTCATTGCAGACAACGTTCGTTTCTTGGAATCCGGTAACCGTGATAGCGGTGGCTCACGTGAAGAAGGAAGCAGTGGATTTAGCGGTGGCCAAGGTGGAAACCAAGGCGGCTACGGCGGCGGTTCACAAGGTGGAGGCAGCCGTTCAGGAGGCTCACAGAAGAACGACAATCGTGATCCGTTCTCAGATGACGGACGCCCGATCGACATATCGGAAGATGATTTGCCATTTTAATCGAAAGGACGGATGAACATGAGCTTTAAGCAAAGAGATGGCGGCGACGAGCGTCCAGAACGCAAATTCGGCGGTCGTAAAGGCCGTAACAAGCGCCGTAAAGTATGTTACTTCACAGCTAACAAAATTACACACATTGACTATAAAGATACGGACCTGCTTCGTAAATTTATCAGCGAACGCGGTAAAATCTTGCCACGTCGTGTAACAGGAACAAGCGCGAAGTACCAACGTCTACTGACAATCTCCATCAAGCGTTCGCGTCAAGTAGCGCTTCTGCCTTACACAACGGAATAGATTGCATGAAGAGAAGAGCAGCCGAAAGGCTGCTCTTTTTTTATAAGTAATCCCCCGAGAAACACAAAAAGCCACCTTTGGCCAAGACGGCTTTTGAGTAAGGATATGGAATTAGAATTTATTGGCCTGCTGTTCCGCGTAATCGCCGATTATTGGTAGTTTGAACCATTTGCCCTGCAGAGCAAACAGCATTAACACAATCCAGAGTACAAATGTCAGAGGTGACAATATTAATCCAAGAAGCCAGCCGATAATCGGGATAAACCCGAGCACAATATTAATAACGACCAGAACGACCGTTACGATGATGGATTGCATCGCATGAAACTTAACGAAGCGGCTTTTCTTCTCAAGGACAAGAAAAAGAAACCCGGTAATGAACATGCCTAGGTAGCAGAGCAGACCTGCAACTTTAGGGTCAATCCCGGTTGATGACGGTTCTGGATCGAATGATGATGATGACATTCTTATTCACCCTTTCCAATAGATTCTCTTTTTATGTATTCTAATTTAAACAGATGTATGCAGACCCTGGAAAATAAAGAGTTGTAAACATTGCCCGAATTTGTCATCATAAAATCGTTAATGATTTGTAACTTTCGGATATAGGCAATCGTTTAAAATAGAAGAGAACGGTGTAAGTAGATAAAGGAGAATAGGAGAGGGCTTTATCATTATGGAAAAATCAGCAGGGCAGCCATCATCGCGAAGAAAAAAGTGGTTGTTATCGATACTAGTTCTTGTTGTTGTCGCAGGTATTGCTGGTTATTATAACCGCTCCGCTTTGGCGCTGTGGGGCTTTGATTTTTTTCTGTCGGATAACGTAGAGAAGAAGCTCCAGAATTCATACAAGCCGCTTGAAGGCCGTGTAACAACGCCGGTCGTCTATAAGAAAGAAGACCCTTTCTCGTTGCTGCTGCTTGGCGTCGACCAGCGTGACAAGGAAATCGGCCGTTCGGATACGATGATTTATACAGTGGTTAGACCCATTGACGGAGCGATTCTAATGATATCGATTCCGCGGGATACGTACACGGCAATCATCGGTAAAGAGACAAAATCAGGAAAACAATGGGAAGACAAAATAACGCATGCCTATGCTTTTGGCGGTGCGAAAATGTCCGTGGAAACAGTCGAGAATTTGTTTGACTCGCGTATTGATCATTATGCTACAATAAACTTCCAAGGCTTCCGTGATGTGATTGATGCCATGGGCGGCATTTCACTGCCAATTACGGAAGACCTGGTAAATGATGATGCTGATCATGAGAAATTCGTCGTGAAGGCCGGCCAAGATTTGTACAATGGTAAGGATGCGCTTAATTATGTGCGCTACCGGGAAGATGCAGGCGGCGATACAAGCCGGGCAGGACGTCATCAGGTTTTTCTGAATGCCATTATGAACAAAGCTTCTCAAGTGGGCCAATGGGCCAAAATTCCGGATTTAATGGACACGATGGGCCAAAATTTCAGCACGGATCTTACACCGGAGCATATGATTGATCTGGCAAAAAGCATGCTCCAAGCAGGCAACAGAACAATTTACAGCCATACCCTCAAAGGGAACGGCCATCGTAAAGAGAACCATGGCGCATGGTATTATTTTGCCGATGAAGAGGATTTGGCAGCTACACAGCAATTGATCAAGGCTTGGTTGGATCCTGCCAAAACAAAGGCGGAGCTGCCTTTGCCGGAGGAATACCAAGTGAAGGACAAAAAGCCGGTGGAGTCGCTGTCGGCGACATCGGAAGCAGTCAGGAGCAAGAACTAACGGTCTATGGCCGGGGCCCGTTACTTAGTGCCTCCTTAAGTCTGCTAGGGACTTAGAAGAACGAAAGTGGGCGAAATCATTGAATATTGCTTTTTTCTTATTACCTAAGCAAGAGGTCATTTGGCTGACTCTGGATGCAACGCTGCGCCAGACACTCGAGCGAATGGAACATCATCGTTATACGGCGGTGCCTATTCTGGATAAAACGGGCGGATATGCCGGTACCCTTACCGAAGGCGATCTGCTGTGGTTCATGAAAAACAATCCGAGTGTGTCGTTTGAACATGCCAACAAGGTGAGGCTGTCGGACGTACAAATGCGGCTGAATAATCAGGCGGTTCGTATCGATGCGAACATGGTGGATTTGGTTTCTTTAGCGAAGGTACAGAACTTTGTACCTGTTGTTGATGATATGAACCGGTTTATCGGCATCGTCAGGCGGAGTGATATTATCGATTATTGCGAGCAAATGATCGTAAGCGGCGGAACAGCAATTGACACGGAGATGGCTACCGGGTAGTGACCGGGTGAGGTTTGCGCTCATGCCAGAAGCATAGTAGGATATAGGTAACAGTTGGAAGAATCTTCAGATTCGTAAAGGCGTCATCCTCTGGATGACGCTTTTTTATGCGCAGGAGGTAGGAGAACAATGAGCAGGAGTCAGAGAAGAAGATCCGGCAGGAAGGGTCCGTCTCGCGTATTAATGGCAATCGGTTTCTTGGTCGTTCTAATTGTAGGCGGATATTTGGTGTACGGTTTATATCAATCCGATGAAACGGTTCCTGGCAAGAAGCCTGAGCAAACAGAGGGGACAGGCACTGGGGGAACAATCAACGAGGGTAATGATACATCCGGCGAAGGCAGCGGTGCAGGAGATCCAGATGAAACAGGCAGCGGGCACCAAGATAATCAGCAGCAATCGCCGGCAGAGCTGCTTGAAGCAGGTGTGACCGATGCGGATCTTGCAAAAACATATGATATTGTCATTGCTGGGGGACGTGTCATTAATCCGGAGACGAAGCTCGATCAAGACGGCTTAAATATCGGAATCAGCGGGGGAACGATCGGTGTTGTAACCGCAAAACCGCTTCAGGGTAAACGAGTAATCGATGCGAAAGGGCTCGTCGCAGCACCAGGTTTTATTGATAATCTGTCGTACGACCCTAACCCGCTCGGCGTTTGGCAGAAAATCGGCGATGGCGTAACGTCGAATATTGCCATGCACGGGGGGACATCTTCACCGGGCAAATGGTACAGCTATTATGAACGCAATGAGACGCCGGTTAACTTCGGAGCGTCCTACTTCTATACACAAGCCCGCAATCAGTTTAAGCTGAGCCGGTATGATGCAGCGAATGCCAGCCAGATTGCGGAGCTGAAGAAGCAGGCAGAGAAGGCGCTGAATGATGGAGCGCTCGGGATTTCATTCAGCCTCGAGTATGTGCCGGGTATTGAAGCGGCCGAGATTTTACCGCTCATGGAGCTTGCTGAAGAGTACAACGTGCCTGTGTATTTCCATGGACGTTACTCCGATGCGAGCGAGCCTGGAACCGAGCTGGAAGGAACGCAAGAGCTCGTTGATTATGCGGAGAAAACAGGCGCAGCGGTACATATTGACCACATTAACAGTACGGGCGGAACATTCTCCATGCCGGAGGCGCTGGCGATTATTGATGCAGCCAGAGCGAAGGGCTTTGATATTACAGCTTGTACCTATCCATACGATTACTGGGGTACGTATTTGAACTCAGCCCGTTTCGATACAGGCTGGCAGGAGCGATTCCGGATCACCTATCATGATCTGCAAATCGCCGGAACGACAGAAAGGCTGAATAAAGAAACCTTCTCGATGTATCAAAAGGAAGGCAAGCTTGCGGTTGCTTATGCGATTCCGCCGGAGGCAGTTGTGGAAGCTTTCAAGGAGCCTTATGTCATGATCGGCAGTGATGCGATTCTTGAGCCGGGATTCAATAATCATCCGCGGGCATCCGGTACGTTCGCAAGAACGATCGGCTTGTATGTCCGGGATCAGAAGGTGATGTCTCTGATGGACGGGATTGCAAAGCTTAGCTTGCTTCCTGCACAGCGGCTTGAGAAGCAGGCGCCTGCACTTAAGAAGAAAGCCCGGCTCGCTAAAGGGATGGATGCGGATATTGTGCTGTTCGATTACAACACGATTAATGACCGATCAACGGTTGAGCATCCGGATCTGATGTCGGCAGGCATTCAATATGTGCTGCTCGCCGGTCAAGTGGCTCTGGACGATGGGAAGCTGAACAAGAAGGTACGAGTCGGAGAACCGATCCGCAGTCATTTTGACCGTGTAGCTGAACTGGCTGGAAACCTGCAGTGGGCGGATAAGAGCTATCCGCTGGTTAGCTATAACAGTGCCACCTATGTGGACTTGATGTCGTTGCAAGAACATGGTTATGCGGTGAAGTGGGACAAGGCTGCCAATACGTACAGCATAGAGAAAGGCAGGGCTTCGTCAGATCAGGCAGCGGTTAGTCCGGCCAAAGCACCAAGCAAAGGAGAGCTTATGCTGGAGCGGGGTTACGCGGCTAAGGCTAAAGACCAGTCCACAGCCGTTTTATCCATCGGTAAACGTGCATTCGTACCGGTCTCCTACTTCAAAGCAATTGGGTTGGATGCAGAGAATGACGGAGATGTATGGACCATCCAATAATCTGAAGCAGCATGATACTGATGGGCAAGCGGCTATCCACCGGACAACTCCAATTCTGTGTTGTCCGGTGTTTTGTGTTATAATGGGGAGTAAAGCTTAGCTATGATAAGAGTAACTTGAGCAAGAGGTGAACGGTTTGAAGACCGGAGTTAAATCTATTTTGTGGAGTGGCGCTGCACTCCTGCTGCTGCTGTCAATCGCAGTGCCATTGTTGAATGCGATTACCGCATTCGTCATGTTGGTGCCCATGGTTATTTTGTACACAACGCTTTCTAAACGGGCATTTACACTGCATATGCTTGGCGTATACGGCATAGCGATGGTGGTGCTTGGACCGCCGGCTCTAATAATCGGACTGTTCTTCTTAGTTCCGTCCATTGTAATGGGTCATTTATACCGCAAACAAACGCCAGCGCGTAAGGTTTTGACGGCTACTCTTTTAGTATTTCTGGCACAAATGCTGCTGGAGCTCGTCATGTTCGATCTCTTGTTCAATATGTCGCTGCTGAGCGAAATCAGAAAGCTGGTTCGTCAAACGGTCGACAACCTTAATTCGCAGGGATTGTTGATGGATAGTCTGTCAGCGGAATTCACGGACAATTACATCCAAGTGCTGATTCATTCGATTCCGATGGCGTTCATTACGGTTTCTTTTTTGTTGGCTGTTGTAGCACATGCAATTGCAAGACCTATTCTTAGGTCGATGCGATTATCCGTTCCAGGCCTTCAGCCAGCGAAGGATTGGATGCTGCCGCGCATTTTCGTCTTTTATTATTTGATCGCTCTCATGGTCGATATGGCCACTCCGGACAATGGTAATTCGTTTCTGACGGTTATGCTGCTGAACTTAGTTCCGCTCATGCGGCTAGCTTTTTCGATTCAGGCTATGGGCTTCTTCTTCTACATTGCAGATCAGCGCAAATGGAATCGGGCTGTACCATTTTTTTTATGCGCTTTAGTGGCTATTTTCCCACCGCTTAGCTTGATCGGTGTTATAGATGCAGGCTTTCCGATTCGAAAAGCGTTTAAGAAACCTTGATCACAGGGGCGAGTGAGTAGATGCCAAAGTTTCTCGTAAAACGATGGCACGGTATGCACCATTTATGGGCATTCGTGCTGATGATTCTGCTGACGGTTACGTTAGCTTCGTATGAATGGAAGCTGGGGCTGCTCGGATTGGTATTATCCGGCGGCGTGGGGCTGTACTCCGTCTTGGCGGAGCGGTCTTTCCGGCGTGATTTGAAGTCTTATCTCGGAACCTTGTCTTATCGTGTGAAAAAAGCCGGCAACGAGGTTATCAGCGACTTGCCATTCGGTATTATTTTGTACAATGAGGAAAAGACCGTTGAATGGCATAATGCATTCGTCACTCATATGCTCGAGAAGGATTCCGTTGTCGGGGAGTCTCTATACGACTTGTTCCCTACGCTGTCACAGGCGAAGGAGCGGGAAGGGACAATCGAGGCGGCTATCGGCAATTCGATGTATGAGCTGATGTTCCGTTTCGATGAGCGGCTCGTGTATGTTCGCAATATCACTCACCGCTGGCAGCTTGCAAAGCGTTATGAGGATGAGAAGCTGGCGCTTGGGATTGTCATGATGGACAATCTCGAAGAAGTGACGCAGGGAATGGATGACCAGCAGCGCGCAACGCTGATGTCCAAGGCTACCGCCGAAATTACGGAGTGGGCAAGTAAATTCCACGTCTACCTGAAGCGATTAACCTCGGACCGGTATATGGTGATTACCGACCAGAAGACACTGAAGCAGCTGGAGCTCTCTCGTTTCGTTATTCTAGATGAGGTTCGGGAGATGACCGGGGAGAACAAAATTCCCATGACGCTCAGTATCGGGTTTGCTGCAGGTGCGGAGAGCATTGTAGAGCTCGGCCATTGGGTTCAGACCAGTCTTGATTTCGCGCTTGGAAGAGGTGGAGATCAGGCGGCGGTCAAAGTCGGACAGAGGCAATCTTTCTACGGCGGCAAGTCCAATGCGGTAGAGAAACGGACGCGGGTAAGGGCAAGGGTCGTTGCACATGCGCTTCGTGATCTGATTAAAGAAAGCGACAATGTAGTCATTATGGGTCATAAGATGCCGGATATGGATTCGATCGGCGCGGCCATCGGCATATTAAAGGCTGCACTTGTCTTCAATAAAGAAGCTTTTATCGTCTTAGAGGGAATTAATCCGGCCATCCAGAAAATGATGGAGATGCTCAAAGAAGATGAGCGGTTCACCAAACGTTTTGTAACGCCGGAGCATGCGCTGGGAATCATTGGATCAGGGACCCTTGCCGTTGTTGTCGACACGCATAAAGTCTCCATGGTCAAAGAACCGAAGCTGATTGCGCAGACGGAGAAAATCGTCGTTGTGGATCACCATCGCCGCGGTGAAGAGTTTATCAACAACGCGATCCTTGTGTATATGGAGCCATATGCATCATCCACATGTGAATTAGTGACAGAGCTGCTCCAATATATCCATGATCGCATTATGCTGGATGTAAGGGAGTCAACCGCGCTGCTTGCGGGGATAACGGTTGATACGAAGAGCTTCTCGCTCCGTACCGGCTCGCGTACGTTCGAGGCTGCCTCGTTCCTGCGCCGCAATGGTGCAGATTCGATGCTGATCCAGCGGATGCTGAAGGAAGATCTCGCGGAATACATCAAGAAAGCGGACATCATCAAACATGCGGAGATCGTCTATGAGCATATTGCAATAGCCGTTACGGAACAGGGACGGCAGTATTCACAGCTGCTCATTGCACAGTCTGCCGATACGCTGCTGAATATGACGGATGTCCTTGCGTCGTTCGTTATCGGTGAGCGTTTGGACGGTTTAATTGGAATCAGCGCCCGTTCGCTTGGACATATGAACGTCCAGATCGTGATGGAGCGAATGGGAGGGGGCGGACATCTAACCAATGCCGCTGCCCAGCAGGAAGGTACAGTAACCGAAGTGGCCCAGCGCCTCAAGCAGGTGCTGCAGGAAATTGAGAATGAAGAGGGGTTATTCGAATGAAAGTAATCTTTTTGCAGGATGTTAAAGGGCAAGGCAAGAAGGGTGAAGTGAAAGAGGTATCCGAGGGGTATGTACGTAATTTCCTGCTTCCGAAGGGGCTGGCGAAGCTGGCATCGGACGGTAACCTGAAGACGCTTGAAGTACAAAGCGCCGCTGAGCTTAAACGCAAGGCGAAGGAGAAAGAAGATGCGAAGGCGCTTGCGGAACGCCTTGAAGCGATGACGATCGTCGTAAAGACGAAAGCAGGTGAAGGCGGCAAGCTGTTCGGAGCGATTACGAGCAAACAAATTGCAGAGGCATTAGAGTCGCAAGGACATAAAGTCGACAAGCGCAAGCTTGAGCTGGAAGAACCGATCCGTACGCTTGGTGTAACGGAAGTCATGCTTAAGCTTCATCCCGAAGTGAAAGCGAAGCTTCGTGTACAGGCAGCTGAGGAATAAATTGGATATAAAGAGAAGGAGCCATACGAACCATGAGCAATGAGCTGATGTTTGACCGTGTGCCCCCGCAGAATATTGAAGCTGAACAAGCGGTGCTGGGTGCAATACTGCTGCAGACGGAAGCGTTAATT
The DNA here is from genome assembly GCF_042656405.1 of Paenibacillus solisilvae. Classification (NCBI taxonomy): domain Bacteria; kingdom Bacillati; phylum Bacillota; class Bacilli; order Caryophanales; family Paenibacillaceae; genus Paenibacillus; species Paenibacillus solisilvae. Next base: position 17,308 of record NZ_JBHSOW010000117.1, on the reverse strand, counting down.
ACGTCGATGGAACGGCTTCGCGACGAGGATTTCTATAATCCGGCGCATCAGCTTATCTTTGAAGCGATGGTGGAGCTCGGAGAAGCCAGTCAGCCAATCGATTTGGTGACGTTGACGGCTTACCTGCAGGACCGGCATCAGCTGGAGGAAATCGGAGGGGTCAGCTATCTGGCGAGGCTGGCCAATTCCGTTCCTACGGCTGCTAACGTAGATTATTACGCGCAAATTGTAGAAGAGAAGTCCATGCTGCGACGGTTAATCCGGACAGCTACCAATATTGTTTCAAATGGATATGCGGCTGAGGATGATGTCGGCATTCTGCTGGGTGAAGCGGAGCAGCGTATTATGGAGCTCTCCAACCGCCGTTCCAGCAGCGGCTTTATCTCTATTCGCGATGTGCTGATGGAGGTATTCGAGAAGGTTGAGCTGCTGTATTCGCAGAAGGGCGGAACGACGGGTATTCCTTCCGGGTTCACGGATCTCGACAAAATGACGGCGGGCTTTCAACGAAATGACCTTATTATCGTTGCGGCCCGTCCTTCTGTTGGTAAGACCGCATTTGCCCTTAACATTGCTCAGAATGTCGGCGTTCGCGCACGGGAGACCGTTGCGATCTTCAGCCTTGAGATGTCGGCTGCGCAGCTGGTTCAGCGGATGATCTGCGCGGAATCCAATGTAGATGCCGGCAGACTTAGAACAGGGTATTTAGAGGGCGATGATTGGGAAAAGCTAACGATGGCGATTGGATCGCTGTCTGAAGCGCAAATTTATATTGATGATACGCCGGGTATCACGGTATCGGATATTCGGGCCAAATGCAGGCGGCTCAAGAAGGAACGCGGACTTGGCATGATTCTGATCGATTATTTGCAGCTCATCCAAGGACGCGGCAAAGCGGGCGAGAACCGTCAGCAGGAAGTATCTGAAATATCCCGTACATTGAAACAAATCGCCCGTGAGCTTGAGGTGCCGGTTATCGCACTGTCGCAGCTCAGCCGGGGCGTTGAGCAGCGGCAGGACAAGCGGCCGATGATGTCTGACCTTCGGGAATCAGGATCCATTGAGCAGGATGCCGACATCGTAGCGTTCTTATACCGGGATGATTATTATGATAAGGAATCCGAGAAGAAGAACATCATCGAGATTATTATCGCCAAACAGCGGAATGGTCCCGTAGGTACGGTGGAGCTGGCTTTCCTGAAGAACTTTAATAAATTTGTGGGCTTGGACCGGCAGCACCAAGAGCCAGGACAAGCTTCATAAAACAAGATATATGCATCACATTGATAAGCTAATTCCGAACAATTGTATAGGGAACTGTACAATTGTTCGTTTTTCGTTGACTTTAACGAGTCACACTGCTAAACTAATAATGCTGCCTGAGACTGGCAGTCATTTTGGTTGTGCGCAAAACATGTAATGGGGGTATATCCATGTCAACGGTAGTTGTAGTTGGAACGCAATGGGGAGACGAAGGCAAAGGGAAAATTACCGACTTTCTAGCAGATGGTGCAGATGTTGTAGCCCGTTATCAAGGGGGAAACAATGCCGGCCATACCATTCTCATCGGCAACAAAAAGTACAAACTGACTATGATTCCTTCCGGAATTTTCAATCAAAATAAAGTATGCGTCATCGGAAACGGCATGGTCATCAACCCATCTGCCCTAATCGACGAAATTAACTATATACATGAGCATGGATTCTCATCCGAGAATTTGAAAATCAGTGACCGTGCGCATATCATCATGCCTTACCACCTCGTGCTGGATGGTCTTGAAGAAGAGCGCAAAGGCGATAACAAAATCGGCACAACCCGTAAAGGGATCGGCCCTTGCTATATGGACAAAGCTGCCCGCAACGGTATCCGCATCGCGGATCTGCTCGATGCTGAGGAGTTCGAAGGCAAGCTTCGCCGTCTTATTGTGGAGAAGAACCAAGTGATCCAGCAAGTATACGGCGGAGAGGCGCTTGACTGCGATGCGATCTTGGCGGAGTACCTTGGGTATGCAGAAGTTCTTCGTCCCTATGTAACCGATACTTCTGTCGTATTGAATGATGCGATTGACGGAGACAAGAAGATTCTGTTCGAAGGCGCGCAGGGCGTAATGCTCGATATCGACCAAGGTACGTACCCATACGTTACCTCGTCGAACCCGACTGCAGGCGGCGTTTGTATCGGGTCCGGCGTCGGTCCATCCAAGATTCAACAGGTCATCGGCGTGGCCAAAGCGTATACCACCCGTGTAGGAGATGGGCCGTTCCCAACGGAGCTTAACAATGAGACAGGCGACTGGATCCGTGAGCGCGGACATGAGTACGGTACGGTTACAGGCCGTCCGCGCCGTGTCGGCTGGTTCGACAGCGTAGTTGTTCGTCATGCCCGCCGTGTAAGCGGAATTACAGGGTTGTCGCTCAACTCTCTGGACGTGCTGTCCGGTCTTGAAACGGTCAAAATTTGCACCGGCTACAAGCTGCGCGGCGAAGTTATTGAGCATTACCCAGCCAGCCTGAAGCTGATCTCGGAATGCGAAGCGATCTATGAAGAGTTGCCAGGCTGGAGCGAGGATATTACAGGTGTGAAAACATTGGCAGACCTGCCGGTTAACACGCGCCGTTATGTAGAGCGGGTATCGGAGCTGACAGGCATTCCGATTGCAATCTTCTCCGTTGGCCGTAACCGTGAGCAAACGAACCAAGTTATGCCGATCTACATTTAATCGGTATCGACATGACGATATGAAGAGGACAGCGATGTTTCGTTGTCCTCTTTTTTTTGGTTAAATGGTCAAGGTAACACGGTTCGTGCGGATCGTCAGCAAGGTTCGTTTCTACCCTTGTACCCCTAGTAGTAGACTGATTTTATATCCAATGTTGCGGGTAGGATTGCTTTAGCACAACGTGATAGAGTAATAGCAATTAAGAGAGCGCCATTCTATATGATGACGCTTACATGCAGTAGGGACTTAAAGTAAGCTATTAAGGAGGTTGGGTTGTCATGATCCGATTATTTCAGACGAATAAAGTACGTATTCAGCAGGAATTAGAGGGGGACTGGGATTTTCAGCCGATCGGTCAAGAGGATGAGGTACCGCTTACCTATACATACCGGCTGCCAGTCCCAGGATGCTGGGAAATGCACCCGCAATTTCTGACGTACCGGGGAAAAGGCGTCTATCGCAGAGTTATAGAGGTCGATTCGCATACGGCGGTCCGATTGTGTTTTAAAGGGGTCAGTCACACAGCCGATGTTTACTTTGACGGCAAGCAGGTTGGCCATCACTACAATGCGTATACGCCTTTCACGGCAGTTATTCCGGATGTGGAGCCCGGCCGGCATGAGATTGTGATTGTGGTTGATAATTCGTTTCATGATTCCTCTTCACTCCATCTGCCAAACGACTACTACAGCTATGGCGGCCTCATCCGTCCCGTTGTAATGGAGTTCATACCTGATTTATATATTGAACATATTCATTTCAAACCTATTTTTACGGATGATGGCTGGCAGGGTGAGATTAAGGTTGCCCTGCGGAATATCGGGAGCGAGGAAGCAAGCTTTCACTTAAGAGCAGAGCTCGGAGAAACGTTAGTTGAATGGGAAGAGAGCCGCGTTCCTGCAGGCCATACCAGCAGCTTCACTCTACTGCAGGAGTTCCCTCACGTTCGGGAATGGTCGCCATCGGAACCTCATTTGTATCAGCTGGCTGTTCAATTATTCACCGAAGGAGGCTTCAGTCCCCAAGATGACCTAATCGAGCGGGTAGGATTTCGGACTGTCACCGCGAATAATGGCAGAATCCAAGTCAATAAGCAGGATGTGGTCTTAAAAGGTTTCAACCGGCATGAGGACCATCCGATGACAGGAGCTGCCATCCCATATCAGCTAATGGTTCAAGATATGGAGCTGATCCTGGATATGGGCGCCAATATGGTTCGCACGAGCCACTATCCGAATGATGAACGGTTTCTTGATTTATGCGATGAACGGGGAATCCTGGTATGGGAGGAAAATCACGCGCGAGGACTCAGTCTGCAGCAGATGCAGCATCCGCATTTCGAACAGCAGTGTGAAGACTGCAACCAAGAAATGGTGGTCAATCATTATAATCACCCGAGCATTATTATTTGGGCCATCTTGAATGAATGCGCCAGCGATACCGCCCAAGGGCGGGAGATGTACAGCAGGCAGCTGAAGCAAATCCGCGCTTTGGATCCATCCAGGCTGCTCAGCTTTGCCAGTCATCACCGGGATAAGGAGCTGTGTTTTGATCTTGTGGATGTGGTTTCGTTTAATTTATATCCGCTTTGGTATACGGACGAGGATCCGGCTGAGCTCTGCGAGCAAGCAAGACGTTGGGCGGATGAGCTGGGCGGCTTAGGCAAGCCGATGATCATGAGTGAATTTGGCGCCGACGGTTATTACGGCTTCCGTGAACCAAGCGGGGTGAAAGGCACGGAAGAGCGGCAGGCAGAAATAATAGACCGGAATTTAGCGGCGTATTTAGCCAGGCCGTTTATCTCGGGCATGCTGATCTGGCAGTTTAGCGATTGCAGAGTAACGGAGGGAACAGGCTGGCTCTTGACGAGAGCCGGGACGCAGAACAGCAAAGGAATTGTCGACCGGTACCGCCGGCCGAAATTAGCCTGCCAAGTCGTGAAAAAGCATTTTAACAGCTAGTTTGCCAAAGCTGCTGCAGCCCCCGCAGACCTTCAGCATTTCGGTGATCCGTCACTGAATGCTGAAGGTTTTTTATGATGGGAGGAAGTTGTCATAAGTAAGCAGCACGGAGATCAGCGCCATAGGAAAGAGAAAAGACGAAGAAATGACAGCTTAAGATGAATGCTTCCTCTGCCGGCTGCCCATACTAAGAAGTATGTGTTAAAAGCAGTTACGATAAATGGTTACTCTATTTCGCAGATAGAAGGGCGGAAAGGGCTGACCTGGTGGAGGATGATAGAGATGTGGAAAATGACAGGATGGCTGGCCAAATCGGTCGCTGCAGGATTAATTATCAGTTTTTTGTCGATATGGACGACCGGTTACATCGTGAACAGCTATGTGGAGACGCTGCTGAAGCAGTTTAACATCCCGCTGGAAGAGAAGCCTTTTGCGCTGAATGGGGTATGGGGCAGCATCTGGGGCGCTGATCCCGCGTTGAAAACAGACGGGGCAGCAGCTGACGGCAAGAAAGCAAGCAGCGGGGATGGAGAATCGGCAGCTGGAAAAGACGACACAGCGGATGAGGGTACACCGCCGGTTGCTGTCGATGCGTTCGGCGATCTTCCGTCCGGGGCACTTAGCGACATCGGAGGAGGTTCGGGGCCTAAGGGGAACAGCGGATCGGAGGATTCAGCCGCCGGAGCTGATTCTTCGGCAGGCAGTTCAGGGGCGGCAGGCAATGACAGCGGCAATGGAAGCAGCAACAGCGGAAGCACGAGCGAAGCGGATTCATCCAGCGGCAGCAGTGGGAGCGGGGCGGATGAGGCTTTGAAGGACGGAGTAGCGATGACGACAGACCAGCTGAATGAGGCCAAGAGTAAGCTGAGCGCTGCGGATAAAGACGAGCTGTTCAATGTGATGATGAAGAAGCTTCCGCAGAACGCTTGGCAGCAGATCTCAGGCTGGATGGAAGGCGGCTTAACGGCTGAAGAAATGACGCAGGTTCAGCAGCTGATTGCACAGTATCTGGATCGTTCGGAGTACGACAGTATGATGAAGATTCTGAATAAATATTAATCTACCGTAAAAGGCCGTTTTGTTGATCCTTTATGTGGCGTTATGTTACAGTAGATCTCGAGCTAAAGTTGTAGAATTTGCAGTCGAAATTCATCGAACGATAGAACGAGAACGCGAAAAGGAGACGATCATGGCCTTTTTTCCAGGTAAAGATCGGATTCGAGAGGGCTGGAATTCCATTCGACAGACCTTTCGGGCTAACCGGTCGCAACAGACGCAAAGTAACTCAGAAGTCAAGATAAATGGCAGTGCTGCATCTCGATTAATGCGTAAGAAGCCAATTACTTTGGCAGTTGGAGCAATCATGCTGCTGGCTGCTGTGGGGTTTAGCGGTACGCAATATGTGAAAGCACATTTTGACGATTATGTAGAAGTATATAGGAACGGCAATCTTGTAGGGGAAGTTGATTCTCAGGACCAGGTTAGCCAGCTTATAAGCCGCAAACAATCCGAAATTACGACAGCCAATCCGGATGTCACGATGGAGCTTGAAACAGGCGAACTGAAATTCGAGCATAAGAGCGCCTACAAAGCAGAGCCGAAAACCACTGCCACCCTTCAGAAGCTGGAATCGATGATAGGTTCCCATGCCAAAGGCGTGGAGCTTGAGGTTAACGGCAAGCTGATCGGTATTGTAAAGGACCAAGCGACTGCCGATTCGATTATGAAGCGGATTGAGGGTAAATATGCCCCGAAGGCTGCAGTGAAAAAGGCTGCCAATGAAGTCATGGCGCTTTCGTACTCCAAGTCAGCCGAGACCTCGGACAAGACCAATACGGCCTTGAAATCGGTTAAGATTGTGGAGAAGGTAACGACTGAATCGGCGAATGTAGAGCCGGGCGATATCTTGAACGCGGACCAAGTATACCTGATGATGGTGAAAGGTACGGTCAAACCGACGAAATATACAGTTAAAGAAGGCGATTGCGTTGGCTGTATCGCGGATCGTTTTGATATCTCCAAGCAAGTGATCTACGAACGCAATTCATGGATTCAAGATGATATGATCAAGGTTGGCGACGTGCTTGATCTGACCGTGCTGAAGCCGCAGGTGACTGTTGAGACGGTAGAGAATGTGACGGAGACGATCGCCATAGAGCCGATTACCGTCATTCAGAAAAACAGCAACATGCGTGCCGGAGAGCAGAAGGTTATTCGTAAAGGCCAGAGCGGCAAGAAGCAAATGGTGTACAAGCTCACCAAGCAGAACGGCTACTTAATGAGCGAAGAGCTCGTTATGCAGCAGGTGCTTGAGAATTCCGTCCCGGCGATCATTATGAAAGGGACCAAGGTTATTCTAGGCGAAGGTACAGGCCAATTCTCCTGGCCGGTATCCGGTGTAAGAATCACGAGCGGCTTCGGTACGCGCTGGGGCAGAATGCACAAAGGTGTAGACCTTGTGGGTAACCATAATATTATGGCTGCCGACAACGGGGTCATCGCCTTCGCAGGCACGAAGAACGGTTTGGGCAACTGTATCATTATTAACCATAAAAATGGCTATGAAACCACATACGGTCATTTGAGCAAGATCTCCGTGAAGAAAGGTCAAACGGTCGAAAAGGGAGATAGAATCGGTATCATGGGTAATACCGGGCATTCCTTCGGCACTCATTTGCACTTTGAGGTTCACAAGAATGGGGAGCTTCAGAACCCGTTGAAATATCTATAAGACAAAAGAGGAGCACTGCCCGGCGAGAATTCGCTGCGGCGGTGTTTTTTCATGCGTGAGACTGGTGCAAAAGGTTCCCAAAACATCCATAAGATGAGGGAACTTTCATTGGGAACAAAGACATATCCTATGGTAGAATAGAAGGAGATTTACTGAGCTTGATGAAGCTAGAGCATGATTGTAGTTTCAATTGCAAAGTAGGCACAAGCGACGACGGGCGGTGTAAGGATGCACGGAAAAATTTTAGTCGTGGACGATGAACAACCGATTGCGGATATTATAAAGTTTAATTTGGAAAAGGAAGGCTATCAGGTGATTTGCGCCTTTGACGGCGGTGAAGCGGTTCGGCTTGCTTTTGAAGAGCTGCCGGATTTGATTCTGCTTGATTTAATGCTTCCTGTTAAGGACGGAATGGATGTATGCCGCGAGGTGCGAGCCCGGCTGCAGACTCCGATTATTATGCTGACAGCCAAAGACACGGAGCTTGATAAAGTGCTTGGACTCGAGCTTGGTGCAGATGACTATGTGACGAAGCCTTTCAGTACGCGCGAGCTGCTGGCCAGAGTGAAGGCTCATTTGCGCCGTCAAAAAGCGGAGACCGCAGTAGGTACGGCCTTGATTAGCGGGGGTGCGGCCGGAGCGGGTTTATCAGGTTCTGAGGACAAGCAGGGGCTTGCGATCTTTAATCTGTTTATCGATACGGATATGTATGTGGTCTACAAGGACAATGAGCAGCTTGATCTGACTCACCGCGAGTATGAATTGGTTTATTACTTAGCCCGCAACAGCGGGAAAGTGATGACGCGCGAGCATCTGCTGCAGGCGGTATGGGGCTTTGAATATTTCGGCGATGTGCGTACGGTCGATGTAACGATCCGCCGTCTGCGGGAGAAGATTGAGGATGACCCGAGCCGTCCGGAGTATATTCTTACAAGGCGCGGCCTCGGTTATCTGATGCGTAATCCAAAATCCGGAGGCTTCGGGTACGGATGAACGGGATCCGGTTTTTCCGCACGATCCAAGTCAAGCTGATCATTATTTATGTGCTGCTGATTCTCATTGCAATGCAGCTGATCGGTGTTTATTTTATTAGCACGATGAAGACCTCGCTGACGTCGACCTTCACGAACAATATGAATGAGCAGGCGAATCTGCTCTCTGAATTTGCAGCGCAAACTCTGCCTAATACGGCGGATAAAACAGGCGGGCAAACGACAGAGGAATATCTCAGCATGCTCGTCAGCAGCTTGTTCAGCCTCAATGAGGCGGAGATACAGGTGCTGGATGCGAGCGGCAAGGTGCTTGCGACCTCCCTGCAATCACATCAATCGTATGTCGGCAAGAAGAATACGTCGCTTGCGGTCAGCCGAGCGCTGCAGGGAATTCGGGATAATGAGCAGGAATTCATCGATGAGGATGGTCTGCGCAAGAAGATCATTACGAAACCGATTATATATAGCGGCAAAATCGTTGGGGCGGTCTATATGGTTGCTTCGATGAAGGAGCTGTACCGGACGGTCGACCGCATCAACCGGATCTTCATGTCCGGTATGCTCATTGCGCTTGGTCTAACGGGCGTTCTGGGCATCCTTCTGGCACATACGATTACAAGTCCGATTAAAGGATTGACGAGGCAGGCTGCGGCTGTTGCCGAAGGACGGTTCGATCAGCAGGTTCCTGTTCTCGGCAACGACGAGATTGGCCGGCTTAGCGAAGTGTTTAACAACATGACGATCAGGCTGCGCGATGCGCTCTCGGCCAATGAAGAGGAGAAGGACAAGATTGCTTCGATTCTCGCCAATATGAGCGATGGCGTCGTAGCTGCCGATGAACGCGGCGTCGTCATGATTACGAACCGGCGCGCGCGGAAGATGCTTGGTCTGGGTGAGAGCGAGAACAACCGGTTAACGGAGCTGTTCGACTTGGACAATGGGCAGCTGCAGGCCATGATGAACGGGCATGAGCCGTCCGTTATGATCCATCATGTACAGACAGATGGCGATGAGGACGAGCTTATGCGGGTAACGTTCACACCGATTCACCGGGGGGATAAAGAAGTCTCCGGTACGATTGCGGTTCTGCAGGATGTTACCGAGCAGGAACGGCTTGAGCAGTCGCGCCGTGAATTCGTCGCGAATGTATCGCATGAGCTGCGTACGCCGCTCACGACGATTAAGAGCTATGCGGAGGCGCTCGACGATGGAGCGATGGACGAGCGGGAGCTCGGGGCTCGGTTCGTGGGCGTTATTCGCAATGAGACCGAGCGGATGATCCGGCTGGTTACCGATCTGCTTCATCTATCCCGGCTGGACTCCAATCAGTCGACGCTGCGCCGTCAGCAGACGAATGTTCCGGAGATGCTGGAGGAAGTGGCGGATCGCTTCTCCTTCCAGCTGCGCAAGAAAGCCATTCGCGCGGGCGTTCGCGTAGAGGATGAGATTCAGTCCATCTGGCTTGACCGAGATCAAATTGATCAGGTGCTTGATAATTTGGTATCGAATGCGATCAAATATACGCTCGACGGCGGTCGGATTGAAATTGCCGCCCGCAGGGTGGACGGCGGCTTCATCGCGATCAGCGTCAAGGATACGGGAATCGGCATTCCGAAGAAGGATTTGAGCCGCATATTCGATCGTTTCTACCGTGTCGATAAGGCGCGCTCACGTAATATGGGCGGTACCGGCCTCGGTTTATCTATTGCCCGGGAAATTGTGAAAGCCCACGGAGGCTCAATATCACTGGATTCCGAGCTGAATGAAGGAACGACAGTAACCGTCGTGCTGCCTGCTCTGCAAGCGGGAGGTGAGTCCGCATGATGGAGAAATTCAAGACAGGGCTGCTCGCGGTGCTCGTTATTCTGAGCTTAGGTCAAAGTTATTTGCTGGCGTACAGCATGCCTGGACTTGGTGCGACTACCAACTCGCCGCAGGATTATATCAAGGGCGCTGAGCCGATGGGGCAAGAAGAGCAGGTAGAGAATGTTATTTTTCCTCAGGATATGGTTCTTCATCTCGGCAAAGGGAAGCATACTTTGCTCTATCCCGGCACCAATTTCTATAATTTAATCTATGGGAAGCTGCAAAGCCGGGAATTCAAGGGCTTCCAGCGCAATACGCTCTCGGTTGTGGACTGGAATGATGTCCGTAATAACGATGAGGGACTGGAGCTGCGGTTTGGACAGGGTGTTCCGGCCAAGCTGCTGAGCAAGGCGCTGAAGCTGGAAGGCGATCCTGTCTTCCAGGAGGATACCATCAACCGGATCTGGATCTTTAAGAACAGCGGCCGCGATGAGGTTCGAACCTACTTCTTCAGCGGCGACGGATTGACGATCTATGAATCGGTAAGGGCGGATCTGACCTCGCAAGACGTTCAGATGTATGTTGGATACGGGGAATATCAGGTGCAGTACCAGATGGTTGGCAATGATTTGTATACGCCGCTTGGGCCGGTAGAAGGACTTCAGGCCTTGGTTGGATTTGACCGATATTCAGCCGAACAGATGCAGAAGAATTTGTTCTTGGATCCGGCTGTGACGCGAACGATCAGTGATCGGAGCGGGTCACAAATCTATACGGACGGCAAGCGCGGTCTGCAGGTTGAGCAGAACGGCAAATGGATCAGCTTTACGGACCCCGTTGCCGGACAAGCTCAAGAAGATAATGAGAGTGAGAATGTGTATACTGCAATCTCCTTCATTAATCAGCACGGCGGCTGGGACGGGCTTCACCGGTTTATTCATACCGGAACGCTTGAAGACAGTCAGATGGTACTTTTCCAGCAGTATTACAGCTCGTACCCGATTCTGCCGGTAGAGTCTTTTTTGTTCGGCGAGATGAAGCTGCGGCTGCAGCAGGGAGTCGTCTCGGAGTATGAACGCTCGCTGCTTACCCTTCGCAAGAAAGCGCAGTCGAAGGAAATTCGCTGGCTGCCAGGCGGGGAGCTGCTCAAGACCACGTTAGAGGAGTACCCGCGCAGAAGTGAAGTAACGGCTTTATATCCGGCGCTGCTTGCCGCTCCGGTGGATACGGAGATCATCAAGCTTGAGCCGGTGTGGGCGGTTCGTCTGCGGGATGGCACGCAGCAGGTTCTGCTGGGTGCAATGCCTTATGGCATGAAGCCGCAGCCAGGAGAGCCTGGCGGACCGGCATTATCGCTTGAAGGCGAAGGCGGCAGCAAGAAGAATTCGGATCAAGCAGGCAAAGTGAACGGCTAAGACGTGAAAATGTAGATTGAGGTGAACGGATGGACTGGGGCAGAGCGAAGAGTGTGTTGATTTTTGCTTTCCTATTGCTGAATCTGATGCTTGGCTACCAGCTCTGGTCCAATATCCGTGAAGGACTGAGTACGAGTGCGGGCGTCAATGATCTGCCGGCAGAGACGCTTAGCTTGATGAACCAGAAGGGCATCAAGCTCAAATTGGCAGAAAGCATTCCTTCGGAAACACCGGAGCTTGGCGGCTTGACGTTTAAGCTCCGCAAGGGTGAGATCGTTAAGCTGAAGCAGCCGGTGGAGAGTAAGATCGTCTTTAATGCAAAGGAACTGCAGGAGGGGCTTGGACCTATCATTCCGGAGCTCAATAAATATACGTTTGACGCTGCATATGACAAAGCTTACGACACCGCGTTCGTTCTCTATCGGACGGTGAAGCAGCTGCCGATCTTCGATGTGAAGCTGGAACTGTACTACGATAATCAGAAAATCACTGCCTATCGGAAGGACGTTATTGAGCTTGTGGATGCTCAGGACTCGCCCGCACAGTCGGTGCTGCCGGCGGCAACGATTCTGAGAACCTTAATTGAACGCAATCTGCAAAACGGAGCGGTCATCAAAGATATTAAGCTTGGGTATCATGGGCCCAATTTTGCGAACTCGGAGACACAGGTGTCTGCTCCTTCATGGCGTATTATGCTCGAGGATGGCAATCCAAGCGTGTATTATGTGAATGCGATCAGCGGCGAAGTTGTGACGGAATAAGGCGAGGTTTGTCATAGCTTCGCTTGCCGGAGCTTGCGAACGGGGAAAGGACAGGTTTAAGGGAGCATGGGACTTCGATTTACGGTTTTGTCCAGCGGGTCGACGGGGAACGCGACGATAGTTCAAAGCGATAGTGCGACGGTGCTGGTGGATGTGGGATTAAGCGCGAAGAAACTCGAGGAGCTCATGCGTGAGCGGGGCGTGGCCGGCCATCATGTGGATGCCATCGTCGTGACGCACGAGCATTCCGATCATATTAAAGGTTTGGGCGCCTTTGCCAGAAAATATAATCTGCCCATCTATGCGAATTCGGCGACTTGGGATGCTCTTGAGCGCCATGTCGGGACGATTGCGCCGGAGAAGCGGGTTATTATGGAGACGGGCGAAGATATCTGTTTCGGATCGCTGAAGGCGAAATCCTACGCGATCTCGCATGATGCCGCTGAGCCGGTCGGGTATGTTTTTGACGAGGATGGGGTTAAGCTCAGTTTGGCTACCGATCTCGGTTATGTCAGCGATAAGGTTAGAGTGATGATAGAGGATTCGGACGTATTGGTGCTGGAGTCGAATCACGATGTGGGCATGCTGCGCATGGGACGTTATCCATGGAATATCAAGCGCCGCATATTAAGCGATATCGGGCATTTATCGAATGAAGCGGCAGGCGAAGCGTTATGCCAGCTGCTGACGGATCGGACGAAGCGGGTCTATTTGGCTCATTTGAGCCTTGATCATAATTTAATGGATTTGGCCAAGCTAACGGTGAATAGTATATTAGAGAGCAACGGTTTTTTCTTCAAAAAGGACGAGTGTCCACTGCGGGATACATATCATGACCGGCCTACCCCATGGGATGAAGTGAAGCGACGATAAGATCTTCGAGCTCCGTATCGAGTGCAGCTGTTTTCAACTCGAGCTCTTCACGGGTAAGTATACCTTTATCGATCAACAGCTCAGTCATGGCGCTAAGCGAGAGCAGGATTCGATAGTGATCTTCTTTGAGATCTGCTAGTTTCGCAACGAGATTGAGATGATCGAGTGCAGAAGCGGCTTTTCGGGTCATGGGCAGTTGCTCCTTTTTCCTTCATTTGGATGAGAAAATAAAGTGGATTGACAGCTGTGAAGCTGCCCTGTTAAGGCTGCTTTCATGCTATAGTAAGTGACAGGCAATAATGTTTGTGAGTGCTTGGGGCACGAGGCGAAACTCGCAGCGCTCCCTATTAACTCTCTATACTATTGTAGTCGATTATTCGAATATCATTCCTAGATTTGTAAATAAAATGATCTTGATGTCCAGGGCATCGAGAGGAGAGATAATAGATGAGCTTGTTCGATGACGATTTTTATTCCACGCGCGTCTCACGCCGTGCCCGTGTCGAGAATCTGGCTGAGAAGCAGATTCCTTTCGGGAGAAAGAGCGGAAGAGGCTGGTCTTCTACACGTATTGCGATCACATCGTCAGTCGCAAGCGCAGTCGCAGCGATGCTGGTCTTCGGGATGTTCACCGGGTTTCACCGGGGCGGCGTTGAAGCTGCGACTGTAAGTACACCGCTAAGTACCGTGCAGGCGGGAGCAAGCGACCCTCTGGAGAAGACCATCTCGGCAGCGGCTAAGGTGAGACCCGCGGTCGTCAGCATTATCAATGAACAGGCAGTTCCTGAAGGTGCTCAAAGTTCAGATGCAAGCGCTGATGCGGGAGATGGCTCAGGCCTGCAGGAGGCTGCACTTGGCTCGGGGTTTATTTTCGAGAAGGTGAAGGGCAAAGCTCATATTATAACGAATAATCACGTCATTGCCGATGCAGTCGCGGTAAAAGCGGTTCTGAGTAATGGCGAGACGCGGGATGCGAAGATTATCGGTACCGATGAAATTACGGATCTGGCTGTGCTGGAGATTGATGATAAAGGCATCGATGCGGTGGTGAGCTTCGGTGAGTCGGATAATCTTCGCGCGGGACAATGGGTGATGGCGATCGGCAACCCGCTTGGTCTGAGCGACTCGCTGTCCATGGGCATTGTGAGCAAAACGAAACGGATTATCCCGGTATCCCTCAGCCAGGACGGCGTGTATGATTGGGAGCAGGAAGTTATTCAGATTGACGCCTCGATTAACCAAGGCAACAGCGGCGGACCGCTGATTGATCTGGACGGCAATGTGGTTGGCATAAACAGCATGAAGATTGCCGATTACGGGGTAGAAGGCGTCGGCTTCGCGATTCCTTCGCATATTGCGATGCCGATCGTGGAAAGTCTGCTGGAGTATGGCAAAGTGAAGCGGCCTTATCTGGGCGTATATACGATGGATCTGGATTTATACCTTGCGCAGCAGCAATCAACAGGCGGTATTACCGGGCCTGATGGAGCTGAAGAGGGCGGCGCAGGCGGCGATGATCCGGGTACGGATGGGGATTCGAATGCGGATTCCTCGCAGAACGATAATGCCACTTCGGATGACGGATCGGGTCTGACGCTTCCGCAGGGAGATCTGAAGCTGCCTGATGACGTGGATCAAGGGGTTATCGTGCTGCAGGCGAGCGGCCCTGCGGAGAAAGCCGGTCTGGAATTCAACGATATTATCGTGAAGCTGGATAAACAGCCGATCACAAGCACTATGGATCTGCGCAAATATCTATACGGCAAGAAAGAGATCGGCGACGACATCGAAGTGACCTATTACCGCGATGGCAAGAAGCAGACGGTGACGTTTAAGCTGGAAGAGAAGACGGAAGATTGAGCTGGAAGCTCAATCTTGATGACAAGCGGTAAGCTGATGTATCTCTAGCTTAGTGTAAGATTAAGAGATACCAGCTAATGCCTGAGGCTGTTTAAAGGGTAAGAGATGCAAGATAATGTCTAAAGCTAAGTTATGGGTAAGAGATAAAAGCTAATGCTTAATAAGAGATGCAGATTACGATGTTTAAGCGTTGTGCTTAGGCGGAAGAATAAGAGTAGGAGCGAAGTGGATCAGCTCTGTGCAGGTAAGCCGTTGAACAGGCTTGCCGGCAGGGGCTGATCCATTCGTGTGTTTGGCCGGAAGATGGTAAGATAGAGCTAACAGACTATGAAGACAGTTAAGGGGATTAGGGACAGATGTATTGTGTATGCAAACAGCATGTGGAGCTGGCGATTGATAAGTTCGTGGATGAATACGAGGATGCGCCGGATATCGTGAGCTTGATGACGACGAAGTTCACGGACTGGGAAGCGCCGGCAACATGCGATATGTGCGATGACATTGCCGAGTATTTGGTGGTGTAGCGGATGCTGATTCAGATTGCGGCGGTTGGGAAGCTGAAGGAGAAGTATCTCGTGCTCGGCATCGCCGAATACGCGAAGCGTCTTGGGCCTTACGTGAAGCTTGTGCTCACGGAGGTGGCCGATGAGCGGGCGCCCGAGACGATGAGCGCAGCCGAGGAAGCCATTGTTCGCGAGCGCGAGGGTGAGCGGCTGCTCGCGCAGATTAAGCCGGAAGCGCATGTCGTTGCGCTTGCGCTGGACGGGGAGCTCTGGTCGAGCGAGGATCTCGCGGGCCAGCTCGATCGATTAGCCACGTATGGGCGGAGCCACGTGGCTTTTGTCATTGGCGGGAGCAACGGGCTCGCGCCTGCGGTGCTGAAGCGCGCCCAGCAGAAGCTGAGCTTCGGGCGCATGACCCTGCCGCATCAGCTAATGCGGCTGGTGCTGGTGGAGCAGATTTACCGGGCGGTGAAGATAAATCGGGGGGAACCGTATCACAAGTAACAACAAGTTTTTTGCGAGCTCTTCGACTGGTAAGCAGTCGCAGGAGATTTATGTGTAGCGGATATTTCCTCCGTTTACATGTAAGATCTGACCCGTCACATAGGCCGAATCATCAGAGGCTAGGTAAACATATGCAGGAGCCATTTCGAAGGGTTGACCTGCTCGCCCCATTGGAATCTTAGCCCCGAAGGTATGTTGATGTTCCGCCGGATAGGTGCTCACTGTGAGTGCAGTCCACGTCGGTCCCGGTGCGACACCGTTTACCCGTATGCTTTGACCGACGAGTGAAAGGGATAAACTTCGGGTGAAGGAAACAATTGCGCCCTTGGTTGCCGAATAGTCGAGCACATGTTCATCCCCTTCGTAGGCCACTCTGGACGTGGTGCTGATAATTGAACTTCCTGGTTGTAAATGAGGCAATGCGGCTTTGGTCATGTAAAACAGCGGGAAAACATTGATGCGGAACGTATCTTCTAATTGTTCATCCGAAACGTCGAGGATGCTACTTGTATAAGGCTGTACGGCGGCATTATTTACTAAAATATCCAAACGCCCGTATGTATCGACACTAAGTTTCACCGCCTTAGAAGAGGTGTCAGGAATCCGCAAATCTCCGGGTAGGAGTAAGCAACGAACGCCTAGTGCCTCCACATATTGTTTCGTCTCATGCGCATCTTCATGCTCATTAAGGTAGACAATGGTTAGGTCAGCACCTTCCTTAGCATACGCAACGGCTACCGCTCGACCGATTCCGCTATCTCCGCCTGTGACAATTGCCGCTTTCCCCTTAAGTTTTCCGTTCCCTGTATAACCGGGATTATCAAAAATAGGCCGGGGATCCATCAGCTGCTCGATTCCCGGTTGTCGGTCCTGATGTTGAGGCGGAAAAGTAGCTGAGTTCGTTACCGATTGTTGTACCTTACCAATGTAAGGATAAACAGGATAAGATGGATTCATGGTTATACTCTTTCCTTTCGCTACAATGTATGTCACACACCGCAAAGTATCTGTATTGAGCATTATTATTATTCCAACTTTACATAAACTTACAGTTACCGACAGCACGGTGACCTGTATCGTAAGTGAGGCACTCATTACGGATGATTTAAACGAAAGGGGCTGTCCCAAAAGCATGTAAATTCACACCAAAGGACAGTCTACTTTCTTAAAAAATGACCAGCA
>NZ_JBHSOW010000116.1:0-43914 GCF_042656405.1 Paenibacillus solisilvae | reverse complement strand
CGAAAAAAGCTATTACGAGCAACTCCAGGTTTCATAAAGTTGTGTCTACTATATTGACATAAGCTCAAAACTGCTTATCTAAGTGGAAATATCCAGTATAGATCCCGCAATAGCAGGATTCACTGCGAATAGCTGTATATTTTCCAGTATAGCCCCACAGTCTGCAGCCCTGACAGCAGGCAGCTTCCAGCGTTCTTACGCCAAAACAGGCAGCAGGCAGCCTCCAGCGTTCTTACGCCAAAACCGATAGCAGGCAGCTTCCAGCGTTCTTACGCCAAAACAGCTGACTACAGCACGGCTGCCTGGCACCACCAATCACGGATAAATCCCTTCAGCGGCTTTTTTCCAAGGCAGATACAGGGTGAACCTGCTCCGGCGCGAAGTGTGGCACGGGGAGCTGCGCGATCCGAACACATGGCAGTGCCCCCGGATTGAACCGGCCGCGTCCACGTCTGCTGCGGATTCTCGAACCACTTTGCGGGAACCCCCTGCTCGACATGCCTTGTTTCATGAAAAAAAGCTCCGAGCCTGGGAATATCCCCTGCTTGGAGCTAACTGAACGACTTCGTTCCTAAACACGTCCTGCGGCAAAGGTTAGAAGTAACCGCTCACCTGCTCGATAATTCGAAGCACAATACCGATTAAGAACCCGCATAACGCACCGTTGACACGAATCCACTGCAGGTCCTGGCCCACCTTATCTTCGATCAGCTCTACTAATTGATCATTATCCAGCCGATCTATATTTTCCTTTACGAATGTCCCGATCTTATCATGATTGCGTTCAATCATCGTACTTACCTGCTGCTTCATCCATTGCTCCGCTTCCATGAGCAGGTCCTGGTTCTCCTCCAAACGGTCAATGAAGCGCTCGATGACAGGCCAGACCGTATCCGAGAACGATTCGGACTGGATAAATTCCACGCCCTTCTCGCGCCAAGCCTCGATCATCCCGGCAATTTTCTCGTCCAGCTGAAGCGAGTCCAACAAGCCATCGCGGATGGCATCCAGTTGCCCCGTCTCTGTCAGGCGTTCTACCAGCTGGCTTAATCCGCTGCGCAAACCGTTGATTAGAGCGACACGCTGCTCGGTGTAAGGAACCTTAAGCTCTGCAATCTTTGTCAGAAGGAAGCCCTGAATCATCGTGCCGAGCTTATCCTCATCCAAATATCCAATGAATGCATTGACTGCAAACTGCATAAGCCCGCCTAAGTTCAAGCCCTTAAGAAGCTGCATGGCTGTGACGCCCAGCTGCCGGCGAAGCTCATCCGTTCTCGCCCAGGTCTGCGCACGCTCCAGAAGCAAATCGAAGATCCGCTCATCCGTTCCGTCCTCTGCCGCTTTATGGATCAGCTGGTGCAGCAGTGCACCCAGATCTATACGCTGAACAGCGCCGCGAATTTCACCCGACACGAGCGGAACGACCTTGTCTGTATCAATTCCCCGCAGCGCTTGCTCCAGATAGTAAGGCAGCCTCTCACTGTAGACAGTAGACTTCAGCGCATTGCGGACTGCCGGCAGCAGCTGCGCCGCCAGCTCTATCTGCGACAGCTTCTCAATGATGCTTTCCTTGGCCAGCAGTCGATTCTGAACGACCGCCACAATCCCTTCCGACATCTTCTTGCGATTACGCGGCAGGAGTGCGGTATGCGGAATAGGTATGCCAAGCGGATGCCGGAATAAGGCGGTCACTGCGAACCAGTCCGCCAAGCCGCCGATAACTCCGGCCTCGAATCCGGAATGGAGAAGGCCGGAAGCCCCGCCTGGGAAAGGCAGTGTTGCCGCGAATCCTGCCGCCATTACCGCTAACGATCCGCCTGCAAGCCGTCTATTTTTTTTTGCTGAAGTTGTAGTTGCCATGTTATCCCTCCGTTATCGCTACTTACACCATACCACTTCGCGGTAATCTTATCAAAATAATAGCCCTGCAGACTCTCACGCCGTGTTCAAGGCAGCCGGAAGCAGAGCCGCGGTGCATTCCAGACGCATGATGATCGTTAAAAAAGCTTGGTTCCGTTCTTCCTGAGCGGAGCCAAGCTTTTTCTATTTTCGCATGAACTATTCATAATAAGATAATTCGCTCATGATAATTGCCGATACCCGGTCTTCCTTGACGACAAATTCAAGCACCCATTTATTCTTCTTATCGATATAGCCATGGAACGAAATGTTCCCCTGCTCTCTCGTGTAATAGGAATCTCCATATTTGGCGGCAACATCCTCCATGCGGTCTCCAACCTTTACCTGCTTCGCGGTTGCTGCCTGCGGCCCGAAGGAATAACCTATGATTCTATCATCACGTGACGTATATTGATAATCCTCATACATAATTAGAAAATCCCTATTGCCCTGGTTGAGCGTACGCTCCGGTTTCCCCAGCTTGTCCACCAGGCTCTTCTCCGTAACACCCAAAGCGACAGTTCCGCCTTTCTCCATGGTCAAATCCGTGCTCTCCACGGTATCCACAAAAGATAACGGCGTTGATTGCGGCTTCGAGCTGCAAGCAGAAAGCATCAGAGTAAAGCCTACAAGCGTGATAAGCGTAATTAATGCTAATTTCCTCACGGTATTTCTCCTTCTAAGCCAAAATGATCATTATATAACAATACCATGACCGCAGCGGCATTAACAAATAACGAATAGTCCGCTTTCCTTCCACAAACAAACAACAAAACAACAGCCCAACCTTAACGGTCAGCCTGCTGTTCATCGATCCCTATGTGTCCCATGCTTTACTGGGATGCTTAAGCTTGAGACTTCTCCCCATCCGGTTCGTACTCATAGGCAATGACCACGATATTGCCCGACGTCTGCTTTTGCAAATCTTGCTCGAACTGCTGCAGTTGGTTCACTAAATCCCCGTTCAGCTCTGCTGGCTTATAGCTCATTTGCTTCCCCTCCATTCTCCTCAGCCTACATGTCAGTTACTCTAAGTTTGCACACTTCGAGCAGTGTCTATACAGCGGAATCTGGGAGGAATATCAGTTTTATGTATTCAAGCATGCATGAGCTGCCATCTCTTCGCAGAATCTCTTCGATCCGCGTTACCGCTTATCTCCAATGTCCCGAAGCCCTTCTAGGGTCTCTTTGTAGACCTTCACCAAAGCCTGGACCCTCGTAAAATCTGTATCCTCCGGACCATAACCGTCCATAAACATCCGATGCAGGATCTCCTGAAAAAAAGCAACCCGCTGCTGCACCTGATCCAGTTCCAGATTAAGCACATCATTAAAACTGTGCGCCTCAATAAAATCCGTCATCTCATCCGAAGGCCCGTGATCCGGTTCCGGTTTACGCTCAGTCCGGATACGCCTCCGCTCCTGCGGGGACTGCATATCGATCGAAGTCCGCAGCTCAGATAGCGGGATATTCTCTCTGGCCAGCATGACATGATAATCTTTATTTTTGAAAAGCTCCGCAATGACGAGGCTGCACATATCTTTATTTTGCAATAGAATGCCATCGAAAGGATGCAGCGTCCATACCCCTTGATTGAGAAATAAGTTGAAGGTAAACCAAGCACTGCCGTACTGATACTGAATATTGATCTTGGAATCATCCATGATCTCAAATGTAAACTCCACCATGCGTATACGGCCCCCTTTTAACCATATTATTCCTCTAATTCTATCAAATTGAGAATGGTTAGGATAGGCCGGAGGCGCTCATTGCAACAAAAAACCCCGAAGATCCGGGGCTGGCTCAAGTCATCCGTTAATCATTCAATTCCGCGATCGTCTCTGCTCTCTCACTGCTGGCTACCACCATAAGCACAATTATCAGACATCCCAAAATCACAGGAAGAATCATGGGCGACCCTCACTTTGGCGATGAATACTTTACCATAATTTATGAGGGAGCGGTGCCAGATATGAGTGCAGGACGACCTTTTATTTCAAAATCTCGCTCATTTCGCTCGCTACCGCCGATTGTGGAATGGCCGCTGCCGGTTTAGCCGCTTCATTCAGTCCGAGCCGGCTGCTCATCTGCGCATTAATCGTCGTCATTTTATTCGTGTAATCATTACAGCTGTCAATGATTTTGCGATTCGACTGCTCCGAGGAGTCGATAGCCGCCATCAGATCGGCAATGGCTGTATTGACGGACTCCAGTGACATGGCCGGCTTCGACAACAGCTCATTCGTTTTTTCCGTTGTCGTGCGAAGCAGGCGGGCATTTTCCTTGAATTGATCCTCGATCGTCTTGTTCGTCGCATCAACCGCTGCAATGACCTTCTCCTGATCATTAAGCGCCATCGCAATCATGGCTGAAACCGTAATCAGATTCGCCGTTTTATCGACGGCATTGTTAACGGAATCAATCAATTTATCATTATTGTCGTTAATGATATCCGTTGCGGCAATCGCTTGGTTATACAGCATGATCATTTCGGTCATGGATTGGATCCGCGTGACCACTTTCCTTAACCCCCGCTCCAGGTGAGCCTTGCGCGTCTCATTCTCAGGCTTGGCAATCTCCACCTCAAAGAGATCCTTCAGCTTATTGCCAAGGGCAATTTTCGTCTGCAGCGTATAAATCTCTTCGATGGAGGCGCGTTTGAGCTGCCTCATGTTCACAATATTTTCTTCGAGATGGTCCTTCCCGTCTCTTAGACCCGTAAGGATCGCATCCACGTTCGTGCGGACGGATTGATATTTGTAAATATAGTTCTTGAGCGGACTCTTGCGAAGGAGCTTGCCGAAGAAGTTGACGTTCTTGCTCTGCTGCAGGCTCTCGCACTCATCGCGCAGCTTCAGAATCATGTTCGACACTTCAGCACGGTTGCCCGTCATGAGATCATTGACGGGACGATCCAGCATTTTGAGCGTTTGTCCGGCCTTCTCCTGCGTCTTCATGCCGAGCTTGCCGATTTCGTCCATAAGCGGATCGAGCGTCATCGTATCGGTATTCGCAACCTTTTGAATGAGCTGGGTGGCTTCCTGCACGACCTTTTGCTCATCCTCTTGCTTCAACTGCACCAATTGAACCGCCATATCGAATCACTCCTGCCCTTATTATTGGGATACGTTAGTATTCGGAACTGCTGTAACGCTGGTGAATAAGTTCCGCCTTCATTTGAAGCTCAAGCAAGTCCTTGTGCTCAATGGTGGACACGATGTCAGAGATCTTCGCATCCACATCCCTCAGCCCGTTTAACAACGTTCTGCGGTTCTTGGTCTTCGCTTCCCCGCTTAGTCGCAGAAACGGATTAATGAATCCATTCAAATCTTTCAAAATCAGTCTTCTAACCGTATGATTAACATCTGCGTTATTAAGCTCCTGAAGCGGTGGTATGACCCTGTGCAAACGCGCGAATAAAGCCAGGGATTTCTCCACAATTTCATTATCCAGCGAATTCTGCTGGCCTTCAGATATCATCATATCCTCCAACACATTCAAATACTCCACAACCGGGGCAAATTCCGGATGAATCTCGGATTGACGGCTGGAGGTTGGTTTGCCGGAGCTGCCCCCGTTCTCAGCACCTGGCTTGTCCGTTTGAAACGGGGCAGACGACGCGCTTGTTTGAACATCTGCCAATTGTTGAGCCTTGGCAGCAGGCGCAGCTTGCGGTGCATTAGCAGAATTAGACGCAGCAGCAGCAGCAGGCTGATCCAGCTGTGATTTCTTCTTCGAAGGTATGAAGCTGCCGATCGCAGCGCCAACGACTGGCATCACTAATGAGACAAGCTCAGGCACCACCGGACTGGTTATGACGGCAATAAGATAGCCAATTGCAGCGGCTACTACCATCTTCGTACGAAAAATCACTGGCCATAACCCCCTTAAGACATTAACTTTATTCGGCATGCAATCGATGCAGATTATATCGCAAACTCTATTCCCATTATAAACATACAGCGCTTACTAGTATTGTAGAAATTCAAAGAAGCCGTGTCAAATAAAGAAAAAAGTGTGCTGCGCTGAATACATGAGGCAGCGCAAGGATTGCTCATATTAATCTCACTTCCAAGCAGCAGACAAGCTGTTGTCTCAGCCTCGTTCCCTCGCGCATAACTACAACCTCCTGCCGGCTATAGTGGATTTTTCCACTTATTTTCGATTAATCGCCTCTATTTGACGAGCTAAACTGGATTTTTCCACTTAAAAAATCACTATTGTGCTTCAAAAGCCCTTTTCAGGCTCATTTAGGTGCAATAATCCAGTATAGCTATCCAAACAGTAATAATATGGTTTTTATACTGGATCAAATCCACTATAGCCGACGGGTTTTGGATTTGTCCTCTTAAAAAAGAAAAAACGGCTTACGCCGTTTCATCTCCACTATGCTTCCGAGTATGTGATTGCAATTGCCTGTTAGCTCCTGCTTCTACTCTGTCCTTGCATTTACTCTGTTCATCCTCATTGCCCTGCACTGTTCTTTCTCGATTCGTACTCTGACCTTTCTTATACTCTGTTCATCCTCTATGCTCTGCACTGTTCTTGCTTTTACTCTGTTCATCCTCTATGCACTGTTCTTTCTCGATTCGCACTCTCAGTTCTTACTCTTACCCTGTTCATCTTCCTCTTCCACTTACCCTTGCAGCATAAGCTGGTTAAGCTGCCTTACAGCGTTTTAGCTGTTTCTGCGGCTGTTCTCATCTTCATCGGCTGCTCAATATGGCTGGCCAATATGCCGTATTCAGGCGTTTGCGGAGCAACCTTGCCGCCAAGCGCCAGCTTTACCGCCAAATATGGGAAGTTAACACCCGATAAACAGGTAACGTGCAGGCCGCCGGACATCCGCGGATTTATTTCCAGCAGCTTTGGCGTATCCCCGCTATATTTCATCTGAATGTTGAAGTTATAAGGAATCCGGTACGTTTGTGCGACTCGCTTAGCGATTTCGAGCAGCTCCGGCTTGTCATCGAGCAGACGAAGACGGCCTCCCGCCTTACGGCGAGGAACAGCAGCAAGCAAATTGCCTTCCGCATCTGACAGACAGTCAATGCTGTATTCGAACCCTTCCAGCAGCTCCATGACCATCACATCCTGGAATGTTTCCTGACTGGAGAGAACCTTATAAGCCTCGTCAAAAGAAATCCATTTGGTCACATGGCCAAACAGCTCCTGAAGCGGATTACGGTTATTATCAATAATGCGGAAGCCAAGGCCGCCTTCCGAATTCGTCGGCTTGAAGCACACGCGAAGGCCGCGTCCAGTTAAATCCTCATAAGCCTTCTTGAAATCCGCCGCATTATTCACTACATGATACGCAGGCACTGTCATAATGCCGGTCTCTGCTACAGATTCATAGAATTTATCCTTCTCCATCAGCTTCTCCAGCAGCTCGGTATCCCGGCAGACGATCACTTTCGTCCCAATAGCATCGAATAGATGCACATGCTTAGAGATGTGGAACATCCGCAGACGCGGGATAAACACATCGATCTGGTGACGACGGCAGAACTCCACGCACCACTCGACGTATTCCAAGCCCTGCAGCGCAGGCTCAACCTCCGCATGGTCGCAGCCCTGCAGGGACATATGACGAGGATCCGGATGAGTGCCGTAAATTTCGAACTGAACGCCGTCCTCATTATTGCGGATGGCATTCATGTAGTGGAAAGCAACGGAGAACCAGCGGTTAAAATAAATTTTCATCTTCTTCATCTCGATACATCCTCCAGCGCTCTAGTATCTCTGTACACCTCGTGTACATAACCCAATATTTCATCCGCCGCAAAAACGCCGGAATGCTTCGTAAACCGATAGGCTGTACAGGAAGGATTACGCTGCTGCTCGTTGTACAGCTCTCCATGCCTTGGCGCGATCGCATAATCAGCAGCATCCAATAGGCATCTATCTAGGATAGAGTCTCCCGACGCAATAAGCGGAAGCCCAGGATGCATGCTGCGGATATGCTCAATCGCCTCCCGCTTGTTTACAGCAGCAGGCACGAGGTAGATCTTCCGGCCCTGAATCGAAACTTCCCAACCGAGAGCCCGAGCAATCTCTGCTTTCTCAAGCACGGCTTCGAGAGGCATCCGGTCACGCTGAATCACAAAAGCGAAGAACAGCTCATCACAGAACCGCTCGCCGACTACCCATTCCTCATTCATAATGGGGTCAAAAATCGCTCTTGCCTCTTGTGCGGATGCAGCACCCTGCTGCACCTTCCTGCGGATCCCGCGATTCCACAGCTCATCCACGATCCCGTTCACCATAATATTGCCGCCATTGCTCATGATTGCATATGCAGGGCGAATGGCGCCTTGAAATAAATGGATCCGTTCATATTGCTTGATCGTTCTCGTTGTGACGGGCACGAATATAGCGTCCGTCTGAAGCCTGCTTAAGAGCGACAACGCTTCTTGAGAGATATAAGATAAGGTTTTGCCCTCTGCCTGCTCAGCCGCGATGAGACCTGGCGAATCTGCCGGCACGCCCATCGAGCGAGTCGAATAAATCAACGTTTGGTCCAAATCACTTGCATAAATCATTCCGTTTCCCTCCCCAGCGGTTTGATGATGCCGCAGCAGGAATAAGTGAGTCCCGGAAAGACTTCAACCGGTACACTGCGATCATTAGCAAGCATTAGAATATGCGTTAAATTCGGATTATCCAGCCGGTCAACGAGTATTTTCCAAGGAACTCTCCGCAGCAGCACCCTCGTCGTTTCCCCAACACCCGGCTTGACCAGGTTCACGTCATCGATACCATAGAAAGTCTGAATGGCTTTAATATCCTGCAAGCCTTTCCATGTCACTGGCTCTGGATTTACCAGCATTCCATTGGCAATCTCCCGGGCTTCTTCGGTAAGTGCAAAATAATTCGAGACAATCTGGTTGACAAACAGATTCGATACATCCAGCGGCAGCCATTCCCGATAGAACTTCGCCCCATGAAAATCATCCGGACCGATCAAATCATCCCGCAGCACCGTTCTGCTCATCAGACCCGATACGGTAGAATTCAAGCAAGCGCTCGGAATCAAGAAATCCTCGCGCGTTCCGTAGGTTTCGCAGCAATGTCCCGGATCGGCCAATACGGCCAAATCATCATTCAGCCTAATGCCGTACTGGGCTTCGAAACTCTCGCATGCCTCATTCAGTACGCCGCGAATAGCCCCCTTACCCGTCCAGCCGTCTACGAATTGGAGCGGTGCATCTACGCCATGCCGCTGAAGCATATACAGCAATGCATTCTCGTCGATGCCTTTACCGCGGATAATCGAGATGCTGTAATGAGGCACGGTTACTTTATATTTCATTTCAATGTAGCGCTTGATCAGAATCCCAATTGGCGTGCCCGCCCTGGCAAGCGACACCAATACGACATTCAGGCCTCTATTACTTACAATCAGCTCAGCAGCCACAGCCGCAGCACGGGCGACTTTGGAAGCGGAATGAACAAGCGTATCATGAAACAGTTGAATATAGTCTTCCGTAGGCTGGTACTCAACAGGAAGCATCTCTGAATAATGCGTGCCGGATTGAATCGCTTCTTCTCTGTCCTCGGTCGGTCTCTCCAGCTGTACCTGACTTAAATCCTTCAGCAGGAAAGTTACATCAGTTGGCGGATAGCTGCCTAAAGGCTCGGGAGCTGCTATAGCTTTTTTGCGAATACGTTCCAATAACGCTTCATTCATGCGTTCAGCACCTTCCAATCATGTCGCTTGCCGGTAAAGAATATCAAATGAACATTAACCTTAGCCAGCTTCTTAACGAGATTAATGAATGGCTCAGCCCTCTCTGGCGGCACATCTCGCTCGAATAAAATAAAAATGTCTTCGTATTGATCCGGATCGACGTTATAAACAAAGTTACGTGTGCCCGGATCATCCGGTGAAGGGTAGCCATACCCGCTTTGTATGCCATATTCAGGCCCGCGGCTTGGGTGAATAGGGCTTCTGGTTGTGGACTGATAGACCACATTCCCGCCCATTTCCGCTGCAATTCGCATAGGAACATACATAAATTCGCCTGTTCCCATAACAAGTGTATGTGAATCCTCACGCGTACGCATTCCCCGAAGTCTCCGGGCAATCTCGGTTATCTGAACGGCCGCCGCTGCATTGTCCTGCGACCTCATTCCGAATCGTCCGGTAGCCAGCAAATATGGAGAGTCATTTAATTGTCCGGCCGAATCGACAGAAGCGGCCTCAATGGATGGGAAGATCTCCCCCATATGCAAGACATTCACTCGTGCATCGCCGCGTCCATCCGGCAGCGCTGTGTCCGATGGCTTCAACTCGACTGCGCCTTCTATACTCATGCTGCCCTTCAACAGACAAAGCGGCTTAATCGCAATACCAAGCTCCGCTTCCAGCGCTGCATAAGCCGCTTCATCCTGCTCCGTGCGCCAATCCAGCAGACTTGCCACAAAGTACGTGCTGCGCGGAAATTTCGCCTGCATATCGCGAATGATATTAAGCGACGTCTTCCCGGTCGTCATTTCATCATCTACCAGTACGACGATTTCCTCGCCTGTCAGCAAGCCGGAATGCCTTGCGTAACAGCGGTGGGCAACCGCATGGGAATGCTCCTCATCGAAGTTAATGACAGATGTCAGAGCAGGCAGATCCTCTCTGGTCGTATGGATATACGCTGCCTGATCGGCAAACACCTCGTATACGCTGTGTCCGAGCGCCGTAGCCGTTTCGGCAAATCCGATAAACTGCAGCGGCACGGGCGATGACAGCTGTGCATGGATAATCTTCTTATAGGCTTCTTCCGCAAGCTCCGGATTACGCAGCCCCTGAATAGCCTGCTCCAGCAGCGCATCTGTCTGTGCTTGATACTCGCGCCCTATCAATTCCCGATATAACAGAAGCGCCAGAGAGGCACCGCTAAGCATCGAGGTATAAGGATGAACGGGGATATGCTTGCCCAGCACCTTGCTCACGAATAGAAAAGATCGTTTCTTGTTAATGCGGGCAGCCATCGAGAATAAGACATCAAGGGGCAGATTGAAAGGATTATAGGTCGGTGTAACGGTAACCTGCAGATTACCCAGAATAGGAAACGTATGCTTGTGCGTGCTCGGGCAAGAGTCCGATAAAGTGCTGTTGTTCATGTAACACCCCGTAGATTTTCGACCTGAAAAGGATCCTGTTGGCCCAATTCAAATGCGGTTTTATTTCATTCATTTTGTTGGCATACTCACTCTTCATCACGCCGCGCAAACCATCATTATTGATGACAATGCTCATGGCATCCACATATTCCTCATGCGTGACCGCATAGAGGGCGTGAACGGGTTTAATATGTGTCGGATGGATGATCGTTTTTCCGATAATCCCGTTTTCCTTATCCAGAATGACCTCGCGGATGAGCCCATCCAAGGCATTCGTTATATACTTCGTTCTCAGATCACGTCCAGGCTTGCCCAGCGCCTCCTCGAACGGTGTTAATCGTAGTTGTGGTTTAAGCACTCTCTCCCGGTTCGAGAAATATTCCCACACCGGTCCTGAGATGACATGTCCGGAATCGACGCGTCCGAAGATATTAATAATATCAGCTATGCAATCACGTATAGGCGCTATATCATAAATCGTGCTGTCCGGGCTGCGTCTGAGGCCAAATAAGCTGGAGAAGTCCGTCGCACCGATTCTAACATTCAGAACGTACTGGCGGTACGTTTCTAATATTTTTTTAATCCCAATGAGAGATTCGACTCTGCTCTCCCGGTAGATGACAGAGGCGCTTTCCAATATAGGAAGTCCGTATAAGACGGAAGCAGATGCCGCTCTGTGTTTGTTATAATGCTCGATTTCATGGAAATACGCCCAGCCGTTCTCTTCTGTGAACTTAGGCAGTACAAAGCCGGTAATGAGTGAATTCGTTTCTTCCATCTGTGAGATCATCCGCTTCAATTGATCTACTGAGCGAACCCGGATAAAGAGCAGCGGAACATGATCCTTCGACAGCTCTCCGGTCACCACATGATACTCAATCCGGTCCAGCTGCTGAATCAGCGTCTCCTCCGCAAGCTCGATCTGAAGATCGCCGACAGCGTCTTCCAAGTCAATTACGATAGAGGCTAGTCCTTCATGCTTTCGGTTCAATACATCTTCTGCTATTGTCTCTCTAGTAGCCGGCATATACAAGGCCGCTCCAATAGCGTGGGCAAGCAAATCTTTCTCGGTATGGTTATTAAAATCGATAGGAGGAGAGAAAAATAGGTGTTCCGTTTCTTCTTGTGTTAAATAATCAAATTGTTTCATTGCTTTCTCCTCCTTTTCCCCTATGCATCTCTCTATTGTTCACGCTTTACACTATCTTAATAACCCGCCAGAGAGACGAAATCCCTCCTTGATAGAAACCTTCGGGGTAGCTTTCGCGAAGGCAGCTGGAGGGATTTCATCTTGTCTCTATCTAGGTGAATTCATGCATGTTTTAAACTTCTTTACCTGCTTGATTCTTCTTGCGAACCGAGCTGTAGACGATTGTTCCGACAAACACAACAATCAAGATGATGAAGAAAATAATGTTCGATAAGTGGAAGCCGAAGGCGCCACCAAGCATCTTAGCAGCAATAAGCGCGATCAGCAGGAACGCTGTTTTCTCAAGCTCCGGCACCTTCTCGATCAGCTTGAGGAAGACCTGCGCCACACCACGCATCATAAGGACGCCTAGAATACCGCCGAGGAACAACACCCATACTTCGTCGCTCAGACCGAAAGCAGCAACTACGCTATCGATACTGAATGCGATGTCCATTAATTCTACCATCAGTACAGTTTTCCAGAAAGAAGCGCCCTTGTTCTCGGCTTCTCCTTCTTCGCCGCCCTTGAACAGCCCTTTGTATGCGATGTAGAACAAATACAAGGCGCCAAGCACTTTAATTAACGTGAATTTTACGAGGAAGGTTCCAAGTCCAATCGCAATGAACCTGAAAACATAAGCACCGAGAAGTCCATAGAAAAGTGCCTTCTTCTGCTGATCTTTCGGCAAATGTCGAACCATAACGGCCAGAACGAGCGCGTTATCCGCGGATAACAGCCCTTCCAGCAGCACCAAGCTGCCGATAATACCCCAGCTAACCGGATCCTGCATCGTTGCAACGATTTCACTCCAAGAGAAGAAGTGACCGTAGTTCTCCACGATGCTTGATAGAAAATCGCTAAACCAACCCATAGAAAAATGCCTCCACGACTACGTCTATTTACTTCCGGCCACCCAGCGCATGCCAAATCCATACGCCTGGTCGATTTCTTTGTGGCCGCTGTAGAATTCTACCAGCCTTTCAATACTGAACGTTTCGTTGTTCACATTACGAATCAGCGCAATGGCGCACATCCGTTTGCGATTGTCATGCTCGTTCATGTTCACGACAATATCCGGTCCGCCATTTTGCTTCAGGGTAACAACACCATCGGCTTCCGACCAATTGGTCACCCCTTGATAGATAAAAGTGAAGACAAGAATCCGTTCAATCTCCGCCAGCTTACTGCCGTTGATGCGGAGGTTCTCGCCGCTCTTCACTGAGCCTGTGCGATCATCACCATCAAGCGCAATATAAGGCGCACGTGTTAAGGAACCAAATGAATCGCCGAGGGCTTGTACAACCCCTTTTTGCCCATTTTTCAGCTCAAATAGACAGGCCAGATCCAGGTCCACCGTCTTGCTGCCGCGGCTGAAAAACCCGCCGGACTTCGCCTGCTTCTGATTCCAGTTGAGGTTAATCAGGATCTCTCCAAGACCGCCGGCCGACTTCTTCAGATTAATGCTGTCGCCCTTCTTCTTCAGTTCAATCTTCGTCAGATTGAGCTGAATTGGAGCAGCAGGCGCTGCTGGAGGAGTCGGTGCAGGTGTTGGTACGGGCTGCGGTTTAGGCGGTGCTTCTGTGGCTGCAGCTGCCTCGGACTGTTCCGGTTCATTCATTACATCAAGACCGAAATTCCCGCATAACGCTTGAAGACCGCCGGCAAAGCCTGCTCCGACCGCATTGAACTTCCATTCCCCATTGTATTTATATAACTCTCCTACAACGATTGCCGTTTCAACGGAGAAGCTGTTGCCCAGATCATACCGGAGCACTTCCTGGCCGGTTGAGTCATTCATGAATCGAATGAATGCGCGCTGCACTTGTCCAAAGCTTTGCCCGCGTTTCTCGCCATCATAAATCGTTAACGTAAAAGCGAACTTCTCCACTTGATCAGGAACTCTCGGCAGGGAAAGCTTAAACTGCTTCTTATCGGTTCCCGATTCTACATTCTTATACTCAATGAACGGTGTTAACGGATTATTATAGAAAATAAGATCTTCGTCTCTTGCAACTTTACCGCTCGCACCAAGCAGAAAAGCGGATGTATCTAGTTCTATAGAGGATGAGGACTCCCAGCCGATTCCGATCGTAAGACCTGTAAGACCCGGATTAGCTTTCGTCAAATCTGCTTTCTGCCCTTTGACAACCACATGACTCATTCTTTGTCACCCTTTACGCTCATGATGAAGCGCATTATTGCGCATCGAGACCATAGTTTTTGCAGAGCGCACTCAGACCGCCTGCGAATCCGCTTCCGACAGCTTGGAACTTCCAATCCGCGCCATTACGGTAAAACTCGCAGAATACAACTGCTGTTTCAGTCGAGAATTCCTCGCCAAGGTCAAACCGGAGCACTTCACGGTCCGTCACCGAATCAACTACGCGTACGAATGCATTGGATACTTGTCCGAAGTTCTGCCCGCGAGCTTGATAATCGTAGATCGTTACGGTAATCCCGATCCGGTGAATGTGAGCAGGAATTTTGCTGAAATCGACAACGATTTGCTCATCGTCCCCATCGCCTTCACCTGTCCGGTTATCGCCGGTATGAATGACGGAGCCGGACCCGCCGTTCCGATTGTTGTAGAAAACAAAATCATCGGCGCCTTTAGCCTTTCCATCCTCGTGAAGAAGAAAAGCTGAAGCATCCAGGTCAAAATCATTGCCGCCGCTGTATTTATTCGTATCCCAGCCCAAACCGACCATAACTTTAGTTAAACCAGGATTCGTCTTCGTCAGATCGATGCGCTGTCCTTTAGAAAGGCTGATTGTCATGGGACATACCTACTCTCCGGTCATTTTGGGTATATATAGAGTATGGATAAGGCCACCACGAATGGCGGCCTTGAGGGAAAGCTATTAGTTAACGCCGTAATCGCGGCATAGACCAGCGAGGCCGTCTTTGTAGCCGCTTCCGATTGCGTTGAATTTCCATTCACCGCTGTTGCGGTACAATTCGCCGACAACAACGCCTGTCTCAATAGAGAAGTCTTCGCCGAGGTCAAAACGAATGATTTCTTCGCTGTTCACATCATTCACGATGCGCACATATGCACGGGAAACTTGTCCGAAATTTTGGTTGCGCTCAGTTGCTTCGTAGATTGTGATTGTGAATGCAATCTTTTCTACATTAGCTGGAACAGTAGCCAGCTCGATTTTGATTTGCTCATCGTCCCCGTCTCCATCGCCTGTACGGTTATCGCCTGTGTGAACAACCGATCCGTTCTCGTTCTGCGGGTTGTTGAAGAATACGAAGTTCTTTTCGCCCTCCACTTTGCCTGCTGCGTTCGTCAAGAACAGCGAAACGTCGAGGTCAAAATCTTTACCGCCATCGTATTTATTCGTATCCCAGCCCAAACCGACTGTGATTTTGGACAAACCTGGATTTGTTTTTGTCAAATCAACCTTTTGACCTTTGGATAAATTAATCGCCATTATTAAAAACCTCCCAATTTATAATTGAACAATGGACTTACTTATACTGTTCCGCCAATTGATTAATATGCGAGGAATGCGTCCCCTCACCGATTGCCGAAAACTTCCATTCTCCGTTATGACGGTAAAGCTCGCCGCAAACAAGAGCTGTTTTGCCGGCGTAGCTTTCAGTCAGATTGAATTTAATCAATTCGCTGCTGTTAGAACCGTTAAGGATACGGATGTACGCCGACTGGATCATGCCGAAGTCCTGCTTACGGTTCACGCAATCATAAATATTAACGACTACCAGGATTTTGTGGACGTCCTGAGGCAGATTAACCAAATCGATTTCGATTTGCTCGTCATCGCCCGCGCCTTCGCCCGTTACATTATCGCCGGAATGCACAACCGCACCGTTAGGACTCTTCTTATTATGAAAGCAAACCACGTTCTTATCGTCCGTTAGTTTGCTGTTCTCATTAAGTAGAAGTGCTGAAGCATCACAATCTATATTCGCTTGCTTCTTGCCGCCGAAGAACCCGCGTGATTGTTGAACTGGATCCCAACCTAAACCAACTACGACCTTAGTCAGCCCTGCATTGCCTTTGGTTAAGTCGATTTTCTGACCCTTAACCAGATTTATTGTAGACATTGATTCTTCACCTCCTCTCAAGTAGTTACATGCTTTTACAAAATATACGGTATGGGCGGGAAAACGTTTCAAAAGAATTAAATTATAATTTTTTCCAAAAATTCAAATTGGATTATAGGCTGAACTCGCCGGGATTCAGATTAAGCGCGCTGCAGATATTACGCACAACTGCTTTCTCTTGATCATCAAAATCCCCGTCAGCCGCGCCAATCGCACTGCATACGCCAACGATAAGGCGTCCAACTTCCGGTTTGCTGCTGAATTTGGAAATGGATTTAAGCGCTTCTTGTTTACCGATCTCCGGTGAAAATTCGAAATTCGACACATAATGATTAAACTGGTTGATGACTTGCGTCATATCGAATACCTTAAGCTCTTCGCTAAGGTTCATGTATCCGGCCATTTTATTTTTCTCAGAAGCATCAATCTTGCCGTCGGCAAATGCAACAAGAGCACAGCCCGCAACAATCGCATCCATGAAATCCTTATTTTTGAACTTTTTCACTTGATCCGTAAGTCCTTTTTTCGTGCTGTTCAGCCAATTTTTGAAGTTACTCATTGTTATTGCCTCCTGCGGTTCATTTTGTGTAGTGCTTTACTCACAATAAATTTACTATACCCCAATAAATAGCAAGATTCTACAAATCACACGAAAGTTTAATGATTATTTAAAACCCTTGCTGTCTGTTACAATAGAATAAATGCTGGAAAAGGAGAATTCAATTTATGGCACAGTATATCCGTTTGGAAACGGATCAAGATTTTGAAGAAGCGTTGGAACGCCGCTCCATTCTGCGAGTTTTTAAGGATGATCATATCGTTGATTCCGGCTGCACGCTTGTCCGGTTCGACAATGAACTTGTCGTTTGCCAATCAAGTGTAAGCGAAGTTTCTTATCACTCGCGCAGGGAATGCGAATTTTTTGGCATGCGAAAAAGATAGCCCTTATATGTTTAACCATAAATGTTAAACTTAACACCTCAACATGAAACAGTTTGCAGTCAAGCCTATCTCTCCAAACGAAAAAAGACACCTAAACGGTGTCTTCTGTCTATCCCACTAGGGCATCTATTTCACTTTTGAGCAGCAGGTATCGGTGTACGCTTCTCATAATGGGAACTTTGGTAAGTCCGTTCTTATCTACATAGACTTTCATTTGGTCTTTGGACAGCCCGAGCAGCATTCCTGCTTCAGTCAACGTCAATACAACCTCATTGCTCGTCGCATTAAACGTTTTCTTTGCTTTTTGATTCCAATCCTGAAATGTTTGCATAAATAAGTTGTAACCATCCTTATTCTTCAGTCGTGTACTTCTATTATAACATGGACTAGGGTTCAAATAAGCAAATCACTGAAAATTTCACAAAAAAGACGCTGACTTGGCAAGTCAGCGCTTGTGAACCGGTTTGTTACGGTAGATCAATCAACATAAAAGTAGCGCCTTCGCCGGTTTGGATATCCAGCTTGGCCGCATCTGTAATCCTCGCTGCATCCCGCCTCGCCAGCTCTGCTTCACCGTTTAGCTTAACACTGCCTGCAATGACGAATACATAGATTTTGCGATCTGGCCCTTGCTCGAATGTAAGATTCCTTCCGGCTTCCAGCTCCGATAAATATAACGTAAGATCCTGATTGATAAAGGTTACGCCCTCTGCCTGCATCCTGCTTGAGACAACAGGCAGCAGATCATTCTTCATTGCTTGCGGATCGTATGCCCGCTGCTCGTACGAAGGCGTTAACCCTCTTTCATTGGGAAGAAACCACAGCTGCAGCACATTGGCAATCTCGTCTTCGGAGATATTCACTTCCGAATGCAGAATGCCGGTCCCTGCTGTCATTCGCTGAACCTCACCCGGACGCAGCACTTCTTTGCCGCCCGTGTTATCCTCATGCTGCAATAGCCCCTTCAAGGCTACAGTGACAATTTCCATGTCTCTGTGGGGATGGGTTCCGAAGCCCTTCTTCGGATGAATATAATCATCATTAAATACGCGCAGCGGGCCAAAATTCATGTTATCCGGATCGTTGAATTCACCGAAAGAGAAGCTTAGATTGGCCTGCAGCCAGCCATGATCTGCTGAATATCTGGAATCTGCCGGGTAAATCTTAATCATCTTACCCCTCCGCTCACATTTTATTTATTACTCACTTTATGTAAGTATAATAGTGTGATATATTTAGTGTGTCAAGCTGCAGCAAAAACTTAAGGCGCATGCTTCCGATGCGAGAGGCGTATGCTTCCGATGCGAGTTTTTGTTCTCAAGAAGTATTCATGTATGTATCACAAAAACTAAGCGTATGTTTCCGATGCGAGTTTTTGTTCTCAAGAAGTATTCATGTATGTATCACAAAAACTTTTAGGAGGTACCCTATGGACCACTTTTACATTCGGCATTCTGTCGGGAGCTCGCTCTTATTCGATTCCAAGAAGCATGACGGCAGCTATTCCATCGAGCCGGCAGGCGAGGATGGGTACACCTTTATCATTCACAGTGCCGATGATGCTTTGGCAGAACTGCTGCTTCTCCATTGTAATGAGCTTAATCTGTTCGTCGTTCCCCAGGAAAATCCTCATCAGAAAATCTGGTATTACTCCACGGACGGCCTGGTCGAATTTGATAAAGCCGCACAACAAATCATCATAAGAACTGACCGCCAATTAGGTTATTCTGTCTAGAAATCGGCGGTTCAGGAGGAGCGGAGTATTCAGCCTATGCCCCGCCCGTCCACTGCCAACTAGTGCCAGCCCCAGAAAAAACCATCCCGCTCCCACGCTGCTCTTCCGCCATGCAGCTTTTTAAACGCTTTCTTTACTTCTTTATCAATCGCTTGATTCCCGTTATCATTCACATAAATGAAGGCTTCTCCGAAATTTTCGATAATATGTGAGACCGCCTTGCTTTGATGAAGGATGCCTGCATTTTTGACCTCATTATACATCCACTCTGCGACATCGTTTGCCGTAAACGCCATGACTGTGTCCTCCTTCATGATCCTAAGAGACTATGCAGTAAGAGCATAACGTAAATGATAGCGGGGATACAAATGAATTCCGTTTCATGAAGCGGCACATTGACGACAAATCGGATAACGTGTTGTAAATTAAATAAGAGGGTGTCCCGTCAGGTCTTAATGGACCGTTAAGGGGCACCCTCATCTGTATCACTGATCAAAATAATTTACATTATTATAATATTGCTCTGTATAATCCGTTTCTTCCATTCCGCTCGCTTTAACCGGTTGATTCCTCCAATTCCGCTTCTTCGGATTCTTCCGAATGTGCGGCTGCGGCTGGTTTCTCCACGGATTATTCCGATTCAGCAGCAGCGGCTGATTCTTCCACCGCTTCTTCAGCTTCTTCGGCTTCTACTGCTTCTACTGCTTCTACTGCTTCATCCTCTTCCGTTTCTTCTGTTTCCGTGGACTCTTCTACAGCTTCTTCATCAGTGCTTTCTTCAATGGTTTCTTCTGGTACGGCCTCTTCAGTAGAATCATCAGAAACGTCCTCCGTGCTCTCCAGAACAACTTCCTCCTCTTGGCTCATAGTTCTCACCTCCTAGGTATCGAATACTATAATTGTAGCGCTTTCATAAAAGGATTCAAGAGTGTAAAATGTCGAAATCAGACTAACTCTAAATATATTTTCAGCGCTCCGGTTTCCGTACAGCGGCTCCGCATCTCACCGCCCCGGTCTTACCAGACCTGATTTAGAGACTGCTTGAAGCTTCCATCAGCTCCATGACCGGACACCTATAATTGAAGAAGACAGGCTTCTTCCTACCCGTATCAAACTCATTCTAGATCGATTCTCAGACAAATTCCGGGACTGCTGCAGCCCACCCTTACCCGATGAAATCTTGACACAATCAAAAAGGTAGGCTATATTTGAAAAAACGAACAGGTATTCGGTTACTTACGATGGAAGCACCCGTAAGAGAAGGCGTAAACTCGCCTTTCTTGCTGGTGCTTTTTTTTGTTGTCTGCCGATGCTTTGTTTGCGAGGAGGTTACCTATTATGAGAAAGATCACTGTTAGACGCTTAACCATTCTGCTCCTGGCTGTGCTTGCAGGAATCGCCGTCCCGACTTCCATTCTGGCCGCTTCAATGGAATTCACTTCTACAATTAAGACGGCATGGGACAAGACGCTCGCCAAATCTGACAGCACAATGAAAGCCGGTTTAAATGTGCTGTATTCGGATTTCACAGCCTTGAAGGTATCGGATCAGACTGCCGACGGACAGATCAAAACCATCCATTACGCTAATGAACAGGCGGAGCTTGAGCTGCGCAAACAAATTAAGCTGATAGACGCTGCCAAGCTTCAGCAGCTGGAGCAGCAGGTACAGGCCGCGCGAGATCGCTACAAGCCGCTGTTTGAGACTTACAACTCGGTTAATCAACAAATTACCGCCGCTAGATTGTTGAAGGATAAACGCCTTAATGCCTTTCTCCGATCACAGGCGGACGGTTTGAAGATTGCTGTACAGCTGGCACGACAAGATATTAAAGTGAAGGAGGACGCTCTGAAAGCAGCCAAAGCTCTAGCTTCTCAGAAGATCAAGAAGCTGCGGGACGTATTAGCTGGTGCTGATCCGCTGGAAATTGAGATCCGCGCGCAGAAAAGTGCCGTCAGCTCCTCGAAGAAACAGGCATCCACTTCCTGGACAACCTTTACCCAAACAGTGAGGAAATTAGATGCCTCCGGCACTTATCAGACATTCTCATCTGTGATCAGGTATAATCGCCAAATCACTGCTCAGAAGCAGAACATCCAGACGCTGGAGAAGCGGATCAGCGATATAATCGCCAAAGCAAAAAAACAGCTGGCCGGGTAAGACACTCCATACATCCTCATTCCGTCATTTGGGTATAAGGTAATGGTTGACTGGTGACGCTACTTGAATGATTTCTACCAGCTGCATTACAGGAGGCTATGATGATTGTGAGTAATACAGAAGATACCCGAATATTCATCGCTGTGCCGCTCCCAGACGAGTTGAAAAAGTGGATGGCCGGATGGGCTGAGACGTTGAAGCAGGCGCTGCCGTCATTTCGCAAATGGGTATACGCAGAGGATTATCACATTACGCTGCAATTTCTCGGGGACATACCTAAGAGCCAAGTCCCGCATCTGGCAAAAGCACTCCAAGATGAGCTGGTCTCTCGTCGGACGCACGATGCTTCCTTTGAGCTGAGTGTCGGTGCACTCGGTCTGTTTGGCCGGCCCTCCAGCCCAAGCATATTATGGGCAGGTATTGGCGGCGATACGAACCGGCTGGATGAGCTGCATACTATCGTTTCCAAGGCATTGACTCCACTAGGATTTCCGCCGGAGAAACGTCCCTTTAACCCTCATCTTACGCTTGCGCGCAAATATGAAGGCACTGTTCCTTTTGATGCCGCGCATTGGATTGGGGGACAAGCGCCTGTCACCGTTTCCGGCGAGCCGCTCCGCTTCCAGGTGCGGGAAATTGTCCTGTATGCCAGTCACCTTGGGCGCCTGCCGATGTACGAGCCTGTTGAACATGTTGCCTTGTGAACGATATAAAGGGCAATTCCTCCGCAGCCGGCAGCCGCTTTCTGGAATTGCCCATTCTTTTCTATCCGTCTAATTGGCGCTGCTTTCAGTCTGGCCGCAGCTTATCGGCTGCCTGTTAATAGCTTTTGCTCGTCAACTGATCCAAGCGCTTGAATTCATAACCTTGACTGCGCGCTGCATCAATAATTTGACCCAGCGCTTCGGCATTATCCTTAGATACGGTATGCAGAAGTATAACAGCGCCAGGATGAAGCTGCTTGATGACGCTGTCGTAAGCATACTGCCGGCCTCGCTGCGCCTTCGTATCCCAGTCTTTATAAGCCACTGACCAGAACACGCTGGTATAGCCCTGCGCCTTGCTGACAGCAAGGACATGATCACTGAAGATCCCCCGCGGCGGACGAAGATATTCCATCTGCTGCTGACCCGTTATCTGAGCTGCTCCGTCCTTGACCTTCGACAGCTCGTTTGCGATCTGGCCGCTGGAGATCACGCTCATATCCGGGTGGCTCCAGGAATGGTTGCCTATGAGATGGCCTTCTGCCGCCATCCGTTTAACCAAGTCTGGCTGGTCTTTAATATAGTGGCCGGTTACAAAGAATATTGCAGGGACCTTCTTTTCCTTCAGTACATCCAGCACCTTCGGTGTGAAGCCATTCTCATAACCATTATCGAAGGTTAGATAAAGCTCCTTCTTGGTGGTATCCCCCAGAAAGATTGCCTGATGCCTCTCCAGAATTCCCTTAAACCCCTCTTCGTTAATAGAAGGGCGTGACCCGCCAACGCTCTTCTTAAAGCCAAAATGATACGCGCCGCCAGGCGAAGCGGCTGCCGAAGCCGCTGCTGTATTCCCCGCTGTCATTAAAATCACTGCTGCGCTAATGAATGCTATCCATACCTGCCGTTGTCTTTGTCGTTTCAATTCCTCATTCGTCCCCTGCCCTGCAGCCCCGTTCATGGCTGTTTCTATGTTATTTACAGGGGTATTATGTCACGCCCGCCAGAAAATATGCCCCAAGAAAATGCCTTTTCTGTCATTTCTGCTCCTATTTAACCGGCTCCCGCCCTTACCTCTTAAAGGCACATAGGTCCGATTTCGAACTCAGAGACTGCCAGAGTCTCTGCACTCAGCTCAGACTCATAAGGCTTCCAAGCTGCAAGCTGCTCGGATTGCCCCTCACGGATACGGATGCAGTCAAAGGCCGGGAACTGCACAACAGCCTCCCGCAATCGTAGCCGGCCGGGATATACAAGCCGTCGGCGTGCTGGAATATGCCAAGCAGCACAACATCTCCATTCCGGAGGAGCTGGCTTTAGTCAGCTTCGAGAATTCCGCGCTTGCACACAAATATGGCATCACTTCGATCACTACGAATCTGTACGAAATCGGTAAAGAAGTCGCCAAGGTGCTGTTTAAGCTGCTGAATCGCAAAAAGGATCGGCCGACTCAAAATATTGTCATCCCTTCAGAGCTCGTTATCCGAAGCAGCTGCGGATCGAACAAATCAACCGATTGAACGAACTGATTACTGCGTATACAGCAGCTGCTCAAACCACAATAAAGGCATTCCACAACCGACAAAGGTTTGGGATGCCTTTTTTACTTCAAGGAATCCCTCAAGCTTTAGCGGAGATCTTGTTAATCAATGGCATTGGATCTGTAACGCCATTTTTCAATTCCCAGCCGCTCTGCAGCAGCGTCAGAAGGATGCCTTAGGCCTGCCCTTTTTGGCGGTTTTTCGCCTTGCTCCCGCGTAAAAACACTTTGTTTATCGAATCAACACTTCCTTTGTCAGCCGTGCAGGTAGTTGCTTTGGAACAGCGAATATCCATAGCATGATAACCGAATTGGAGGTATCGATATGAGTTTGTTGAAAACAAGGGATGCAGCGGATTTGCTTGGTGTCAGTCAAACCACCATTAAACGTTGGGCTTCCACTTTTCCGGATTTCTTCCAAAAAGACCGTGCCGGCCACTATATATTCTCGGAGCAGGAAATCGGCCTGCTCATTCATATTAAAGACCGCATCGATCACGGCGAAACCCTGGATCACATCGCTCTAGCGAGCAGCAGTCAAACGCCCGAGACTTCCGCTGAAAAGCCCGAAGCACTTGTATCTGCTGTACCGATGGAAGATATGCTGTCGCGAATCGAGCTGGTCGAACGTTCGCTTGATCATAAAGCGGATGAAGTCGTCTCGATGCAGCTGCTCCAGCACCGCGAGGAGCTCGAGGAGCTCCGCCATATGATCGAGCAGCTGGCCGCCTCCATGGAAACGATGTATGTACCGGGCAATCGTTCGATCTCGGCCCAGGACGAGATTCATCCTCTAGCTGCGGCCAAGCTGCAGGCCCCGCCGAAGAAACGCGGTCTATTGCGCTCTTTTTTCTCGCTGCTGTAACCGGCCTCCAACCGAAACAGGAATCACTCAAGAGGTCAATAACGGCCGCAAATAGTATTGAATCACCCTGACATGACCACTCTGCCGTGCATAGTTTAACTTAAAAGCGCACAGCACGAGAAAGAGTGGGATGAGAGATGGTCACAACCAAGAAAGCACTAATAAACGCTAAAAAGAAGAGAACCGCCAAATCCAAAGCCAACATTAGAAAAACATTTTCCACTGGTATTTTAAGACGAAACCCTGCTGCAGTATACGCCCTGGTTGATGTTCTTAATCTCGGGTCAGCAACAGCCAATGACATTGCCGTTCAAGTGTTCGACTGGTCAAGCGGCGTAGCCGTCCCGCTGCCTGTTGTGCCTTGCAATACGCCGATCTGCAAAGTGACGTTATTCTCAGGCCGCTCCACCTTCTTATATGCCGACGTCTCAAAGGTTGAATTTAAATACGAGGTCCGTATCACCCGCTTGGCGGCGAACAAGAATGTCATCCTAAACGTTACCGGGGTGTCCGGGACACCGTTCACCCCTCAAGCGGGAGGGACGGTGCTCCAGCATAGCCTTGTGGAAGTTAAACGGAAACGGTAAGCAGATATGGAACCGATGCCGCTTTAGAAAGGGAGCTGTGCGCTAGTTGCGCAGCTCCTTTTCCGGCTCCAGTCATGTTATGCTGGAATCGTATCGCACTTTTTCTATATCAATCTCGATCTCTTTTGAAAGGATGGGTTAGGAATGAACATTTCTCTGTTCCGGGCGGCAGAAGCCGGTAAGACAGAAGAGGTTCTGCAGCTTATTGCACAAGGAGCTGATATAAACGAGCGGGATTCGCGCGGACGCACTCCGCTAATGGCCGCCGTTCATGGGAATAAGCCTGCAGCTGTACAAGCCATTATTAATGCGGGAGCAGACATTAACCTGCAGGACAACCGGCAGGATAACCCGCTGCTGTATGCCGGGGCGGAAGGTTTGCTTGAGATTCTGCAAATTCTGATTCGGGCAGGCGCCGATACAAGGATAACCAATCGTTTCGGGGGGACCGCTCTTATTCCAGCTGCA
This sequence comes from Paenibacillus solisilvae, assembly GCF_042656405.1. NCBI lineage: Bacteria > Bacillati > Bacillota > Bacilli > Caryophanales > Paenibacillaceae > Paenibacillus > Paenibacillus solisilvae. The sequence goes on along the minus strand of NZ_JBHSOW010000116.1, from coordinate 18,634 downwards.
GACCGGGGACATGTGGACAATATACGGGTACTGCTCGAACAGTCCGATGTCGACATTGATCATATTAATAACCTCGGATGGACCGCCCTGCTGGAAGCTGTCTTATTAGGCAATGGCGGCACCAAGCATCAGGAAATCGTAAGCCTTCTGCTTAAACATGGAGCTGACCGGAATATCGCAGATTATGATGGAACCACTCCATTGAAACATGCGCAGCAGCGGGGATTTAGAGAGATTGAGAACCTATTACGAAGTGTTCAGGCCCAATAAACTGCACAATTGAATACTTCACCCTATAGAGGGAAACCCATACATATACAAAGAAAAGGACATATGATCTACATGATGACTGTAGAACGTATGTCCTCTTTATATCCCGCACTCCTGTGCGAGAGAAGTCCGCGGTAAACGCCGGTTACAGCTGTGTGACTGCTTCGTTCGGTTTGTCTGCACCCTCAGTGAGCATAGCGCCCTTCCACTTGAGATAAAGCTCATAGGCTGATCCGCTATCCAGCAGATGTTTGCATGTATATAATCCTTCCTCAACCGAATCTACGCGATCGCTCAGACGAAGTCTCACTGCAGCATTGAGGAGGACTTGATTCATGTAAGCAAGGTGGCCGCCGCCCTGCAGCACTGCCTCCGTAACTTCAATATGCCTTACAGGCGTCCATTCTCCTGCTGTTTCCGGGAGCTGCGTATCTAAGCCGTAGGTTTCAGGATCAATGACATGAAGCCGCGCTTCTCCGTCTTCGACAATATACGCCCGAGTCGGCCGTTCGATGAAAATATCCTCTGAGCCTTCGGCCCCTTGAACGATCAGCGCTTTGCGGTAATTCAGCTTCACAAGCAGCTTTGCCATCCGCTCAAATACTGTATTATGATAAACGCCATACACGAGATACGGGGAGTTGGAATAGTCGACCAGCTTCTCAGCTGTATTCAGTACAGTGCGCATGCCAAGCTCTTCCCGAATCGCCCGGAGCTCCTTGAGCGGCGGACACCATTGCTCTGCAGGCACGAATAAGACCCCTGTCCCCGATGCTGCCCGGATCACCTGCTCACGTGAGAGCTTCTCCGCGTCAATGCCCATTGCGCCCAGCAAATCATGCAGGGTTATACCCCATTTGGGAGGAAGCGACGCCATACCATGAAGCGTTGTCGGCAGACCGGCAGCCGCTAGCAGAAAGGCAGTCGCGAACGTTGCGTAGAACGATTTCTTGCGCCCGTCATAAGGCCCAGCGCAGTCTATTCCCTGCTGGAACGATGCACGATACGCTTGTTTGCGGCAAATTTCAACAAAGGCTTCCATCTCTTCGACGCTCTCCATCTTAATCCGTTCCGCCATCAGGAAGGCGCCGATCTGTGCCTGGCTGGCCTTCTGATTCACAATCAGGTCAGCCGCCAGCAGCGCTTCTTCATAGGTCAAATCGCGGGCGCCTCGTTTCCCCCGTCCGACCTCTTTCATTAATTCTATAATCATCATAAGGCCCCCTTATTTTTGCTCTTGGAGCAGCTGATAGACTTTTACAATGGACGTCGCAACATCAACCATTCTTTTCCGGTCATTCATGGCCTGCTTGCGCAGAAGCTCATATGCCTCAGCCTCGGAAACATTTTTGATTTTACTCAAAATGCCCTTCGCCATATCGATCCACTTCCGCTCTTCAAGTCTCGCCTCCAGCTGCTTACGCTCATTTTGCCACTGCATCCGCTCCATACATTGCTTGGATCCGAAATGCAAAGCCCAATTCAGCTCCTGCTCGCTCATGGATGGCGTCAATATGCCGTCAATCGGTAAATCCTCTTCACAGAACGCCGCAGACATCCCTGCCGTGGAGGCACTGCACCACCAGAGCATCGGCACTCGCTTCCACCTCAGCAGCTTGCTGGCCCAAACCTTGATTTCACCAAGCGGCAAATCAAGAATGATGCCGTCTGCTTCGTCGATTAACTGTTTTGCTTGTTCTTCTATGCTAGCTTGATAGATGTAATAGCCGTTAGCTTCCAGAATAGTTTCAGGTGATTGCGTCTCAGACTCTTGATCCGGGGGACGGGACGCAGGCGGGGACGCCTGATTATCGATCACTAACAAAGAACGCATATTGAAGCGCTCCCTCCTATTCAACTTTTCGCTCACATGTCGTTGTGAATATTTATAGCATATGTTAGGTTTGGTTGTCGATAAGCAAGATGATCCATATATAATGTTAGATATCTTGACATGAACCTTCATAACCATGTATATTTACATTAACGAATCCATTTCCTATCCTTAGGATCCGTATTCGCGGCAATTCAATATCATCACGGATACAACGGTGTATTCGTTTGAACCGGCAATGAAGCCTGTTTTGACTTACGAAGGAGCGTAGTCTGCCCTTTGGAGCAAAACGGGCTTTTTCTGATTTTAAATAGCAGAACGTTTAAAGATTGAAGGGAGAGAAACAACTATGACAACTCCAAAAAAGCTGGTGCTTATTGGTAATGGTATGGCGGGGGTTCGCACACTCGAGCATCTGCTGAAGCTAGCTCCAGGCGCTTATGAAATTACGATTTTCGGCGCAGAGCCTCATCCCAATTATAACCGAATTATGCTTTCCTCCGTTCTGGTCGGCGGTGCCGATCTGAATGAAATCGTCATTAATGATTGGAATTGGTACAAGGAAAACAACATTACGCTGCATACGGGTCATACAGTAACGAAGATTGATACCGCCCGTAAACGAGTCATTACGAATCTCGGACTGGAAGCCGATTACGATTCCGTTATCATAGCAACAGGCTCTAACCCGTTCATGCTCCCAATCCCTGGCGCTGACAAGACTGGCGTCATCGCATTCCGCGATATTAAAGATTGTGAAACGATGATCGAAACCTCGAAATCCTACAAGAAAGCGGCCGTTATCGGCGGCGGCCTGCTGGGTCTGGAAGCTGCCAGGGGCCTGCTCCATCTGGGGATGGAAGTTACGGTTATTCACAAACATGATTATTTGATGGAACGCCAGCTCGATGAAGCAGCTTCCAGAATGCTGCAGCGCGAGCTTGAAGGACAAGGGATGAAGTTCCTGCTTAATAAGCATTCCGCCTCCATTACAGGAAGACGCCGGGTCAACGCTTTGCAATTCACAGATGGCAGCGAGCTCGCAGCGGATCTGGTCGTTATGGCAGTCGGCATCCGGCCGAATATTGCACTGGCCAAAGCTTCCGGGGTGGATATCAACCTTGGCATTGTCGTTGATGATTATATGCGCACGAATATCCCGGATATATTCGCAGTTGGAGAATGCGTGGAGCATCAAGGTATCGCTTATGGGCTCGTCGCACCTTTATATGAGCAAGGCGCTGTACTTGCCAAGCTTCTGGCCGGAGTCGAAACGGCTGGTTATGCAGGCTCGGTTACTTCAACGAAGCTTAAAGTATCCGGGGTGGATGTTTTCTCAGCGGGCTACTTCCGTGAAAAGCCCGGAACTCGCGCCCTGCGCATTCAAGATGACCTTGCAGGCACGTACAAGAAGATCGTTATCCAGGACGGTAAACTTGTCGGCGCTGTATTGTTCGGAGACACCACCGACGGTGCAGAATTATTCGCTACGATTAAGAAAGGCGAATCGGTTGCAGGCAAAGAGAAGGAGCTGCTGCTCGGAATCTCCTCCGATCTGCTCGGACAATCAGGCGGCGGCAACCGGCTGGAATCTATGCCGGATGATGAGATTGTGTGCGGCTGCAACGGCGTCTCCAAAGCGACCATCGCTGAGGCTATTCAGGCTAAAGGCTGCGTGACCGTAGGACAAATCAAATCCTGCACGAAAGCTTCGGCTTCCTGCGGCGGCTGTAAACCGGTAGTCGAAGGACTTCTGACACTCTATGCCGGAGATGCAGTAGGCGAACCGGTTAAAGAAGGCATCTGCGGCTGCACCACTCTGAGCAGAGATGAAATCGTGGAAGAAATTAAGCGCATGAAGCTCATGACCGTCAAAGAAGTCATGCATGTGCTCGACTGGGATAATAAAGACGGCTGTTCCAAATGCCGCCCTTCCCTCAACTACTACCTCGGCATGCTGTATCCAGAGGAGTATATCGATGAGAATGAATCACGCTTCACGAATGAGCGTTATCATGCGAATATCCAGAAGGATGGCACCTATTCGGTCGTCCCACGTATTTACGGCGGCGTGACATCCCCTGCTGATCTTAAGAAAATAGCCGAGGTTGCGGAGAAATACGACGTTCCGATGGTGAAATTCACCGGCGGGCAGCGGCTCGATCTGCTGGGTGTGAAGAAAGAGGATTTGCCTAAAATTTGGGAAGATCTCGATATGCCTTCCGGCCATGCTTACGGCAAGACATTAAGAACGGTGAAAACCTGCGTCGGCTCAACCTTCTGCCGGTTCGGCACACAGGATGCAATCAGTATGGGCATCAAGCTCGAGAAAGCTTTTGAGCGCTTGAATACCCCGGCCAAAGTCAAGCTTGCTGTATCCGGTTGTCCGCGCAACTGTGCCGAAGCCACGATAAAAGATTTTGGCGTCGTTGCTATTGACGGCGGTTGGGAACTCTATGTAGCCGGTAATGGCGGCGTTAAAGTAAGAGCCTGCGATTTGCTCGGCACAGTCAAGACAGAGGACGAGGTCATGGAATGGGCCAGCGCCTACCTTCAATATTACCGCGAGAATGCGCAGTGGAATGAACGGACCGCGAACTGGCTGGAGCGAGTCGGTCTGGATTCCATTAAGAAAGCATTGGAGAAGCAGGAGGATCGCTTAGCGCTGGTAGCCCGTATTGAGAAGACGCTCAGCCTAACGACAGATCCATGGAAAGAAATCGTTGAAAATGATCACCTGCGTAAAAATTTCGAGCCGATCCCAAGCGCGCAAGCACAAACTGTTTAACCTATAAAGCCTATTAAGGAAGGGTGCATCTATATGACAAAGCTGCTGGTGGGCAAGCTGTCCGACATCGATGAAAGAGGCTCACGCACCTTTCGTGTGCAAGACCTGGATATTGCCGTATTTAAGCTGGAGGATGGAAGCATCCTGGCCATTGAGAACCGCTGTCCGCATAAGGGCGGCACATTATCGGAGGGAATGGTGTGCGGCAAGATTGTGCACTGCCCTCTGCATGATTGGAGAATCGACCTGCATACCGGCCTTGTCAATGAACCTGATGACGGCTGTGTGACCACGTTTGAGACTGAAGTTGACCGCGAGAGCGGCTCCATCTACCTGACGATCTAAAGGGGACCTGGACATGGACTACGTGAAACCGGCCGAAGTACTAGAAACGATGATTGAGACCGGAACTTCCAAGGCGAACCTGAATGCTTTCCAACTGCTGATCCGCGCTATTCTCGGAGGCGCAATTCTTGCTTTTGCAACAACACTTGCATTTACAGCCGTTACTCAGACTTCGATTGGTCTTACTGGTGCAATTATTTTTCCCGTCGGCTTTGTTATTATCGTTCTTCTTGGACTAGAGCTCGTTACGGGCAGCTTCGCACTTATTCCATTATCCGTCCTGGAACGAAAGACATCTCTTGGACGTATGCTTGCCAATTATGGCTGGGTAATCATAGGTCATCTCATCGGGTGTGCATTGTATGCCATTCTCTACGACTTGACTGTGACCAAGATGGGAACGGATATGCAGAATCCACTCGCCAAGATGCTGATACAGGTCAGCGAAGCCAAAACATTGGGCTATAAGAAACTGGGCTTCGACGGCATGGTTCTGGTATTCATAAAAGCCATTCTGTGCAACTGGATGGTAACACTGGGCGTAGTCATGGCGATGACTTCCAAGTCCACCTCCGGCAAAATCCTTGCCATGTGGCTTCCTGTTCTTACCTTCTTCGCGCAGGGCTTCGAACATGCCGTTGTGAATATGTTTGTTATACCGGCAGGCATGCTGCTTGGCGCTATTGTAACTATGTCCGATTGGTGGCTGTGGAATCAAATTCCTGTACTCGTCGGCAATTTAGTAGGCGGAGCCTTATTCACCGGCATATTGTTCTACTTCTCGCAAAAGACATTCAAACGTTCGGCGGCAGCACATGTACACACAGGGGCGAAGGATGTTCTTACTCCCGTGCCTGCTGAGAGAAGAGGTCTATAATGAGAATCGCGGCAGGTACGGTTTATATTGTCGGCGCAGGTCCGGGTGATCCTGAACTCATTACTGTCAAAGCGATGCGGCGTATTCAGTCCGCAGATGTCGTTCTCTATGACCGGCTGGCCAACGCTGAATTGCTCGGCTATGCCCGTCAGGATGCCGAGCTGGTCTACTGCGGCAAAGCTCCTCATGCACACGCCATGCCGCAGGAGCAGATCAACGAGACGTTGATCGCTTATGCGCTGGAAGGCAAGAACGTTGTAAGACTAAAGGGCGGCGACCCCTTCGTATTCGGCCGCGGCGGCGAAGAAGCCATGGCCCTTGCCGCAAAAGGGATTGCCTATGAGATTGTGCCGGGCATCACTTCAGCGATCGGCGCTGCTGCCGCCGCTGGAATTCCAGTGACACACCGTGACTATGCCTCCTCATTCGCCTGTGTGACAGGCAGCCGCTGTCATGGCGACAAATCCCCGGTTCGCTGGGATTTACTCGCTCACAGCGTGGATACACTGGCCATTTATATGGGCGTAAGCCAGCTTGGTCATATCCGCGAGGAGCTGCTGAAGCATGGCAAGTCAGCGGCGACGCCTGCAGCTCTAATTGAGCGGGGCACAACAGCTCAGCAGCGTACGATTATCGGAACGCTCGATAATATCCATAAGCTTGCCGTCACCATGAAGCTCAGCAATCCTGCACTCATTATTATTGGCGAGGTTGTACGGGTTCGTGAGCATCTGCTTGCCGCAGAGCAGCAGGCCGTACAGTTAATCGGATGAGATCACGTGATATCATTCATAATCAAAAAGCGCTCCCCGCATTAGCCGGCTCAGCCGTGCGGGGAGCGCTTTTTTAATTGTGGAAAGTTAATGAAAGCAAGCCTGCATGGTCCAAACTTCCATAGAAATTACAGTAAGACTGCCATCCCCGTATACCTGAAGCCCTAAGGAATCCGGACGGCTCAGATAGGCCCTTGTGGTTAAACTCTTTAGCCCATTGGCATAGGCTTCAATCATGGAACGATCCAAATAAACATGAAGCCTCAGGCTTTCACCGCCGAGTTCTAATTTCCCGCCCATCGGATTGGAAACGTTTCCAATTGTACAGTATGTATTCAACAATAGATTAATCGTCCGTTAACAACGTCCGGAAGTACCGCTCCCGATTATTCAGAAAATCCCGGGTCAGATTATAATGATCGGTAGCTTCATAGTCAATCTCGCTGATCTCCCGTTCCGTGAACTGCAGAATCTTTGCCCCGGGGTAACCCATTAATATCGGAGAATGCGTGGCTATAATGAATTGGGCTTGTCCCTGCTGCTCCAGCTCCCAGATGATCCGGAGAAAGGCCAGCTGGTTCTGCGGTGAAAGAGCGGACTCCGGCTCATCCAGAATATAAATGCCTTTGTTCATGAACCGGTTGGTGAAGAACGTAAGAAACCCCTGCCCATGCGACCGTTCGTTCAGGGATATGCCGCCATAAGGATCGTAGGCGGAAGGTCCGACATCCCTGGCCAGCTCATCAATGTAGTTCGCAAAGGTATCGAAGGTTTCCGCCCGGAAATAGAAGCCGTTCTTCACCTTAGGAAGCCAGGAAAGCTTCATGATGGATGCAAGCGAGAGATCATCCTTCTCTCTGGCAACGAGCAGATCCCGGCCGCCGACAATGCTGAAGCCGCATGAAGCGCCGATCGCCTCCAGCAGCGTCGACTTGCCCGTACCATTATCCCCGATAAAGAAGGTCACATTGGAGCTGAACGTATACGTTTCCAGATTCCTCAAGGGTGCAAGATTAAACGGAAAGCTGTTCTGCTCTTCTTCCGCTACCTGCGACCATTCCAGATCAAATTTCTTTAAGAATGGCATATATACCTCCCTACAGCCGAACGAGCACTCTTCCCTTCGACTGTCCTGCTAAGATTATAGGCACATAATCCTTCACCTGTTCGAGCGAAATCTCCTCATGCAGGTTCTCTTCCAGCGATGGTTTGAGCGTATTCGCAATACGCTGCCATACCTGCTCTCTTCTTGCCATCGGAGCCATAACGGAATCGATTCCGATCAGCCGGACAGCCCGGAGAATAAAAGGGAATACCGAGGTGTCCACATCCGTTCCTCCCGTTAACCCGCTCGCTGCAACGACGCCTCCATATTGAATGCCCGGCAAAATGGAAGCTAAAGTCAGACCGCCGACACAGTCAACGGCACCCGCCCAGCGCTGTTTGTCCAAGCTGCGGATGCGGCCGCTCAGCAGTTCATCCCGCGCGATTACCTGAGCCGCGCCCAATCGGAGAAGCTCCTCCCTCATGTCTGCTTTGCCGGTACTTGCAATCACTTCATAACCGAGCTTCGCCAGCATCGACACCGCCATGCTCCCTACACCGCCTGTTGCCCCTGTAACCAGAATAGGGCCGCTTCCCGGCTTAATTCCATTTTCCTCAATCTCCATGACTGACAATGCCGCTGTGAAGCCCGCTGTGCCGACAAGCATCGCTTCCTTGAGGGATAAGCCGGCGGGCAGCTTCAATGCCCATTCCGCCGGAACGCGGGCGATCTCGCTGAACCCCCCGTAATGACTTACCCCAAGCCCGTAGCTCGTGACGATCACCTCATCCCCTGCTTGAAACCTGTCGTTTTGGCTGCTAATAACCGTACCTGCCAAATCAATTCCGGGAATGAACGGATAATTCCTCACAATATTCCCATCCGCCTTACAGGCTAGAGCATCTTTATAATTCACGCTGGAGTATGCGACCTGGATGACAAGCTCGCCGCCTGGCAGGTCATTCAAATGAATCTGACGGGTGTGTATAGCGACTTCAGCCTCATTGCCCGCCTTATCCACGAACAGTGCCCTGAAAGAATTCATCGTTATTATGACCTCCTTAAATTTCCGTTCTATAAGCAGTAGTTCTGGATTCATGCTGTTGCAACTATCATAAACCTTGAACGGCCTAAATGCGAATAGCCGTCGACGGCACGCACTGCCCCACACCGCGCGCAAGGAGGTTCGCGTGGTATAAAAAGGTGGCCTTCATACCGCTCATTCTTCAGGGAACGTTCAAATCCATTTCATCTCTCTTTAAGGTACGGCGTTTACAATAGAGCCATAAGCCAATTCAAGCTTAGTATGAAATGAGGGATTTACCATGAATGCCAAACGAGTGTTTATCATCGGGACAATGGCGGCTGCGATTTCATTTGGCAGCGGAATCGGTTCCGCAAAGACGAGCGCAGATCCACTTGACCGCTCTAACACCATCTATATCGCACAGACAGGCGAGAAATCAGAGGTTCCTACCGATGATCTGCAGCAATTGCTCGGAGTATCGTCGGATCAGGAGATCTATGACGCGCTATATGAGGGAAAATCATTGGCTGACATAGCCAGCGCTAATCATACGGACGTCCAGCATGTCATCGATCTGCAGATCGGAGAATTAACTGCGCAGCTGGATGAACGGCTTGCAAGCGGAAGCCTTTCCCAAACGGACTATGACCTGCAAAAGTCAGAGCTCACGGAACTCATTACAGCCAGCACCTATGCCACGCATGATAAGGCTTAGCTCTGCCTTTACGGCGGCGAAAAACTCCAATCCATGTTGATTAGCGAAGTATTCGCGAGCCGTGGATCGGAGTTTTTTAACATGCTTACATTCACCGCACACTCGCTAAATCTGCATTTAACAGTTGTTTGTTTATAGTAATATGGTATGGCTGGTCTGGTGCTCCCCGTTAATAACTGCCGTTAATATCAATTTCAATTTCATCGTAATACACCCAGCGGCTGCAATGTTCACGGGCTCCGTTATGATCGGCTTAGGTCTAATCAGCATTCTAGCGGCAGGGCAATGGTCCTCCTCGCGAGCCGCGAAAATGAAGCCGGAAATCGCTTCATAAGTGGTCCCGAACAGCGAAGAGCTGAGCCCTCCCCGAAAGGCGGCCCAGCTCTTCGCTGTTCCTGATTCCAATATCGGGGATGCTCCCCGGTATCCAATAACCGGCGGAGCATCCCCATTATTCTTGGACTTATTTAAGCGCTCTAAGACCCAGAGCAAGCGAACCTGCCAGACCGGCATTGTCGCCAAGACCTGGCGGTACGATGTAATCAGCGATACCATCCATCAGAGACTGCGCACTGATGTATCCGTTTAAGTTCTTCTTCACTTCCTCATGAATGAGCGGGAACAGCTGCTTCTGGTGCATAACACCGCCGCCGAGAATGATTTTCTTCGGCGAAATCAGCAGTATCGCATTGGCAACAGCCTGTCCGATATAGAAAGCTTCCATCGCCCATGCCGGATGATCCGGAGTCAGCTCGCTTCCTTTAACCTTCCATCTGCCTTCCAGCGCCGGGCCCGCGGCCGCACCCTCCAGACAATCTCCATGATAAGGACAACATCCTTCGTATGTGTCCTCAGGGTGACGTCTGACCAGCACATGTCCGCCCTCTGGATGAACTAAGCCGTGAACCAGCTTTCCTTCTACAAATACACCGACTCCGACGCCTGTACCGATGGTGTAATACAGACAGCTGTCGAGTCCTTTAGCCGCACCCCAGGTTGCTTCCCCGAGAGCAGCCGCGTTCACGTCCGTGTCCCAGCCAAATGGAACATCGAATACTTTCTTCAGCTCCGGAATGAACGGATAATTGCCCCAGCCCGGCTTTGGCGTTGTCGTTACATAGCCATACTGCGGGCTTGCCTGATTGATATTGATCGGGCCGAACGAACCAACCCCAATGGCCTCAACCTGCTTGTCCTTGAAGTAATCAATGACCTGAGCCAATGTCTTCTCCGGCTGCTCTGTCGGGAAGCTCACCCGATCGTGGATGACTCCCTCTTCATTGCCAATCCCGCATACAAACTTCGTTCCCCCAGCTTCAACTGCTCCGATAATCATTATTGGTCCTCCTAAAAGTTTTTTGCACATTCAGTGAATACTTCTTCGCCAGCAAAAAACTCGCTTCGGAAGCATATGCCTGGTTTTTTGCACATTCAGTGAATACTTCTTCGCCAGCAAAAAACTCGCTTCGGAAGCATTCGCCTCGTTTTTGCGTGGCTCAACCCATAAACCTAAATATACTTCAAATCCGCTCCTCAAGCCAAGACCAAATCGCCTGAAGCGTTAACCATTGGTTGGATAAGCCATGCGAATTGATGAACGGCTCCTGCTCGCGAAAATAATCCGGGTGGCCTCCGATTATCGGTACGCCGCAGGCCGCCTGCGGCGCATACTTATCCACCGACCAGGAGGGAAGCCATTGGTTATTCGCTGTCCAGCCGCCGAAAGTTCCAAGGCGGGAGATCCGGTCGGCGGTTTTAACCGAGGAACCTCTGCCGGGGGCTGCTTCGTCGGCTGCAGCGTACACATACAGAACCGAATGGCGGAGCTCCTGCCGGATGCGGAATTTAGGTGATCCGATCAACACACTCGGACTCGGCATGCCGCCCTCCCGTTCAAGCTGCATGCCGGCGGCATGCACAGCAGCCACACCACCGCCGCTGTGTCCAATCCATATCGTCCGGCCTCTATCCGCATGTCCAGACCGCTGCCTCGCCTGAACAGCCTCGATGGCACGCTTGCCCCCAATGGAGCGACCGTACCGCGATACGCCAAGCCGCAGATCATGGCCGATTTCCCGAAGCTGAGGGATGACCCTGCGGCTCCAATCCCCATATGGGAATAGCAGCTCCGAGTGAACGCTTGCGGCCTTCTTCTCTATCATACGGTGTAGAGCGAGCCGAAAGCTATCCATGAAATGAGGGGCTGTCGCAAGACCGCTCAACAGATACATCGAAACATGTTCATTGCCCATCCTGCTTAGCCTTATCCTTCCCATGCCCCTTATCAAAATCAATCGCTGACAAGATTCTCTCCATGTCGCTTGGATGACTGCTGCGCAGCCACTTCACAAGCAGCGGCGGATTCACATCGCTTAGCGAAGCTATTGCCAGCTTCTGATGCATGGATACCGAGCCTTCCGCGCTTCCGATCAGCTTCATCCCATACGAGTCAGCGGCGGACTCGGCTTGCCGCGATACCAGATTCGAAACCGGCAGACTTACGAAAGAAAACACCGCAATCAAGAGCAGAATCAAAGGCAAGGCCGCCATATCGGATAAGCTGCGGATGCCCCATCCGGCTCCCCGCCGTCTCACCATCCAGCTGTACAGAAAGCCGCCGGCTGCGAGCAGCATCAGTGAAGAACCCACAGCGCCAACCGCACTCCATTCCAGATGGTGCATCTCGTAATGCCCCATCTCATGCGCCATAATCATCATAATTTCCTTATCAGTCAGCTGCTTAAGCGTCGTATCCCACAGCACAATGCGAAGCGAGGAGCCAATGCCATTCACATAAGCATTCATCGCATTGGTCTTGGATGACATATCCACCTCGTAGACACGGTCCGCCGATATGCCCGCCTTTGCTGCAAGATCAAGAATACGGTGCTCCAGTACCGGATCCGATAAACGGGAATAGTGGTTATAAAGCGGATCAATTACAACAGGCTGTATGTACATCATGAACACAATGAAGGGGATGGAAATCAACCACAGCTTAAGCCACCAACGGCCGCCCCGCGAAATCATCCAGAAGGCCGCAGCCGATACCGCAAGCACCGTGACATAGCCGACTCCGAACGCAACCAGCTTATCCCGGATCCAGCCAAGCACAGGCTGAGTCGATATCCCGTAAGCCTTCGATAGGCTGTAGCCGGCAATGCGTAAAGGCAAATAAAGCAGAAACGACGCTGCCTGAACAAGAAGAACGAAGATCGGAAACCGGATATAGATCGGCAGCCTCGTCCGCTCGAGTGCATCCCTCCAATTCCGCGCTAATCCGCCAGCGAGCAGAAATACGTAAATGAGCCATTCCCATGGCCCGCTCATAAAGAAAATCCAATTACTCAGGGCGTTTAATGTTTCGCTATCCTTCAGCTGAGCCGGCGTGAAGAAGGCTGCCGGATCTGCGGGTGTGCCTGAGTATGCAGCCGGCACCGCGTTTGGCGATGTATACCAGGCGTAAGCCGCCATTACCAACGCGTAGCCTATGAGCAGAAGAATGTATTTCGGCATATTTGAACGCTTATCCAGGGTCATGGCATCGTCTCCTAGTTTTCCAATGATGGTTCTCTTATTATAATACAAACAGAAACCCACCGGCAGGGCATGCCTGCTTGGTGGGTTGTTCGTCAGCAGGTACGAGAGCCATGGAGCAGACCTGAGATCCAGCGGTTTTAACGTAGATCCGGATCACCTTTGGGGTTGCCGGATTAGATGCTTAACGCTATTAAATGACCTCCCGCTCATCATTGCCAGGCAGCTCCGGGAACGGGGCATGCGGCTCAGCCTGATACCAGAATGTCGTGGAAGCAATATCGCTCTGCTGAGGCAAATAACGTCCTCCCGAGCGCCATCCAAGATCCTGAATCGTCACCTTGAGGTCGCTGTCAAACCGGATCGGGTCCATCACATGCCAGCGGTACATGCCGAAGCGCTGCTGGCTGCGGTACAGCCCGTCCGGCTTGATGAGCTGATGCATGCCTAGGAAGGCAGTCGAGTACGTCTGGTACTGTCCCTGCGGCTGCTCCCAGTTCCAGGCCCCGCCAAAATAATCCTCCGTCCCCGTTCCGCAGATGGTCGGAAATTCACCGTCTCCATCCAAGTAAAACTTCACTTCCCCTTCTCCCCACCAGCCGGTATTGTTAACCTGCCAAGCCAGATAAGTGCCTACATAATGGCCTTTACCTTTTACCCCGTCAAGTAAGGTGTGGACATCTTTATATGGGACGGGATTGCTCCTTCTCCACTGTGCATGGAAATAAGCCATATCATTTGGAACCTCGGTTAGCGTGTAGTCCACTTGATAATACAGAACCCCTTTATCATTGGCCGTATTCGTCATCGTAAAACGGGCGGACCTGCGGAAAGGCATCTGCCAGTAGCTGTTCATGCCGCCTGCCGGATTCACGGACACCGGGAAGGAGTTGACGTTGCTCCGCTCCTGCCAGCCGTTGCAGAAGAAATCGCCTACAGGCACCTCGACGGACGGCTCCGTTTCATCATCCCAATAGATGCGCAGAATAAATTGCCGCCATAAGTTTGGCGCGGTTGTTAACCATATATGCTGAATGGCACCCGACCCGGTAATCTCTGCCATCGTAAAGGTGGCGCCCGCCTCAATCTCTACGGAAGGCGACACCTTCCAGCCGATGCCCAGATCCCGCGCGCACCCTGCACCTGTTCCTTCCTCCGCCATCCCGCCTTTGCCTTTCTCCCCCGTGAAGTTCTCGGCACTGATTGATCTTGTCTTCGCATCCGATAGTCTTCCCAAATTACCAAGTCCCATATTAAGCCCGTTAAAGCTGCTCATGTTCATTCTCCTCTTCTTATTCAAGAATGGTTGGCCATTGTTCGCTGCTGCACCTAACTATGTAAACGATTGCAGATATTCGAAGTGAAAGACTTTCGCGCAGCAAGGCTGGAGCAGAACCGATCCTTGTATGGACCGTTTCAGATGAGCGAATCCGTAAAGCTACAGATCCTTGTTGCCGTCGATATATTTAAGATTAAACTGGAATACATCAATGGTCCACTTTCCGTCCGACTCGATCAGATGCAGGTTGTACGTGCCCACAAACGTTCTAACGTTCTGGCCTGTGGGGTTCGGGAAATAGTGGCTTGCTATTCCGTAGCAGAAAACATCGGCCCCGCTTCCAGAGAAATCCACGATATAATTGCCTACCTGATGATGAATGGCTTGAAGCTTGGCTAACCCTTCCTCCCAGTCTTGTATAATTGAATCCGCGCTTACGACACTTGGCTCGCCGGCTCCCATGGAGCTCATATCGAAACGCAGCTCCGGCGTGAACAGCCCCCTGACCTTGTCCCAATCCCGCTCATCCGTAAATATAAACAGCTGATTCACGACTCTAATAATCCGTTCCTGATCCGTCATGGCATCCCCACTCCTATATTCATTTTTATGTCAGGGATATTCTACCATGCATCTTCATGCGCGAATACTGCATTTATGAAGAAGGTCATTGTGAAAGCAAGTAAATTCCTTTAATATCAGCATTATCACTATCCTTACAAATGTGGGCCGACAAAAACAAGAGGTGTACGCATGACTTCAACCATTTATCAGCATTTTTATACCATAATCACCCTGCTTAACATTCCGCTTGCGATCGCGGTTATTTTCCTGGAACGGCGTAATGTCGGCGTAACCTGGGCATGGCTTATGGTCCTGCTGTTTCTTCCCGTCGTCGGATTCGGGGTCTACCTGATATTTGGCCAAAATCTGAGCAAGAAGAAGCTTTATCACATTAACAAACGCACGCTGAAGGCGATGAGTGAGCTTATTGAAGCCCAGCGTAAGCAGTTCCGCGAGCATAAAATCATCTATCATGATCCAGCGATAGAGGATTATCAGGAACTCATTTATATGAACCTCACGAGCGGCTTTGCCTTATACTCGCAAAACAATGCAATCGATATCTACACAAACGGTAATGACAAGTTTGACGACCTGTTCCGTGATATTGAAGCAGCCACGCAGCATATTCATCTCATGTACTATATCGTTCAGCCGGACATACTCGGGAACCGGCTCGTCGATCTGCTCACGGCCAAAGCGCAGCAGGGCGTTACGGTTCGTTTCCTGTACGATGATATAGGCAGCACGCATCTGCCGCGTCATTTCTTCGACCGGCTCAAGAAAGCCGGCGGCGAGGTAGCTGCTTTCTTCCCTTCCCGGATTCCTTATCTGAATTTTCGCGTTAATTACCGCAATCACCGGAAGCTCGCCATCATCGATGGAACAGTCGGTTATATCGGCGGGATTAATGTCGGCGACGAATATTTGGGGCTTAACAAGCGGTTCGGCTACTGGCGGGATTCGCATTTGCGGATCAAAGGCTATGCCGTTCAGCAGATGCAGGCGCATTTCATGATGGACTGGAATCTGGCTTCTCATGCCAAAATTAACCGTGACATGGATGAGCTGTTCCCCATTGTAGAGGACTGCGGACAGGCGGGTATCCAGATCGTATCCAGCGGGCCCGACCAGGCGATGGAGCAAATCAAAAACGCTTATATTAAAATGATTAACTCGGCTAAAGAAAGCATCTACATCCAGACCCCTTATTTTATCCCGGACGAAAGCTTGCTGAATGCGCTGAAGCTAGCCGTTCTCTCCGGCATCGACGTGCGGATCATGCTCCCAGCCAAGCCTGATCATAAGATGGTGTACTGGGCTTCATATTCCTACTTGGGGGACTTGCTCAAAGAGGGGATGCGGTGTTATCTGTACGAGAAAGGTTTTCTTCATGCGAAAATGATTGTCGTGGACGGGAAAGTCGCCTCCATCGGAACGGCCAACTTCGATATCCGCAGCTTCAAGCTCAATTTTGAAATCAATGCGATCATGTATGATTCGGAAACCGCCTGCATCTTGAAACGGGTATTCGAGACGGATATGGAGAACAGCGCGGAGCTCACTTATGAGGCTTATACAACCAGGTCCCTCTTCCAGCGCTTCAAGGAATCCTGTACCAGACTGCTCTCACCGATTCTTTAACGCTATGAATAGAGCGCTCCCGAGCAGCTAATGAGCTGCCGGGGAGCACTCTATTCATAAACCAGGCAGACAAATTTCAACGGTCGTCCCCTCGTCTACCTTACTCTCAATACTCATTCGTCCCTTATGGGAAGCGATAATTTTCCTTACAATCATCATGCCGAGGCCATTGCCATCGGGCTTAGTGGTATGAAACGGCTCTCCGATTTGCCGCAGCACCTTATCCGTCATTCCTTCGCCGTTGTCGCTGATCCGAATGCGCTGGAAGGGGCCCGGAGCCGTATCTGCGTCTATTTCGATCGTCCCCCCGAAAGGCATGGCTTCCATCGCATTTTTCAAAATGTTAAGGAACATCTGCTTAATCTGATTCCGGTCGCACCTGATGACCAGGCTTTCTTGGAAGTTGCTGTTAATGATAATCCCGTTCATCGTGGCTTGAAAATCAAACACATGCAGAACCTCCTGCAGAATAGCCAGGCACTGTTCTTCTTTGAACACCACACTCTGCGGCTTCCCTAAAATCATAAACTCGCTCACAATGAGATTCATACGGTCCAGCTCAGACATCATCGTCGAATAATAATCAGGCCTGATCTGCTTGCCGGATAGCTGCATCATGCCCTTCACCGTCGTGAGCGGATTTCGGACCTCATGGGCGATACTTACCGCCAGTTGACCGGCGAAGATCAGCTTCTCCGTATTGCGAAGCATGGCCTCCGTCGATTTGATCTCTGTGATATCTCGCAGGCTGGCTACGGCACGATTAATCACCTGGTCGAACCCGCGTATCGGCACCACATCGAGGATATAGTACCGCGGCTGATCATGCTTCCGAATACAGATCTCAACCCCGATACATGCTTCATCCTTCACAAGGACGCGTTCAAAATAAGCACCAACCGTTTCCAGCTCATACACCGATGAGTCGACATAACTTGCCTTATCCCAACTATCCGCTTGAAGGATCGCTAAGCAAGTATCATTAATCTCAATGATCGATCCCGTCTCATCCGTTACGATAACGCCATAATAATTCGTTTCAAGCAGCACATGATTGAGGATTTGAAGCTGCAAATTTTGTCTGCGCAGCAAGAGCTCCCTCTGGGCGGAATCCGCTATCGTGCTTAAGAGCGCAATTAAATGAGGATGAGCAAACCCGATATCCGTCATGAATGAAATCGTCCCTGCGACCCGCCGCCCGTCTTCCCAATAGAAAGGGACTGTACAGCAGGCAAGTCTGGAAAGCATGTGATAATAATGATCCTCACCGATAAGCTCGAAAGGCCGCCCGTAACGCAAACACATCATAACGGAGTTAATCTCGTTCTCATCAATCATGGATACACCTTCAACGATACCAAGCTCGTTAACGGCATCTAATATGGAGGGGTCTCCCTGGAAAGCGAGGATATTGCCTTGATCATCCGAAATTCCAATAAGAAAGGGGGACCCCGGCACAGAGGTTAGAAATTTATCCACAAAGAACTGCAGAATACTGATAAATTCTCTGTATTTCACGAGTTTGTCAGCCAGTTCTTCAGCTGTTATTCTGTGCTTCTGAGGAAGCGGCATAGCAGGATCTACGCTCCGGCCTTGAAGCTGCTGCTTAGCTTCTAAAATCCAAGTTTTTTCCATTTGTTCTATACCTTCTAACCTTCATGTTTGGGGTGATATACAAATCTTGGCGGGATTGTTATTTTCAATGATAACAATCTTAACATGGATTATCCATACCTGAAGTATAGAACTTATCACTTTTTAGTCATCCAAATGTTTCAAATGGCTAAATGCCGGCAGCTTATTTTAGACTGACTGGATAACGATACTGGAAAATCAGCCTGCCTGCACAAAAAAAGCCGACCTCACAAGTGATATTATCCCCTTCAAGTAGACACTCAGAAAAAAACCTTATGGTACCATAAGGAATGAGTGAACT
>NZ_JBHSOW010000115.1:0-56153 GCF_042656405.1 Paenibacillus solisilvae | reverse complement strand
AAACCATGTCTCAAACAAAAAGAGAAACCCATCGCTTCAGAAAAGAGTGGGTTTCTCTACAGCCTGAAGGCAAAAGGCAGGGGAAACCCTGCCTTTTGCCTTGTTTGGTTTCCATTATGAAGAGGGCTGAAACCGTTATTTTTGAAAATATTTTCACTTCTTGGCTTGTCATGCTTGGACACAAAGAATATATACCCGTACCCCTCATATACTGTACCAAACTATCTCGAGTAGGGAGGCGGGAGCGTGCACGATTACATCAAGGAACGGACAATAAAAATCGGCCGTTGCATCGTCGAGACGAAGCACACGGTGCGAACGATTGCCAAAGAGTTTGGCGTCTCGAAAAGCACGGTGCATAAGGATTTGACTGAGCGTTTACCAGAGATTAACCCCGATCTGGCGGATCAAGTGAAGCACATTCTGGAATATCACAAATCGATCCGGCACCTGAGGGGAGGAGAAGCAACCAAAATCAAATATAAGAAGAGTACCGGAAGAAAGCGCGAGGTTCTGGCGGCTGCAAAATCGTAAGCGATTTTTTCTACAAAAATAGAGGAATTTCGCTCATTTCAGCGAATACTGTACAAGATGAACATTGAACCGACTACTATTCGTCTTGGAGGACTTTAGACTTATGTTTAGCAAGGACATCGGAATTGATCTTGGAACAGCAAATGTGTCCATTCACGTAAAGGGGAGGGGCGTCGTCTTGGATGAGCCCTCCGTCGTCGCGATCGAGAGCGAAACGAAGCGTGTATTAGCTGTGGGCGAAGAAGCGCATCGAATGGTTGGTCGGACACCAGGTAATATCATCGCCATCAGACCGCTTCGGGACGGTGTAATTGCCGACTTCGAAATTACGGAGATTATGCTTAAAGCGTTTATCGATCGCGTCGGCGGCCGCTCGTGGTACAGCCGCCCTCGCATTCTCATTTGCGCGCCGACCAACATTACCTCGGTGGAGCAAAAAGCGATTCGTGAGGCGGCTGAACGCAGCGGGGCTAAGGATGTTTTCTTAGAAGAGGAACCTAAAGCAGCTGCAATTGGCGCAGGTATGGATATTTATCAGCCTAGCGGCAACATGGTAGTTGATATTGGCGGTGGCACGACGGACGTGGCTGTGCTTTCCATGGGCGACGTCGTTACCGCCTCTTCTATTAAAGTTGCTGGGGACAAGTTCGATGCCGCTATCATGAGATATATTAAGAATAAGTATAAGCTCTTGATCGGTGAGAGGACCAGTGAGGATATCAAAATAAAAATCGGCAGTGTGTATGATGACGGCCGCAAAGACGAGGTTGATATCCGCGGACGGGATATGGTATCCGGCTTGCCGCTTACGGTTACAATTCACTCCAGGGAAGTACGTGAGGCGCTTTGGGAGCCGATATCGTCAATTGTAGCAGCGGCTAAATCGGTGCTGGAGAGGACTCCTCCGGAGCTGTCGGCGGATATTATTGATCGGGGGGTTATTCTAACAGGCGGCGGAGCGCTTCTCGGCGGTCTTGATGCACTGCTGGCGGAGGAGCTGAAAGTTCCTGTGCTAATTGCGGAAGATCCTATGCACTGTGTCGTTAAAGGGACAGGCCTTCTTCTGGATTATTTGGACAGAGCACCTAGTAAACGAATATAAGAACGGCTGGTCTATATAACGATAAATAAAGCTCATCATGCCGCATAAGGACGGCAGCAACGTATTCAGGTAGGACGCTTTGGGGAGCGTGCCGAAGGATACGAAGATAATAAATGAGTCTAAAGACGCATAGACGTTCTATTCACCGTGCCGCTCAGAAAGCCGATATATAGTGTATATGCTTACGAAAGCCTGGTTTACGCTTACGAAGCTATGCTTCTACGAAACATCAGCATACGCTTACGAAGGCAGCTTTCTCAAGAAAGCTTTTAGGAGGCTCATACATGCTAAGAGGTCTTTACACGGCAGCGGCAGGGATGGTTGCTCAGCAGCACCGACATGATACCGTAACGAATAATATTTCGAATATTAATACGCCTGGTTATAAACAAGACAATGCGGTCACTCGTTCATTTCCCGATATGCTCCTTCAGCTCACCGGTGTCAAAGAAGGTGAAGGGCATGCCATTGGACATTTGAATACGGGAGTATTCGCTGAGGAGAGTCTGCAAATAAATTTGCAGGGCGATCTGACGCAGACGAACCGGTCCGGCGATTTTGCTATTATGTCTGATATCGCGGTCCCCGGCATCATCTTCGATGAATCCGGCAAATATGTTTCACCGGATGGGATGGAGACATTCCAGCCGCAAGCTTTCTTCACGATTCAAGATCCGAACGGGGAAACCCGTTATACGCGTAATGGTTCATTCACTCTAAATGAACAAGGCTTTCTAAGCATGGCTGATGGGTCGCTTGTCCTAGGAGCGGATAGAAGGCCGATTCAACTTCCAACGGGCACATCAGTGGACAAGCTTTCACTTGATAATGGGCGCCAATTGATTCATACAGCGACAGGCATAAGTGTGGGGCAATTGCTTATCACTCGGATCGAGAATCCAAATGAGCTGGTACGTTCAGGAAACGGTAAATTTGCCCTTCAAGGCGATCCGAAAAATGCAAGTCCGATTGCTGCAGATGACCGTGTTGAAGTGCGTCAGGGCTATATCGAGCGTTCGAATGTTGACTCTGCTCAATCCATGGTTGATTTGATGTCAGCGGCCCGCGCTTACGAAGCCAATCAGAAAGTTATCCAATACTACGACAAGAGCTTGGACAAGGCTGTGAATGAAGTAGGACGCGTTTAAATGGGTGTGAATTCGTAAAGGAGGCCTGAAGTCTTGAACAGCTCTATGATTAATGCAATGGTTTCAATGAACGGACTTCAGCAGAAGCTCGATATTCTTGCCGATAATATTGCCAACGTAAATACGGTTGGCTATAAGCGCAAGGAAGGCTCGTTCGAAGATCTGCTGACGACGCTCAAGAAGCAGCCGGATTCCTTTACACAGCCGGGAAGGTTGACACCGCTTGGTTTTAATCAGGGCTGGGGCTCCAGACTCACGAATGTTCAGCCTGATTTATCGCAGGGACCGCTTCAACAAACCGATCAGCCTTATGACCTCGCCATCGAGGGCAATGCCCTTTTTGAAGTGCTGGTTGATAACAACGGAACACGCGCTTATACACGCGGAGGATCCTTTCAAACTTCTTTTGCTGCAAACGGCGCGAACATTCTCACGACACGTGAGGGTTATCCTGTTGCATCAGCGGATGGAAGGCGTATCGAAATACCGGCTGGCGTGCATGATGTGCAAATTGACGCGCAAGGCCATATTACAGGTTCTCCCCCATATGGAGGACGTATAGATCTTGGTCAACTGGGTATGGTACAAGCTACGAAGCCAGGATTACTGTCACAGGTGTCCGATAACTTATTCACTATTGCAGATGGCATGAATACTGGGGATGTCGTTCAAAGCATTGTCCCTAGCGAAGCCAATCGAATCTCGATCCATCAAGGTTATGTAGAGCAATCCAATGTTACTTTGGCAGATGAAATGACTGAATTGATTAACGTGCAGCGCGCTTACCAGTTAAGTGCAAGAGCATTGTCCTCGAGTGATACCATGCTTGGGCTTGCAAATAATCTGCGCGGGTAGGAAAGAGTTGAGCGGTATGGATACGAAGAAGGAAACAGCTGCAGGACTGGAAGGTGTCTCTCAAGCGGAGCGTTCTCTGCTAACGGCAGTTCCGTCCGGCAGTCGATCAGCCGAGCAGGAACTGCATTCAAAGCGGGGTGCTGAGGCTGCCCAATCGGACAAGGAACGTCCGAAACGCAACCAAGGAGTCCGCATTTTGCTATGGCTGCTCCGTAAGAGTGTCGTGCCGGCATTGTGTGTGATTGCAATTGTCGGCGGTATGTGCGTAGGCTACGTTACAATCGGAAAAGGCTCTGTCTCGGATGTATTTAATCTGGCAACCTGGAAGCATATGTACGATCTTGTGTTTGCGGATTCATAATATGGAATATACTTGTACAAGCCCCTACTCTACGCAGAGCGGGGCTTTTTTGTATGCGCAAAGGGAACGATGCCCCGCGATGAACTTGAAAAAGGCAGTACCAGGGCAGCTGAGCCTTGGTACTGCCTTTACATGACGAGCATGCACGCACTATTTAATAGTAATCCGGATGCTGATGGATTTGCCGCCGAAGGCTGCCTTGATTGCTGCAGAGCCTTTGGCAATACCAGTAACCGCTCCGTGATCGACAGTTACTGCTTTATCGTTGGACGATGACCAAACCGCCGAACCGGATACATCGATCGTTTTGCCGTTCTCGTACTCAGCGGTAACTTTGATCGTACCTTTGTCTGCGGCATTCATTGTAAATGATTTTGAGTTCAAAGTAAGTTTCTTCAACTTAGGCACAACGCTCACGGTAATTTGTACCGACTTATCCTGATAGCTGCCCTCAAGCTTAGCTGTACCCTCTGTCAGCCCTTTAATCGTGCTTCCTTTGATCGAGGCAACTGTCTCCGGTGTCATTGTCCAATCCATCTTGCTGCTGAGAGACACGGATTTACCGCTCTTATAGACGCCTGTTACTTTCAATGTTTTGGTGCGATTGGGGTTAAGAACGACGGAGCTCGCATCTACAAACAGCTTCGTAATTTCCTCTTCGATTGCAACCCGTATGGTGATGGATTTGCCCAGGTAGGTGCCGGTCAGCGTTACGTTAGATACGACAAGCCCCCGCATATTCAGTGCTTTCAAAAGCAGGTTTGAAGATGAACTCTTCCATGTGACTGCGTTTGTTACATCTTCCTCACTGCCGTCTTCATAGGTAACCTTGATTGTTGGAAGCTTCACTTCTTTGCCGATAACGATACTTTGAGACGTCTTATCAGCCGTGAGCACTAATGGCTTCTGATAAACAGTCACGGTGACGGATACGGATTTGTTAGTGTCGATTTCAGCGGTGAGGAGCGTTGTTCCTGCTTTATTCGCTGTCCATTTACCATCAACGAGATTGACAATATCGGTATTGCTGCTCTTCCAGGTAACAAGCCCTGAGACATCTATGGATTCATCGGCTAATGTTTTGGCTGTGATTTTCGGCAGGGTAACGGCTTCATTCAGAAATGCGCTCACTTTATCGCTTGCGGCAGTGAGCATGCTGACCGTTGGATAAACCGTAACGTTAACTTGCTGCGATACGCCTTTGTAGGAAGCCTTAATGGTTGTTGTGCCTACACCTTTAGGCGTAACCAGCACTTTGCCATTATCAACACTTACTGTTGCTGCGAATACATTACTTGAAGTCCAGCTAGCGGCAGTGGATACGTCTTCAGGCTGTTCATCACTGCCAACCACAGTCAACGTGAATGCTGCTGGACTGCCTTTTAACGATAGATGCTGTTCTTCTTTGGGGGAGATCCGCATCGCTTCAAACGCCGGACGCACAACGACCGATATCGATGTCGACGCTCCCAAGTGGTAAGCGGTAATTGTCGTTGTTCCAGAGCCTACCGGAGTCACTGTCCCGTTATCAACGGTTGCGACAGCGGTGTTGGCACTGGTCCATTTGATATCGCTTGGCGCTGGAGTCGGCGCACTGCCGGTTGAAGTTAATATGCCTGAGGCAGTCACCGTTTCCGGGGCATTGCCAAGTATAAGTTCCATCAGCGTATCTGGAGATATTGTAAAGGATTGATAAGGAGATGCGACTTTAAGCTTAATGGAGTCCGTTTTGCCTTTGTAAGCGGCTGTAATCGTAGTTTCACCCAAACTCACCAGTGTCACATGACCCGCTTTAACCGTTGCGATGGCTGTATCGGAGCTTGTCCAAACGGCATCATTCGTGGCAGTGAAATCCTCAAAGCCGCTTTTCTTAGCAGTAAGTCCAAAGACGATGGATTGGCCGAGCTCAACATTAGCGGCATCGGCGGCGGCATTTCCGTTGGTATCCTCCAAGGTCAGACTGTCATACTTGTAAGAAGAGGTGAACTTAATCGTAAGCGTGTATCCTTTGTACTGGGCTTTAATGACGGCATCACCGCTTGTTACCCCCGTCAGCACCCCATTCTCTACCTTAATAACTGTGGAGTTGGATGATGACCATGATGCATCCGTTGTGACATCCTTCTTCGTCGTTACTCCCGCTGGGGAGAGGAAGGTTGCGTTGGTTTGGAGCTCGTAGGTTTCCCCTACATATAAGGAAGGGCTGGACGGCGTTGTTTCAAAGGTAAAGCCGGTAACGGTATCCTCCGCGGCAGATGCAATACCGGCGAATGCGGATAGAATTAGAAGGAGTGACAGACCTGCGGAGGCCCAAGTACGGATGACTCGGGCAGAAAAGGCTTGCTTCACATGACTCATAGTGGTTCGAATAACCTCCGGCTTCATATAATTTAGGGACCTCTACTATTTAACGGTTTACGGAGCCTTAAATTGAAGCAAAATACCACTAATTACCAATAATGTTCATTCGATTCCTCGCTGCAGCAGGCAGAAAGACTGCGCCTTCATTAAGAGCAGAGTTTTATTTTTCCTGGTGTAGAGGTATAATGGGTGAGGAACTTTGAAGCCATATCCCGAAAAGGTAAGGGGGCGTGAGCATTTGAATCTGCCTAACTTGTTGACGATGCTGCGTTTTGCGTTGATCCCCGTTTATATCGCTATTTTCTCCTCGGGACATATGAAATGGGCATTTCTCATTGTCATTCTTGCAGGACTGACTGATATTTTAGACGGATATTTAGCGCGTAGAAACGGACAAGTGACCTCGCTTGGCGCCATGCTCGATCCACTAGCGGATAAGACGATGATGATCACGGTTATTCTTTCCTTGCTTATAACGGGACATATTCCTTGGAGTGCGGGTGCGGCTATTTTCATACGCGATTTAGGTATGATCATAGGATCGGCGTATTTCCATTTTCGGGGGAAAAAGACGGTACCGGCCAATTGGATGGGCAAACTGACGACCGCCCTTTATTATCTGGCTATTCTTTTTATATTCTTTGAACTGCCCTTTGCTAAGGCCTACTTATGGGGAATTATTATCTTCTCCTTTATGACTTCCTTCATTTATATCTTTTTGTTCGTCTCCTTGAACAAGGATAACGCTGCGGCTGAGCAGCCCAATCTTTTGGCAGAAGAGGAGAAGACGAAGACGATGTAAAAGCAAAAAAGAGACTGACCGCGAGAGGCTTCTGTAGAAGCATTCTCTCCTTGCGGTCAATCTCCCTTATCTTAACCTTCACGACTGCAGTTTCGAGAAGGATGGCCTTATTGTGGCACAATAACCAACAATTTAAACGTGGATTTCGAAAGGAGACATAGAAATGCTGGATATTAGACAAATACAAGAGATTATTCCGCATCGCCCGCCGTTTCTGCTTATCGATCGCATTCTTGAGGTAGAGGTTGGCAAGCGTGCGGTAGGGATCAAAAATGTGACGATGAACGAGCCTTTCTTCACAGGCCACTTCCCTCAATATCCGGTGATGCCGGGTGTGCTGATTGTTGAGGCGCTCGCCCAGGTAGGTACAGTCGCGATATTGATGGTGGAGGGAAATAAGGGGAAAATCGGATTTTTCGCCGGCATTGATAATTTCCGTTTCCGCGGCCAAGTGACTCCTGGCGATACGTTGACTCTGGAAGTCGAGATTACGCGCTTAAAGGGGATTGTCGGAAAAGGACAAGCAACCGCCAAAGTCGGTGATAAAATAGTGGCCGAAGGCGAGATCATGTTTGCCCTTAAGGATCCTGAATAATTATCTCGTACCCAACGATTGAGACATATAGAAGCAGTACAAATACGGTGGAGAGAGGGAGATTGCAAATGACACAAGCAGCAGTAGAACGTTACGAGGCATGGCTGAAGGATCCCGTGATTGATGCAACGACGAAAGAAGAGCTCACAGCAATCAAAGGGAATGCGAAGGAAATCGAGGATCGTTTCTATCGTGACCTTGAATTCGGAACGGGCGGTCTGCGCGGAGTTATGGGCGCGGGTACGAACCGGATGAACATCTATACTGTAGGTAAAGCAACACAAGGGCTTGCGGACTGGGTGCTTAGCCAGAACAAAAGCAATCCTTCCGTTGTTATCGCTCATGACTCCCGCAATAACTCGCCTGAGTTCGCGCTCGATGCTGCCCTGGTGCTGGCTGCAAACGGCGTAACGGCTTATTTGTTCAAAGGCCTTCGCCCGACGCCGCAGTTGTCTTTTGCTGTACGTGCTTTGGGTGCTGTCAGCGGCATTGTCGTTACAGCCAGCCACAATCCACCCGAGTATAACGGCTATAAAGCTTACGGCTCTGACGGCTGCCAGCTGGTGCCTGAGGATGCAGAGCAGGTTATTGGCGCTATTCAGCGCGTAAGCGGCTTCGATCAAATTCGCCGCATCAGCCAAGAAGAAGCGGAAGCTAAGGGTCTGCTGCGCTGGCTTGGAGAAGCTGATGACGCAGCTTATGTGGACACTGTTGTGTCTCACAGCCTAAATCGTGATTTATTGAAGCGCGGATTTGGCGATACTTTTAATGTGGTATTCACCCCGCTGCACGGAGCAGGCAATATGCCCGTTCGTCAGGTATTGAAGCAGGCAGGCTTCAATAACGTGCACGTTGTCCCTGAGCAAGAACAGCCGGATGGCTACTTCAGCACGGTCAAATCGCCGAATCCGGAAGAGCGGGAAGCTTTTACGCTTGCCATTAAGCTTGCACAGGAAGTGGAAGCGGATATTATTATCGGTACGGATCCGGACTGTGACCGTATGGGTGCGGTCGTGCGTAACAATGAAGGCGAGTATGTTGTTCTGACAGGCAACCAGTCAGGCGCTATTATGGTGAACTACCTGCTCAGCACGTTAAAGGAACGCGGACAGTTTCCTGCAAACGGCGTTGTGGTCAAAACAATCGTGACAAGTGAAATGGGCGCGGATATTGCACGCTCCTATGGTGCAGGAGTGGTCAATACGCTGACGGGCTTCAAATACATAGGGGAGAAAATGACTCAATATGAAAAAACGGGCGAGCATACATTCTTGTTCGGCTATGAAGAAAGCTATGGATATTTAACCGGAACGTATGCCAGGGACAAAGATGCCGTTATCGCTTCGCTGTTTATTTGCGAAGCAGCTGCTTACTATAAGAGTCAAGGGAAGACGCTGTATGATGTTCTTCTCGAATTGTATGAAAAATTCGGGTTTTACCTGGAACATCTGGAGTCGCGTACACTTAAAGGCGTTGACGGCGTTCAGCAGATTGCCGGAATCATGAACCACTGGCGCAGCAACCCGCCAGCTGAGGTTGCCGGTGTGCGTGTAACGAAAATGCTTGATTATTTGCCTGGTCTTGACGGGCTGCCAGCGGAGAACGTATTGAAATTCCTGCTGGAGGATGGTTCGTGGTTCTGTCTGCGTCCGTCCGGTACGGAGCCGAAAATTAAAGTTTATTTTGCAGTATGCGGCAGTTCCCAAGCGGATGCGGCAGCGGCTGTAGAACGATTGACGCAAGCGGTCATGGAAGTTGTGGACAACAAGGCTTAAGGAGTGGAACCGGTGCGACAAACTTGGCAACAATGGAATCGAAGAGCCCAGCTGTTACTGTGGGTGCTTACATTAATAGGGGTTATCGCTGCCATTCCTGTGGGTGCTTCCCGCTGGGAATTAGAGAAAACAGCCAAGCAGGTTGAATTTGTGTTCGACTATCGGGACCTCGTGCAAATTGCGTCTTACCAGGCGCATCCCGAGCAATTCATTAAAGAACAGCTTGTCACCATGAAAGAGTCCGGCATTCACTCTATGGCCGTGTTTGAAAGCTCTCTGCAGGATTTAAGCTGGTCGGGCCGTCTGACGCTGTACAATTCCGAAGATGTAAGCAATCTGATGGACATGCCTAAACCGACGAATGAGAAATATACGTATTTGCTCTTTGCCGGCAGTAAAGAAGAGGCAGCTTTGCGTCCTGTGATTGAAGCGACGTTTCAGCAGTGGGATATTCCGGTAGCTCCTTGGAGCTATGACGGCAAATCCGGACTTGTTATTGAAACGCCTGTAGAGAACGCAGTCTTGAAGTCCATGAAGCCGGATCCGATCGCTGTTCAAACGCTATATGACGCGGGATTTGCGATCTTGCCCCGTTTCTCCGACCGTACGCCTTATGATCAGGAAGCCATGAATAACTTGCTCACTGATTATAAAAAGCTGGGCGTAACGCGCATCCTGTTTGATGGCGATGCGGTTAAGGGGTATCGGGACAATCCCGATTTGAAGAGTATTGCCGGATTTGCGGATATCTTGAATCGCAATGGAATCGGCATTACAACCATCGAGAATTCCCAGCCGCAAAAAGGCATGAATAGTCTGGCTTATTTGATTCATTATAATGTGGCAAGGCTTTATTCGCTCTCTGACAGCGATGCGGCTACGATGACGCCGGAAGGCATTGCAGACCGCTTCCAATTAGCGATCAAAGACCGCAGCATCCGGATGTTCTATCTCAATAGTGCGCCTGTAAGCAGTGCTTCCAAGTCAGCGATCACGAACTCCCTGCAAAATATTTATGACTCCCTGCAGGGAGATCAAGGTGCAATTGCCAAGCTGACTAAGCTTGGCTTCAAGACAGGAGCAGCGCAGCCGTTTGATTACCAGGCCCCTCCTTCTTGGCATAAGCCGCTGAAGGCGCTGGTTGCGCTTGGAGCGATTTCACTGATTGCACTGCTGATTAATACCTTCCTGCCTGGTGTTCTGATTCCGGTATTCGTAATAGGTTTAGCCGGAAGCGCAGGCTTGTATGTCCTCTCGAAATCGCTGTTTGAACAAGGCCTGGCGCTTGGAGCGGCGATCAGTGCGCCGACGCTCGCCATTATATGGGCTTTGAGCCGGGTGAGGGCGCATACGGTGGGTAATCGAAGACCGGTTGGCGGACCAACAACAGAAGGCAAGGGTTACACAGGTCCGCCTTCCATGCGCTGGACGTTTCAGGGTATTAGCGCAGGCCGCAGGTTTACGATGGCCATTGCGATATTTGCAACTACATCTGTCATTTCCTTGGGGGGCATACCGTTTGTCGTTGCCCTGCTGAACAATATTACGTATAAGCTTGTACTGGAGCAGTTCCGTGGCGTCAGTTTACTGCACCTTGCACCGATTGCGCTTGCTGCCCTATATGTATTCCTGTATACGGGAGATTCCGTCATCGGGAATATACGGAAACTGCTCAAGATGCAAATCACCGTTCTATGGGTTATTGCAGCGGTAATTATTGGAGCCGCCGGCTTATATTACTTATCGAGAACGGGTAATGCAGGCAAGACCTTTTCACTGGATATCTTGCTTCGCAACACGCTCGAGCAAACCTTCGGCGTCCGCCCGCGGACGAAAGAGTTCCTGCTTTCGCATCCATTATTTTTCTTTGGGCTGTTTTTGGCGCTTCGTTACCGCGCAGCATGGGTATTCTTTATTGTAGGTGCCATTGGCCAGCTGTCGATGGTCGATACCTTTGCTCACATTCATACACCGCTGCATATCTCAATCATTCGGGTACTGCTCGGTCTCGTACTTGGTGCGATAATCGGGATGGTCATGATCGGGGTATGGCAGGTATTGGAAGGGGCATGGAAACGATGGTCACCTCGCTTCGCGCAGGCGAAACAAAATCTCAAATCCGGCGTGTAGTTATCTCGGGTTATTATGGTTTCCGCAACAGCGGAGATGAGGCGGTTCTAAAATCCATTCTGTTCGCGCTCGAGGAAGAGGGAGCCGGGCAGGGCGTCCAGATTGTGCCGATCGTCTTATCGATCGATCCGGCCTGGACGACGGCGATGTACGGCGTGGAATCCGTGCATCGCATGAAACTTGGCGAAGTGCTGCGTGCGATTCGCAGCAGCCACGGGCTTATCAGCGGCGGGGGAAGCCTGCTGCAGGATGCAACAAGCGCGAAGACGATCCCTTATTATACGGGCGTTCTGAAGCTGGCTCAGCTGCTGGGCAAGCCGACGTTTATCTACGCGCAGGGCATCGGGCCGGTGAACCGCCGGTGGATGGACTGGCTGATCCGCGGCGTTATGCGGCGCAGCGCATATGTGTCGGTGCGGGATGAGGGATCCGCCCAGCTTCTTGAGCGGATCGGTTTGCCGCTTGAGCGGATCGACGTCGTACCCGATCCGGTCATGGCGCTGCCGCTGCCGGCAGCGCAGCCGCAAGCGGGCGAAGCCGCTGCGGCGGGCGGCCTTGGCCACGGGGCCGCGGCTTCGCCGGCGGCGGCCCCGGGCCGCGCGGACGCGCCCGGCGCGGCTGCGGAGCGCCTGCCGCTCGTCGGCGTGTCCTTGCGCCAATGGCGCAAGGACGGCGCCGACCTTGCGCGCATCGCCGCCGCGCTGGGCGCGCTGGCCCGCAGCCGGGCTGTGCGGCTGCGGTTCCTGCCCTTCCACACTCCATCAGACGCGGAAGCGTCGCGATGGGTGGTCGGGCAGCTCGGCGATCTCGGCGCAAGCCAAGCCGAAATCGCCGAGCCCGGCGACGACCCCCAGCAAATGCTGCTGGAGGTCAGCCGTTGTGACGCGCTGCTGGGCATGCGCCTGCACGCGCTCATCTACGCGGCCAATCAGGCCGTACCAATGGTCGGCCTGTCGTACGATCCGAAGATCGATCAGTTCCTGAATCGGATCGGAATACAACCAATCGGCACGACGGAATCGCTGGATCCTTCCAGCTTCGTCTCCGAGATGAATCGGATGCTTGATGACCCCGCCGCGTGGCGAGCGAACCATCAAGCGTCGATCAACAAATTAAAGCAGGAAGCACGCGTTCCGGCGAAACAAATCGTCAAGCTGCTTCGTTTAAATAATTGAGGTGACAACAAGAATGAGCCAAGCAGCCATTCAAAGCGTGCCTACGGTTTCGATCTATGGGATTCGCTTTTCCAAAATGAACATGGCGGATACCGTCCATTATTTAACACAACGGGTGGAGCGCCGCGAACCGACGCAGGTCATAACCGGTAATCCGATTATGATCATGACTGCGCTTGAGCAGCAAAGCTTTCATAAGGTTATGCTGGATGCAGAGCTGGTAGTACCAGATGGCACGGGTGTTGTCTGGGCAGCTAATTATATCGGCGATCCGGTTACGGAGCGTGTCGCTGGTTTCGATCTGCTCCACCATTTAATGGGGGTTGGAGAGAAGCGCAGCTGGCGCGTTTTCCTCCTCGGAACGACCCAAGAAATTATTGAACAAACCGCTAGGAAGCTGAAACAGCAGTATCCGGGCGTTACAATAGCTGGCTACCGCAATGGATATTTCGGATCGGCAGAGGATGCCGAAGTCGTCGAATACATACGGTCAACCCAAGCTGATCTGCTGTTCGTTGCACGTTCGGTAGATACGCAGGAGCCGTGGATCGCCCAGCACAAAGAAGCGTTTGGCGTTCCCGTCATTATGGGTGTGGGGGGCAGCTTTGATGTCATATCAGGCAATCTCAAGCGAGCACCGAAGCTTTTTCAAAAGCTTCGTCTGGAGTGGCTATACCGGCTTCTGCAGCAGCCATCTCGATATCGGAGAATGTTCATGCTGCCGAAATTCGTAGCGAAAGTGATGCGAGATAAAGAAAAGGTCGGAAAACATCGTCCAACCTCCTGAAAATAGCGACTAAATCGCTGAAAATGCTTGAAAATGACAGTGGTGTTTCTTTTTCAATCGGAGTATAATTCATTCCGGCGATAGCTTTGAAAGGGAGATGGAGATGACTGAGGTCGTTCTTTATATTGTAGGTTTTATAATCTCGCTATGTCTTGCACTGGCGCTAACTCCGTTTGTTATTAAATTTGCTTACAAAGTCGGGGCTATCGACAAGCCCAATCATCGTAAAGTTCATACACGCATAATGCCGCGTTTAGGCGGACTAGGAATATATGCAGCTTTTATTGGCGCTTATTTTGCCGTTAAACCGTTCATTCCGGACGGATTGCTGCGCAGCTATGATACGAATTTAATCAATGCCCTGCTGGCGGGCGGATCTATTATCGTCGTAATCGGTGCATTGGACGACCGCTTTGAATTATCGGCCAAGGTGAAATTGCTCGGCCAAATCATCGCAGCCTGTGTGGTTGTTCTTGGCTTTGGCGTTAAGATTGACCTGCTTAACATCCCGTTCGGGGAAGCTATGCAGCCAATCGCATCATGGATCAGTATCCCGTTGACTATTCTTTGGATTGTCGGCGTAACCAATGCGATCAATCTTATTGATGGGTTGGATGGCCTTGCAGCTGGCGTATCGGGCATCGCCATCGGCACCATTATGGTCATGGCGGCAATCATGGGATTTGCCCCGGTTGTTCTGCTTAGCGCATTATTGCTGGGAGGGATCATCGGATTTCTCGTTTACAATTTCCACCCGGCAAAGATCTTCATGGGCGACACCGGATCGTTATTCCTCGGTTTCGGGCTTGCAACGCTTTCCATGCTGGGTTTCAAGCAGGTAACGATCGTATCGTTCGTAACACCGCTTCTCATTATCGGAGTTCCGCTTTCGGACACGTTCTTCGCGATCGTTCGCCGCTGGGTGAACAAGAAACCGATATTCGCGCCGGATAAAGGCCATCTGCATCACTGCCTGCGCGAGCTTGGCTACAGCCACCGTAAAACCGTACTAATCATCTATGCCATTGCATCCTTCTTCGGTATCTGTGCGATTCTGCAATCCACGATTGTACAATCAACGGCTGCCAACTGGATCACCTTTGCAGTCATAGTCATACTCGTATTCGTTCTGCAGATTGGGGCTGAGCTCATTGGCATCGTGGATAAAACCCGTAGGCCCGTACTCAACTTCCTCCAGCGCATTCTGATGCGCACCGAGCAATCGCGCTCCAAATAACCGTTTTTATTGGTAAAATAAACTCCGCTTCCAATTGGAAGCGGAGTTTTTTGCGACTGCTGATCCAGCTTTTTCTCGCTGCAATCTAAACTTTTACCGTTTTGACGCCGATAACTAGAATACAGTTAACTATGACAATGGTATTAAGTGGAGGAGGCATATCGTGATTAAGAAATTAAGTACATGGTTCATTTTATTAGCCTTAGTCATCCAACTACTGCCTGCCAGCGGGATCCAGACAGCGACCGCAGCTACAGGTAATTTTACATTCCCAAGCGAAAGTGATCAGATCGGTTCACCCCGGGTTACGACAGATGAGCGAATAACACTTTCTGGCACACTTAACAATGTTGATCCAACTTCAATTTCTTATAACGTATACCAAATAATCGATCCTGCTACAGAGAAAATTGAAAACAAAAGAGAAAACCTGACAAGTAATATAGCTGTGAATGGTTTTTCCATTCAAATCTTCAATATTCAACTCTTCCCCGGTCTAAACAAAATTACATTTAAAGGAACCCAGGGTGGCGGCGAAGTTTCAAACTCGATCTATGTGGATTACCGTAATGGACCAATGTTATATGACCTTACTGCGAACTTAGACGGCAATAACTTTCCAATCGTGGAGAATGGTACTACGGTCGTACAATCTAATGCGTCCAAAGGTCGTTCTACGGCGGATATCAGCATTACCGGTAAAGCTCCGAATGCACAATCGGTAACGATTGTTGTTAATGGAAGCAGTAAAACGTATTCGGTTAACAGTGCCAATAGCAACACATTTGCTGCGGCACCGATTACTTTGCAGAAAGGAAAGAATTCTGTAAAGATCAAAATATCCAATGGAACGCAGGTTATAGAAACAACACGAGACATTGCCTTTTACAACGGCAGTGTGACGTTCTATGATGTGAACCTGAATGAGCTTAACGCAGGAAATACAATTGTTCAATCCCAAGCGCTTGAATACAGTCCGAATTTCGTATATTCGGCAAACTCGAATACCTTGACGATTACGGGTAAAGCAATTGTTCCAAACAGTTATTATGAGGTAGTAACTAATCCATCTACAACACCACCGACGAAGCAGTTTGTTCCGCACCCTGATCCCTATTCCCTGGTATCGGATTCGAATAACTTGAAGGCTTCGTTGAAGGCTTCGATGAAGCTCGTTACTGCTTCTGTCTATACAGACCTTACTCCGAGTATCGTTAATATTTCCGTTGTTGGCTCACCTGCGGTGACGGATCCATTCTTTGTCTATGATTACAAAATTGATGTAGGTGCAATCAGCGGGTTAACGAAAGACTCCTTATACAACGTTAAGCTGAGTGCAAGAAATGAAGTAAATGCGCATTTGAACCTTACACCGACTGAAGAGGGTACAGATGGTTTATATTTCTCCCTAAGAGACGGTTCCAAAGCCTTCATTAGTGAAATTAATTATTTGCCTGGCTATAAACCTAGCTCTTACGAGGGTATAGAAGGTGTATCGTTAAACGGCAAGAACATTTATGGACTCCCTTTAGGGGTTGAAATTCTGATCGGTAATCCAGGAGCAGGCAATCAAACTGTAAACGTGGACCGGATTGAAGATCTTTATGGAAAGCATATGGACAGTCCTGCCACAGCAGCAGCTTACACAGTCAAGCCGTTAAGCCAATCCATTGTTACCAAAACAGTGAATGGACAGCTGAAAACCATT
The DNA here is from genome assembly GCF_042656405.1 of Paenibacillus solisilvae. Lineage (NCBI taxonomy): Bacteria > Bacillati > Bacillota > Bacilli > Caryophanales > Paenibacillaceae > Paenibacillus > Paenibacillus solisilvae. The sequence continues at coordinate 39,583 of NZ_JBHSOW010000115.1, read as the reverse complement.
CAACGCGTCGTTCTCGAGTTTCCCAAGATGCCTTATGAGGGAACCCAAACTCTTACGGTTAGTGTAGTTGGGGGTGCCGGTCCGGAGAAGACCACATTCACCTTATTATATGGGCCTTATGCTAACTTCAAGACTCTCTTTGACCATATGACGGTTAATGACGATGCAACCAAAACCATCGAAGATCGTGTCAGTGAAATTATCGGAGGAACGACTGGTGTTGTTTCAAAGTTCAGTTTGTTTGAAGGTGAGCTGCAAAATATCAATGATACCAATGAGATACGATACGTTGCAGATGCAGTAACAGGACCGCGTACGATGTATTTCTACATTAATAATGTACCTTTCCCAATTGTCCCGGTTAATTCAGCTAATCCACACGATACGCATTTTATGCTCGACAGGTCTGGAACGCCAGCAGAAGTAACAGCAAGATTGACTTCTGCAATGAGAGCATTTTATAACGGCGAGAATATCATCAAGCTGGTATTCCAAAGTTCTAAGAGCTATTATGAGAAGATTGTGCGTGTAAATTTAATACCTACGAATCTGCCGATCATACCTGCGGATACGACAGGAGTGTTTCCGTTCACTTTCCAAGAAGGAATTAGTGATATCAAGCCTGTTTTCAATGATCCGAAGTTTAAGAAGCAAGGTGCGATCTTCACAACGAATGAAGCATTCATGAATATATACGGTACGTTTGATTTTATAGATTTGGGAACTACCCAATCTGCTGTTGAATCCAAAATGCTGTTATTATTAACCGATGATGATGCCTCGGCTACTGTTCATATTCCTGCAAGTGATTATATATTCAAAATCTCAGGCGCAGGCCTTACAAGCGATATTACTTGGAGCTTGTCCCAACCATTTATGATTGTTAACGGGGATACGACAATTGGCATGTATCCGGCATCTGGAGCAATCAACGGCGATTTAGTTGTTCGTTACGACTTAGCAAAACAATCGTTTTCTTTCTTATTAAAAAAACAAGAATTGAATGCTGACGGTAGTTTAAGTGTTTACGTATTTAGCGTTTTTAACAGCGGTACAACGGGACCTAAAGCGACGTACCGATTAGAAGTTGATCCAACCGTGCTGCCATACAAAATCCTTCGTCCATATTTACCGGCAGAAGGTATCGTGAATAAGAATTTCGTGGATGTCATTATTAATGCCAAAGGCGCGGAGAAAGTAACCGTCAATAAAATAACGGCAGACAAATTCTCTTACGATTCAGATAACAACCCAGCTAACGGTGTTGAATATCCAAATGCATTTAAAATTACGGTAAACGGCTTGAAACCAGGTGTTAATAAAATTAATTTCACTATCGAGAGTGTGACGGATAAAGTCAGCAATTACTTCGAAATTAAATATACACCGACCATCATTCCAGGCGCGGAGTTCTTAGATGATATGAAAAACTCGAATAAAGTCTTCGATGGCGCGGTTAGTTTAACCTTTCCGAAAGGCACGGCGCTAATTCGCAGAGACTTTAATGTCCCTGCTAACTTGAAGAACCAAGTCTTCACCGGCCATAAGCTTTTATTCGCTATTGCCAATCCTGAAGATGGGGTTGTTGATCGTCGTGAATACGACAGCCCGCCGGCAGACTTTGATTTGATCATGCAAAACTTTGGTACGAGATTTAAGGTCTCTTTCCCATCGCGTTTCACGAAGTCCAGCCCTGTATACTGGATTGATGCCGGTTTGGCGGATGACATTAGCACAGCGAATTATGATCCGCTGAAAATGGGTGTTGATCCTTATCAATATCCAGGTGCTAAAGGTCCGGATGATACCAAAATCCCAACTTATGATGAGCGCCCAGATGATCGTGAACTGGTCGCCTCCAAACGCGGGTCACTTACACTTGCTTTTGATCCAGCAATGCGTGAGGGCATTGGAACGATTATTACTGTATATCGTTACGATGTGAAGAATAAGTTCTGGGTTAATCTTGGCGGTACGGTTGATACCAAAAAGAATACAATTACAGTCCCTTTTGACCAATTTGGATATTATGTGGTTGCCAAAATGGTTTACTCTTTCTCTGATGTAACGAATCATCCGTATGCACGCAACTATATGGAAGCTATTTTCTCTAAGGGCGTCATGAACGCAGCGAATTTCGACGACTTCGGTGCTGACATGTATACAAGCCGAGGCGAGTTTACCCGTATGGTCGTCAGAGCATTAGATATTCCATTGAACTATGGGCTTAGCAAACCGCACTTTGATGATGTCCCGCCAATCATTAACCAAGACGCCTTATGGGATTTCAGTTACGTTGAGACTGCTGCGCGTGAGGGTATCGTGCGTGGTACTCAGCCGCGGGCATTCGAGCCTAATACGAATCTAACGCGTGCAGAAGCGGCTGTATTCATCGCCAGGGCGCTTGAGCTTAAGCTGGAGACAGATCCGAAGAAGATCGATGCTGCCCTAGGCAAAACCTTCAAAGATTATGCCAATATCAGCTATTATGCAAAAGCATCAGTTCTTGCAGTAGCGAAGAAAGGCTACATTCAAGGCGCACCAATTGATCCGACTGATCCGAAAAAAGGATTTGTATTCGAACCGAAATCAAATCTTTTGCGTTCGGATGCGGCTATTATTATGGGTAAAGTCTTAGCTGATCTGAAGCGATTGCCAAAGCTGAATTAATAAATATCTTGAGCTGCCTGGGGCAATCCCAGGCAGCTCAAGATATTTATAAGAAACAATTGCTAGAGTTCTCTTTACATGGGAAATGTTATATGTCGACGGAAGCAGGACTTTCGAGCTATACTAGCATTTGTGGGTGGACAAGGTCATAGAATCAAGTCTTTCCCGCAGCAAGTTCACATAATAGACGATGTTTTGAAGAATTTAAAAGTTTTTTTCAATACATCGCAACTTTTTCGAAACTGGTGCGTTTAATTACATGTACATAGCGGTAAGAAAGATTAGCTTGTGTATGCTGGGAACTTATTCAGAAATTGTCTAAATTACTCTTTACGCTAGAAATGGGCCATTGTATAATGTTATAGTGGTATCGCTAGTCTACCAAATTTTGCTTTCTTTCTCCTGTTTACAAGTTTCTGCGACACCATTCCACAAGGAGTGTAGTTTCTGCAGACATTATTTATACGAAATTTGCTTAACTCTGGAAAGGGGGTGAATCGGCCGATGAGAAAGAGCAATCAATATTTCACACAAGACTCTCAACAACCGAAGCATTTTAGAGGAGGAGAACAAAAGGTTATGAAAAAAAGTTTATCATTACTGGTAGCAATTGCTATGGTTTTCTCGATGTTCGCATCCGTAGCATTCGCTGCTGACGCAGCAGTAGAAAAAACAACACAAGAAAAGTTTGACGAATTGAAAGCAGCAGGTATCTTCACTGGTTATCCAGGAGGCGGTGCTGGTCTTACAAACGAAATGACTCGTGCAGAATTTGCAAAAGTTCTTGCAAAAGTAACTCAACTTACTGACAACGCAGCTGCTGCTAAAATCTACAGCGACGTTGTAGCAAGCCACTGGGCTGTTGGTCAAATTGGTTCAGTAACTGAAGCTGGTTTCATGTCCGGTATCGGTGCTGGTAAATTTGGTCCAACTGGTAAAGTAACTCTTGAGCAAGTAGCTAAAGTAGCAACTTTGGTTGCTGGTATTAGCCAAGTTGATAAAGATGTTACTGGTACAGTATCACCTTGGGCTAAAGGTTATGTAGCTGCAGCAATCGACGCGGGCCTTCTTACAGAAGTTCCTAGCTACCAAGTAAACGCAACTCGCGGCGTGCTTGTAGAAGTTGCTTACGACCTTTATGATGTTAAACCTGGTGTTCTTAAAGCAACTGGAGCTAAACAAACAGGTGCTAAGAAAATCACTGTAACATTCAACCAAGCTGTTACTGATGCTGACAAAGCTGCACTTACTTACGAGCTGAAATACAGCTTGACTCCTTACCCTGTAACACCTGAATATGCTACTGACGGTAAATCAGTTGTTCTGTCTGCTGCTTACCTGCCAGCTGGCGATTTCACACTTACAGTTAAAGGTAGCGATGCAATCAGCCTGAAAGTTGAAGCTGAAAAAGCTACTAAAATCGATGTAACTGTTCCAGCATTGACTTATGCTGACAGCGTAGACTTGGGAGTAAAAGTTTACAACCAATTCAGCGAAGAAATGACTAATGCTGGTCCTACAATCTCTGTTTACAACGTAACAAAATCCAAAAATGTACCTGTAAATGGTACTCAAGTTAACCTGAAAACTGGTGATGTTGCAGCAATCGGCGATAGCATCAATGTAACAGCTGTTTTACCATCTGCTGGTCTTTCAGTTAACAAAACATTGAAAGTAATCAACGGTAGTGCAGCTACTTCGATCAAAATTGATCAAGTACAACCACTCGCTGGTAAAACTCGTATTTCCGTTGGCGAAACTGGATTAGTTCTTCCATTGTCTCTTGTAGACGTTAACGGTCAAGCGATTAAGCTTCCTTACCAATCACAAGTAATTTTGGCTAATGGAGCTCACAGCTTCGATCTTGGTGGACTTATCTTCTACGTAAGCGACACTGATATCATCAATAATATCGCAGTAGATCCTAATGGTGTTGTTACTTTCAACACTAAAGCAAATTCAGGTACTGCATACATCACAATCACTAACGGAGCAACTGGCGCTACTGCTACAACTTCTGTTGTTGTTAATGGTGTATCTGAATTGAAAGAATTGCAATTGCAACACCCTGGTAAACCAATCGTTAAAGGCGAAGCAATCGTATTCCCTTTCACTGCGCTTGATACTTTTGGTGCAGCAATTGCGGGTAAAGATCTTGTTATGAGCCAAGTTTCTTTCTACGGACCACAAGGTCTTACTGTAGCTAAGAATGCTAAAGGCGAATTGGAATTTACTTTTGCTAACACAGGTTCATACACTGTTTACACTTTGGTAAAAGGTATTCAACAAGCAACAACTGTACAAGTAACTGTAGGTGATTCTTCTTACTTCACAGCTGTTAACGGTGTTAAAGACGTCGCTACAACATATGAAGTTGGCGCATCTAATGACTTCGATGTAGATAACATCACAATCGTAGATAACTATGGTCGTGTATCTAATGTTGCAGCGGGTACTTACACTGTAACTCCTGATGATCCTAACGTTGTTAGCTACACTGGTGGTAAATTGGTTGCTGGTAACGCTGCTGGTTCCACAACAGTTACTGTACACAGCAACGCTAACACTAATATCGCAGATTACAAATTTACTGTTAACGTTGTAGCTTCTAGCGATATCAAAACATTCGCAATTAGCGACATCGGAACTATATACGGTAAAGACACACTGACAGGTGCAAGCAAATATGCTAAAGCAGTTACTCTTGTTGGTAAAACAGCTAGCGGTACTACTGTAGCTCTTAAAAACAGCAATGCGAATGCGGTAACGACATCTGACGAATCCGTAATTGCACTAAGCGGCAATAATACAATCTATGGTTTGAAAGCTGGTAAATCAACGATTGCAGCTTACAATGCAAACAATGTTAAAGTTGCTGAGCTAGAAGTAACTGTATCTGATGCAGTTCCAACTGCTAAAACAGCTGCTTTCTCCGCATCTGAGTACACAACTGCTGGTACTGTAACTGTATCGGTTGAAGTAAAAGACCAATACGGTGTAGTAATTACACCAGATAGCTTTATCGCTTCCAGCGATACAACTATTGCAACAGTATCTTCGATCACTAAAACAGCTACAGCTATTACTGCAACTGTTACTAAAGTGAAAACTGGTTTTGTAACTTTGAACTTCGTATCATCCAACGGTACTACTGCAACTGCAACTGTAGTTGTTAACTAGTACTTCAACAAAGAAACAGGCGAGGGCTTCCCTCGCCTGTTTTTTCTATTTACCGACATTTCACGCAGTATTCATCTTGATTTGCTAAAGTAGATGTAATAAATCTTTCATGAGGACGAAACAAAGTGAAAGCATTAAGCGTCTATTAGAGTATATAGATTTAGGAGGAATGTTCGTGAAGCAGAAGTGGATTAAATATGGGGTCGTCACCTTAGCAGCGTCGTCTTTGCTTTTACAAAATGGTCTATTACCCGCAGCACCCGTTGCGGCTGCAGCTGCTCCAGTATCCATATCGAATCAAATCGTGAAATTAAGTGCATCAAGTTATTTGAATATTAGAGAAGCCCATTTCCTGATGCAGGAAAAAGGTAAAGTATTGGCATTCTCAGTTGCGATAACGAATAATGGATCCTCAGAGATCAACCTTATTGATTATTGGCTTCGCGTGAAGACCAAGTCCGGTAAGACTTTTAAAACGACATTAACGGAAGGGGACAAAACCAAAACAACGGTTGCCCCCAAAACGACTCAATACATAACTTACTATACGGTCGTAGATAATCAGACAACTATTAATGACTTATCATTTGAGGTTGTGAAATGGGATTTCTCCCAGGCAAATTACGAACGTAGATTAGGTGTTATCAAGTATCCGGCTAATACGACAGATCGGATTGCAGCCTTCCAAGGTTCAGTTATGCTCTATAACTCGAACAAGATTAAAGGTGCGATTAAACAATCCTTTATCACCAAGGATGCTAACAGCGCGTATCTGACCATTAACTTTCTATTGGAGAACGTAGGGCAACAGGCAGTAGATCTGTCCAAAATGAACTTTTTCGTTCAGACAGACAGTTTCTCTGTTTATAATGTTGACGCTTCAGGCCTGGATCAAGTGTCGATCCAACCTAAAGAGCGTAAAATCGTGACTCTACATGCAACCGTTCCATTAGTTGTGGCAGGAAAACCGCTATCTTTTGTCGTAGCTCTTAATGATGAAGCTTCTAAAGTTACACTACCATCTGGAGTATTTAACTTACCTTCAGTCAAACCTGCTGCTGCTGTTGAATTCGGACAGAAGCGAGCCGTATATATGGATGGTACACCGATTAATACGCAGGTAGGCACAGTGCTCTTAACTCAAGGGACAGATAAAAACCAAGTTGAATTTAACTTCACGCTTAATAATATTGGTACAACTTCAATTGCAAATCCAAGCTTAGATTACTTTCTGATGACACCTTCCGGAATCAGTTATCCTCTGACTTATACCAAGGAAGAGAATAGTACGCTTTTGCCGAATATTGAAAAAGTTATTTCTCTAACAGGCGATATCCCGACTACAGTCAAACCAGAAACAGGACAGCTAGTAGTGAAAACAACAGCGACGGATAAAGCAAAGTCCTATATTATTGGTAATTATAAAATGCAGAAATCTACGCCTCAAGTTGGCGGATTGAACAGTGCGTTCAAGTATAATGATTACAGCGTCAAATTGGTATCTATTCAGCGGTCACCGATTGAAGACAATGATATGTTAGTAGCAAATCTAGCGATAACGAATCAGACTCAGATCACCAAGCAAGTCCCAGCTCTTGGCGGATATTTCCTTGTAAATGGTGTGAAAGTTGGAACAGAACAAAAGATCGTAGGACTGGATGATGCGGTTACGATTGCACCAGGAGCTTCCTACAACGCCATTGTATATGCTCAAATTCCTTATACAACGGCTATCGATACAATCACTTTTGTAAGCACCGAAACAATTCAGGATAAAGCCGGCAAGACACTCTATCAATTCTCAGGCCAGAAGCTAAGCGACATTCCTACCAAATCGACTGATGCATCATATGATATTATGAGTATAGGCAAACGTTCATCGATTAAAATTGCCCGTACAGCTATTTTTACCGGTGACTCCAAGGATACTTTTTATGCGGAACTGGAAGCAATTAATAATGAGAATCGAGCAGCATTAGTAGCGAAGCTCGGGGCATATATCGTAGATAAGAATGGTATTGTTGTTCCAGTCCAGTTTGCAGAAATAAAAGACAAATTATCTCCGACAGGAAAAGCGCTTGTATCTGCTTGGGCTCCAGTATCTAAGCAATTCGATAAAACTGCCTATCAGCTTATTGTAGGCCAGGCCTTATCGAATTCAACAGGTGGCTCTACGGGTACAAGTACAGGAGAGACACCAAGTGACGGGGGAGGAACTACGGACACTTCTTCCATTCTTGTTAATCCAGTTTCCTATAGTTTAAACAATCAGAATACAGTTCCGACTAAGAGTGATTTTACAGATATTCAATTTGCAGGCTTTAATTTGACGCTGCATCATATCATTGCCTCATTAAATGTATCGGGTCAGTTCTCGGTTGAAGGCTTGAAAATGGCGATGGATTATAGTCTGGCTAAAGATACACAATACGAACTCATTACTGGAGATCACAAGTTGATGTTTGAGTTTGTTAATAAAGACAACAGACAGGTGACTTACACGAAACAGTTTGGTTTATTAACCGCAGGCACTAACGAAGAGCTGCTAAAAGAAGGCGAGAGCGCACCATTAGAATTCACAATTGCGGATACTGCCATTCAATCGAAAATAAATCAATACCAGAACTATACGCTGAATATATATGATGTTTTCCAAAATTCAAAGCTTCTTGTGGCTTCAAGAGACCTCCAGTGGTTCTCCGTTTCGAATTAATAGAATTCGCTTCTATGCCCCATCTCAGCGATTCGCTGGATGGGGTATTCTCGTTTCATTTAAGAGCCTTAGGTGTGGAATACATTCTCATAATCTAGTATGCTAGTAACCATAAAATACTGGAAAAAAGGAGATGACTAAATATGAAACAATCAATGCTCCGCCTGGGCATTGCTGTGGTCCTTGTCGGAGCTGCTTTTGGTGCGGGTACCTATTGGAATAGCCAAGCAGATGGTGGAGATGCTGTCGCGGTTCCCGGTTCAGTCAATGACCCTGTTGTTACCAAAAGCTATATCGATAAACAAGTGGCAAATCTTGTAAAAGCCGAGCTTTCCAAGCAAGGCGTCGATCAGACAAAACTTCAGGCTGCGCTTGATGGCTTCCGTAAGGAGCTGGAACAAGGCCAGAGCGGACAAACAGTTGAAGTGGTCTCTGTTCCTGTCACGAAGCGTTTAGTGGCTAAGGATGGCGCTGAAATTGTCATAAGAGTCGGCAAAGCGGTGGCGTATAGTTCAGATGCAAATGGAATAGCCGACTTGACGGATGGTACAGACATCACCAATGGAAAGACTGTTCCTAGTAATCATCTCATACTATTCCCGCGCGGAGGACGAGGAGTTATGTCAGCGAATGGCGCAAAGAGTGGTTTGACCGTCCTGGTGCGCGGTGATTATGAGCTGCAGCCGCTGCAATAGTTTATTTTTACCCTTTCTGACAAGATGTTATGCGCTTTGAATGATGGTCACGTGCGCACAATAGAAGCATCTACTCAGGAGGTGCTTATAAAATGTCAAATCGGTCAAGAAAAGTTGTTCCTGCAAGCAGAGAAGCCTTAAATCAGATGAAATATGAAATTGCAGCCGAACTTGGACTAACCAATGGCACAATCACTCAAGATCGCTTTGGTATGACGGAGTTTGCTTCTGAATTAGGCGGTACTGAAGCTTCTTCAGCTCCGGGCAGCGTGCAGTGGTCCAAGCTCGCGACTAGAGATGCTGGTTCTGTGGGCGGTCTAATGACCCGACAATTAATTCAGCGGGCAGAAGAGGTACTTAAAGGGTTGTAAAGCCGTCCATTCCCATTGACACAAAGCGACACTTTCGGTATCATACTGTTTTAGAGAGTTGTCATGGACCTTTTCCACCTCGGAAAAGGTTCATTTTTTGAAATCAACAATTTTCAACGTTCGTTCCACGTTGATTTCTTTATAATTCCAGTCTTAAGTGTGTTTTATCCATCATACTTAGATTAATTAAGATGTAGGAGGTTGATGAACAAATGTCGTTAAAAGGACGTCACTTGTTTACATCGGAGTCTGTTACTGAAGGACATCCGGACAAAATATGTGACCAGATTTCCGATGCTGTGCTTGATGCTTTTCTTGAGGTAGACCCGTATGCTCGTGTAGCTTGCGAAGTATCTGTGGCTACTGGTTTGGTGCTCGTTATTGGTGAAATCAGCAGCCGTGCTGATTATGTGGATATCCCGGCAATTGTACGCCGTACAATCAAGGATATCGGCTACACACGTGCTAAATATGGTTTCGATTCAAGCACATGTGCTGTGTTGACATCGCTTAATGAACAATCAGCAGATATCGCGCAAGGTGTTAATGCTGCATTGGAATCACGTGATGGCAAAGATGTTCAACTGGAAAACGAGGATATCGGTGCAGGTGACCAGGGCCTTATGTTTGGCTTTGCTTCTAACGAAACACCTGAACTAATGCCGCTTCCGATCGCTCTAGCTCACCGTATTTCCCGTCAATTGTCGGAAGTGCGTAAGAACGGTACGCTTGATTACCTTCGTCCTGATGGTAAAACACAAGTCACGATTGAATACGTTGACGGCAAACCGAAACGTGTTGATGCAATCGTTGTATCGACTCAGCATGCTGAGGAAGTTACACTAGAGCAAATCCAAGCGGATATTCGCAATCATGTAATTAAAACAGTCGTTCCAGCTGAGTGGCTGGATGCTGAAACTAAATATTTTATCAATCCAACAGGACGTTTCGTTATCGGCGGTCCTCAAGGTGATGCGGGTCTTACAGGCCGTAAAATCATCGTTGATACGTATGGCGGTTATGCCCGTCACGGCGGCGGTGCTTTCTCTGGTAAGGATCCTACAAAAGTTGACCGTTCCGCAGCTTATGCTGCACGTTATGTAGCTAAGAATATCGTTGCTGCAGGTCTTGCTGACAAATGCGAAATCCAATTGGCATACGCAATCGGCGTAGCTAATCCGGTTTCGATTAATGTCGATACTTACGGAACAGGTCATGTAGCAGAAGAGAAGCTTGTTGAAGTCATTCAAAAGAACTTTGACCTTCGTCCTGCCGGCATTATCAAAATGCTTGATCTCCGTCGTCCAATCTACGGAAAAACTGCAGCTTACGGTCACTTTGGCCGTACAGATATCGATCTGCCGTGGGAACGCGTAGACAAAGCGGATAAGCTTAAAGCAGACGCTTTGGCAATGGTATAACAAATTCTTAACTTCCTTTCATATAAGCCGTCTCCATGTGGAGGCGGTTTTTTGTCGTCCAATTCCAATGACTGTACCTCTTCATTTCTGAAGGTTAATGACCGAAAAACATTATACGAGTGTCTTAATTTAGGGAGTGGTTACAGTTGATTCGAAATCGTAAACGGATATCCTATTTTTTAGCAGCTTTATTGCTGGTACAATTCACAATCGGCGGTTTCGTAACCGGACCTTTTCAAGCGGCAGCAGCCTCGGGGGGACCGTTGGCCGTAAGCACATCGCCCTCAACTGGCGCTGCTAATGTACCTCTTAATGCCAAGCTAATTCTTACATTGGACGAAAATGTAATGAAAGGCTCGGGACCTGCAGCCATTTCGATACGCAGAACAACGGATCATGCATTATTTCAGTCTTATATCGTTGCTTCGGACAGCCGGGTTCAAATCGGTTCGGCAAGAAATATTGTAACGATTACACCTGATGCTAATTTCGATGTTAACACGAATTATTATGTATCTATTGATGTGGGAGCGTTCGTAAATGAAAGTAATAATACCAATTTCGGAGGAATTTCGGGCATGCTTGCTTGGAACTTTACAACAGTCGGAGCGGCAGATACGACGCCTCCTACAATTACTTCAACGGCACCGGTCAATGGTGGAACAGCAGGTATCGGCACATCGCTGACTTTGACTTTAAATGAGCCCGTTTATGCAGTTGGCGGCAATATATTCATTAACAATGTAGTTCAACCCGGTGATGTGCGTACGATAAATGTGACTTCCACAAACGTTAGTGGAAGTGCGACGTCAACCATTACGGTTCAATTGCCCGCGATCCTGAAGGGCAGCAGCAATTACGAGATTATCATTCCTGCAGGTGCTTTCCAGGATGGGGCAGGCAATAGCTTTGTCGGTGTAACAACGGGACAGTGGAGGTTTGCAACTTCCGTTCCCCCGCTTGGCAATCCTTCTTTGTCGCCTCAAGCGAATTCTTTTGCCATAGCGGTAGGCACGAATTTGGCCTTGACCTTTCCATCTGCTGTTGCTTTAAATACGGGCAATATCCGGATAAATAAGATCTCAGATAATAGTACCGTTCAGACGATACCTGTTATTTCAAGCCGTATAAGCATTTCTGATAAGACAGTGACAATCGATCCCCCTGACGACTTAGCGGCGAATACGGGCTTTTATATTCTCATTGATGCTAGGGCCTTCAAGGATGCCTCAGATGGCTCGGTTCTCTATCAAGGTATCGCAGATGCAAGAACATGGAGCTTCGTAACAGATCCGGGGAATGATGCAACACCGCCGACACTGCTTGCGGATCGCAAACCGCTAAGTGTTCAAGCGACGCCTACTTTGAATTTGGAAATGAATTTTAGTGAGCCCGTATATCCGGGGAATGGAAATATTGTTATTAAGACATCTCCATCAGGGAATGTGTTTGCGTCCATCCCAGTGACCTCAAATAAATTAAATGGCGGAGGAACGACAAAGATTACGGTCGTTGATCCAAGCATCACTTTCGTGAATAATGCAACCTATTACGCCGAGATAGGCGGTCAAGCATTTAGTGATGCGAAAGGGAATTACTATGCAGGAATAACCGGATCAACGGAATGGCCGTTTATCGTAACGCAAGTTGGTGTAAAGCCGACTATCGTAGCGCAGACACCTGCGAATTTAACGACGGGTATCGGTTTGACGGGCATCAGGCTCGAGGCCTTATTCAGTGAACAAATCCAATTGGGGACTAATCCGGCAGCTGTTAAAGTAAAGCGGATCACCGGTACGAATACCACGCCGTTTACAACGACATTGTCTATTGATCCGCAGAACAACCGAAAGCTGATAATTGCAATTGACGGCACGTTGGCAGGCAGTACGGATTATTACGTGGAAATGGCTGAGGGCGCAGTAAGCGACATGGCTGGAAATCGGTTTGAAGGTATTCTCAATCAATATCAATGGACCTTCTCCACGATTAATTCTTCGACTGGTACACCAGCGGTTACTAAGGCAGAACTCACTGGTAATATTAAAATCACTTTAACGTTCAACAATGCGCTCGACACAAGCTCCGTTCCAGTACCGGCTAATTTTTATGTGACGGTTAATGGCGCTGGCCGTGCGGTGACGGAGGTACAGGTAAACAATCAGTTTTTGACATTAACACTCCAGAGCAGTGTTGTGAACGGTCAAATTATCAAAGTTTCTTATTCGGCCGGCTCGAAGCCCATCAAAGGATTAAATGGTATTGCGGCTGCCAATTTCTCGAATCGGGATGTAACCAATAACCCTGATAATGTCATTCCAAGACAATTGAATGCTGCTCTCAGCGGAAATATGATTATTCTTACTTTCAGTGAGGAGCTCGCGGCAATCCATTCAAGTGCCTATAGTCAATTTACGGTATATGTAGACGGTTACTCACGCAGTGTGACACAAATCTCTGGATCTGGAACCGCTGCATTTTTAACTTTTAATGGAAGTGCAGTTATAACCGGACAAACCGTTTCTTTAACGTATTACGCCACCTCCTACCCATTAAAGGACCTTGTTGGAAATGCTTTGCCTTCATTCAACAGCTTCTATGTCCAGAATGGATTGGATACGAAGGCACCGGCCCTGCAGTCGGTTACCGCTGCAGTGAATCAAATTACACTCGTGTATGATGAAGCATTAAATGCGGCATTCCTGCCGTCTCTGAGCTCATTTTATGTAACGGTGGGGGATTATCGATCAAAACGGCGGCGGCAGCTAAAGCATCCGGTTACTCTCCGGCAGGTCGTTCAGCTAATCAGTACGTGCTGTCAGCCGACAAAATTTTAGCCGCTTTTAATACGGTTCGAACAGTCGCAGGGATATCACCCCGTGTGGTATTTACGGTTCCGGACTCAGAAGCAGCCGGATTGGTAGCTATTTCGCTGAGTGCGCTTGAAGAATCCAAGAAGTCCGTATCAAATGGCTCAATAGCGATTGTATATAAAGATACTTCTTATGAAATTCCACTAAGCGCGTTAAACTTCAGCCAGTTGGCACAGATGGCAAACGCCAATAGTGCAGTAGGCCAACTATTCGTATCCATCGATATGAACGCAGCGAATCTAGCTTCTGGATTAACGTCTGCACTTAACTCAGCATCCGCTCAAATGCTGGTCAGCCCGGTTAGCTTCGAGCTTAGCATAAACAGTAACGGGCAATCGAAATCCTTAGATACGCTGAGTGCATATGTTACACGGACCATCAGGACTTCGGCAAAGCTCGAAGGCAGACAGGCCGCAGTCGTCTGGCTCGATCCGCAGACCAATAAGCTTTCTTATGCGCCAACGCAAGTGACGCAGGAGAATGGAATGTCCGTCGTAACCTTCAAGCGTAAAGGAAACAGCGTGTATACCGTCATTAAAGGCGCAGTTAATTATTCGGACATTGCAAAGCACTGGGCAAGAAATGATATTCTGCTCCTTGCGAACAAATATATCGTCGAAGGGAACTCGCTTACTGCTTTCTCTCCCGATAAAGCGATTTCTCGCGGCGAGTTCGCGATGTTCATTGCAAAGGGGCTTGGATTGAACGGCGATAAGCAAGCCGCAGCTAAATTCAAGGATGTAAATACGTCCACGACAGTGGCCGCTTATATTGGGGCTGCCAGCAATGCCGGGATCGTCAAAGGGAAGACCGACGGAACCTTCAAGCCCAATAGAACGGTAACACGTGTAGAAATGGCATCGATGATGGTCCGTTCGGCTAACGCAGCCGGAATTCAGATCGGTCTGTCCGGCAGCTCGGTAACCGTTTTGAAAAGGTTCAAGGACAGCACGAAGATCGGTACTTGGGCACAGGGCGATGTGGCAAAGGCTGTCCAGGCGGGAGTCATTAATGGCATGTCTAACGGAACCTTCGGAGGCAAAACGGCGGCTTCACGCGCACAAGCAGCGGTCATGATTAAACGCCTGCTCGATTACCTGAATTTTATTGATATTTAGATCCTATGAATCTCTTTGATGGTGAAGCTATCTAGTCCTTGGACAAGATAGCTTTTTCTTTTCGCTGCCTAGCAACTGATAGGAGTCTTCTATCAGGGCGTAACTTTTACCTCCCATTGATAGTCTAACTCTAATAGACTTAAAGATGGGAGAGTTGCTAGACAGATGCGCAATCCAGAGAAGAACAATCATACACCGATTCATTCCGCCCTAAAGAAGACCATTCTTACTGCTTATAAGCCGACAAGCAAGCGAATGCTCGTAATGACGCTAGGTGCCTCGCTGCTCGTACAGCCCTTATCTATAGCAATTCCTACATACGCTGCGGCTGCAAGCAGCGAGGAGGCCGCTGCAGCGTCTCAGACGATGACGACGCAGGCTTCTGTGAAACAACTCGTACAGCTATCGGAAGAAATGATAACATCAGGCGCCAAACGAATCGATTATCGATGGGCCAACAAGCTAAGTGATGGTGCTGAGTTATCGAATGTACATGTCATTGAGATTGATTTAGCAAACCCTTACGTAAAGCTCGATGTCATGAATGGCAAAGCGGGAACGGTAACGGGCGTAAGCTCGGTTGGAAATATGGTAAACAAAAGCGGAGCAGTTGCAGGCGTTAACGCCGATTATTTTAATGTATCCAGCGGAAAAGGAACGCCTATCGGGGCAGAGGTTACGAGTGGGAATTTAACGGCGAGTACATCCGAGCTGACAGGAATGTACGCTTTTGCTGTGACCAAAGACAGGAAACCAATCATTGATACGTTTGGCTTTGAAGGAAATATAACCGCAGCTGACGGTTCAAGCTTTGCTCTGGCTGGCATTAATAAAGCATCCTATCGAACCGAGCCTGATAACGGATATAGTCATGCGAATGCGATGTATATCTATACAAGCGCCTGGACGGTTTCCAGACCCGATGCTTCGGATAGCGCGACGACTCCGACCGAAGTGCTTGTCCAAAACGATATCGTCAAGGAAATCGTTACGAACGGGAAGATTCAAGGAAATCCGCCAGTGGACGGCTATATTTTGCGTACACATGGAAAAGCGGCCCAATTCGTCCGTGATCATTTGCTGATCGGTCAGCCGATTAAAGCCAATTACAATTTAATTGCTAATTCCAGCGGTGCAAAGGTTGATCCTTCTACGCTGCAAATGCTGGTGGGCGGACATACCATCCTTGTCGATCAAGGAGCTGCGGCGAAATTTTCCAGAAATCCGAGCAGCATTAGTCCAGCCAGTGACCGTGCACGTACGGCCGTGGGCTACTCGAAGGATGGCTCGAAAGTGATGCTCGTCACGGTTGAGGATAGCGGCAGCAGCAAGGGCGTGACCTTGGAAGAGCTTCAGAAGCTGCTTGTGCAGCTTGGCGTATGGCGCGGAATTAACCTCGATGGAGGCGGTTCGACGACGATGATTGCCCGTCCTCTTGGTGAAACGGGCACCCAGCTTTCTTTTCCAACGGAATATGGGGTTACCCAGCGCCAGGTTGCCAATGCCATAGGCGTCTTTACGACTGCGCCTCAAGGTCAATTAAGAGGCATTAAAGCAAGCGGAAACACAACTCTGTTCGTTGGCCAGCAGTCTTCATATGCAATGAAGGCCTATGACACCTTTTATAATCCGATTGACCCAGGAAGCCTCACGCCATTCTGGAAATCAAGCAGCGCAATCGGCACCTTCGCGGGAAATACGTTTACTGCCGCAAAGGCCGGTCAGACTACCATTACCGTTCAATCGGGCAGCATTAACGATAAGCTCGCTGTTGAAGTTATTGGCGGTGACCAAATTGCTCAAATGAGTGTTGATGCGAGCTCGCCGGTTCTGGAGCAGGGGAAAACCATCTCTCTTCCGGTTCGGGTAACCCTGAAGGATGGGCGCAAGATGACCGTTCCGGCTGAGTCTGTCAAATGGGAGCTTCGCGGCTTTACAGGTTCAGTTAATGGGAACTCGCTTACTATTAATACGGTGAATTCAGCTTCTAGTGTCGGCTATGCAATTGCACGCTATGACGGCTACTCGGCCATGGCGGTGCTTGCGGGCGGTGCAGATAAGAAATTTGAAGATTTTGAAAAGGTGACCTACCCAATTTCTTTTTCCGGTACGAATGGTGTATTGGGTTCTGCCAGTGTTGTGACTGGACTGCCGGGCAATGAAAGCTCCAGTTCCCTGCAGCTGAATTACGATTTCTCGGCGGGTACTGGTACTAAAGCAGCATATGCCGTTCTGAATGGAGCGGGTCTTTCTGTAGAAGGCACGCCTTCAGCCATGACGATGAGTGTCATGGGGGACAGCAGCTTCAATTGGCTCAGGGCTGAATTTATGGATAAAGCGGGCAAGTCCTACCTGGTAACCTTGGCCGATCAAGTCGATTGGTCCGGTTGGAAGCAGCTGAAGGTGAATCTGCCTGCGGATCAGATCACCTACCCTGTTAAATTAAAACGAATCTATGCGGCGTCTATAGCAGACGGACAGGATGAGAGATTACTAATCGGTTCACTAGCTTTTGATAATATTAGCTTCCAATTCCCGGCTGTAGTTCCGGAATTGCCTAAGACGAAGATTGAGCTGAAGGTAGGCTCCAAGTCGGCGTCAGTTGCCGGCAAACCGTATAAGCTTGATGTTGCGCCTGTGGTTTTGAATAATACGACTTACCTGCCGCTGCGCTTCATAACAGAGGCAATGGGCGCCCAAATCAATTGGGAGGGCACCTTGAAACGGGTTTCGGTCCTGCGCGGAGATAAACTGCTGGAGATGTGGCTCGGCCGGAAGGAGTTCCTATTAAACGGAATTCGTAAGCAGTCTGAAGTCGCACCGATTTCCCGTGGAGGACGGTCATTAGTCCCGATCCGGCTTGTGTCGGAGCAATTAGGCCTAATCGTAAAATGGGATGGAAAAATGGGCACGATTACCGTCGAATGATATGACTTGTCTAGTCTAATCTGTGCTATGATAAGAGAAGATTAACAGATTTATGAAGAAAGTAGGCCGAGCCGAACGTGGATTATCGTATTAAAGATATAGATCGCGTGATCAAAAACGCTGTTCTAGTGATGGAAGAGAGCAAATATCAAATTTTTGAGATTTGTGAATCTGCCCGCAAAGAAATGTTCGCGCTCGGCCAAGAACTTAACCAGGTATTACAAGAAGCCGCTGCGATCATTGATAAGGTCGATAAACTGGAGCTGGATTATCGACGGTCGCGAATGCGATTAACTGAAGTTAGCCGTGACTTTATCCGATATAAAGAAGAGGATATTAAAATCGCCTATGAAAAGGCTACACAGCTGCAGCTGGATTTAATGATATTCCGTGAAAAAGAAGTCTATTTAAAGGCTCGCCGCGATGATTTACAGAAGCGGGTGCGAAATGTGGAGCAATCCATTGAGCGGGCGGAGACGATCGCATCGCAAATTAATGTCGTGCTTGAATATCTATCCGGTGATTTGAATCAGGTGACGAGAATCCTGGAATCTGCGAAAAATCGACAGCAAATAGGTCTAAAGATTATTTTGGCCCAGGAAGAAGAGCGCAAACGTATCGCAAGAGAGATTCATGATGGTCCTGCTCAATCACTTGCAAATATAGTTCTTAGGACGGAAATTGCGGAAAGAATGCTTAGTAAGCAGGAATTTCAGTTAGTCCAGGAAGAATTAATAGATTTGAAGGGGCAGGTGCGTTCAGGTATTGAAGAAATTCGTAAGATTATTTTTAACTTGCGACCTATGGCCTTGGATGACCTCGGATTAATCCCAACACTGCGTAAATATATTCAGGATTTTGAAGAAAAAAGTAAGATTCGGACGATGTTCGACACCATCGGTAAGGAGACACGCCTTCCTTCGGCAATGGAAGCGGGCATCTACCGAATGGTTCAAGAGGCTTACAGTAATGCATTTAAGCATGCTAATCCGTCTTACGTCTCACTAGAAATAACCTTTCAGACTCAGATGGTGAAGATTGTCGTAAAGGATAACGGAGTTGGTTTCCACGTCGATCTGATGGAGTCCCGGGCGAAGCACAGTACACATTTCGGTTTGATCGGAATGCGTGAGCGGGTTGAGCTGCTGGAGGGAAGGATGGAGATCGAATCAGCGATTAATGAAGGAACGAAAGTGACGATTCATATTCCCATCAATGCGGAGCAGCGAAAGGAGTAAATGAGGATGGACCTGAGAGCGACTAGCCCTAAACGGAAAATTAAAGTTTTGATAGCTGATGATCATCAGCTATTCCGCGAAGGACTTAAGCGGATTTTGAATATGGAAGATGATTTGGAAGTCATCGGCGAATGTAACGACGGGATACAGGTGCTTGAGTTCTGCAACCAGATCAAGCCAGAAGTTGTGCTGATGGATATTAACATGCCAATCGAGAACGGGGTCGTTGCAACAGAGCGGCTGCGTGACATTTTCCCCGATGTGAAGGTCATTATCCTATCGATTCATGATGATGAGAGTTATGTGTTTGAAACTCTGCGTAAAGGCGCATCCGGTTATTTGCTGAAGGATATGGAGGCGGAAGCCTTAGCCAACGCGATCCGGTCGGTTGTAAGCGGATATGCGTACATTCATCCTAAAGTAACGGGCAAGCTCATTAACCAGCTTCGCCGTATGACGTATCTCGATGAAATCGGTGCAGCATCCGGAGCGGCTGCGGGGCGCGAAGCGGGCGTAAAATTCATTCCAAGTGAGAACAACCCGTTGACACGCCGCGAAGCTGAAGTTCTTCGGCTGATGGCGGAAGGTAAGAGCAACAAAATGATCGGCGAATTCCTCTTTATCAGCGAGAAGACGGTTAAGAATCACGTCAGCAGCATTTTGCAAAAGATGGAAGTAGACGACCGGACTCAGGCGGTTATTAGCTCAATTAAGTTCGGCTGGGTGACGCTGTAAGAATGAAGGATGGCAAATAGGAGTAAGAGATTACATACATATTGTAGAGGGGCCTCCGCCGGTGCGGGGGCTTTTTTTGGGGTTCGGCACAATAGGGGGACAGCTGGAAGCCCGTTTATTCGACTTGTCCGTGATTGACCAGCACCCATGGGCGTTGCTCGGCATATGATGTCACAAAAAGGAGGTGGCCACCATGATTCCAGTTCTGCTTTGGATTGTTGGTTGTTACGCCTTGGCGGCGGCTGCCGTGCATGCGGCTTCAGTATGGTCTTCTAAACGTAATCGCAATGTGCAGCATTTTGTACTCATAGCGGGTAATGAACAGCTCCAGATGGAATGGTATATGAGATCGCTGCGCCGGTTTTCCCATTTTACCGGGCAGGAGGTTAAGGTGACGGTTGTCGATCATGGCTCAGAGGATGAAACCATCGGTATCGCCCGATTTTTTGCAAGATACGGGATGAAGGTGGATATTAAATCAGGAGCACCCATGGCCGGGGCGTTAAATGGGGCGCTGGGAGAAAGCGAAGAGGCTAAACCGATGAATGACAGCCGCATATGTCAGGAGGCAGGAAATAATTCCCGCGAAACAGAACCGCGGCAGAATCCGAAGACTAGCTCGATATGGCAACGCTTTCGGGCGGCCCTGAGTGGAATTTGGAAAGGGCCTGTTATTGCGAATCAGGCTAAGGGCGTGGAACCTACTTCGCTCATGTGGATGCTTCAAGCGGAAGGAATTATTACGGAATCGGAGCATGCAGTATTGATTGATTTGAGAGATCCGGCGGAAGTGTCGCGGCTTCCGTTATAAGCGTAGAGGATGGGACCGTCTGCGCCGCATAAGCCTTGCTAAGGGATCATTGCTATGTTTGGGGAGGGCGAGGTATAATCTTAGTAACGACATATGATGACGAGTGAAGCACACCCGTATGATTGCCTTAGGCAGTCTGCGAGTGTGCTTTTATTCGTTTATTGGGGTGGACCTCTAAATCGTGATGCTTCATTTTTGGAAAATAGCGGTATAGAACGATTCGAGCTTACTGGAGGCGTTACCATGAAAGTTATATTATATGTACGGCTAGGATTAGGGGAAACACAGGCGAGATGGTCAATTGCGCCAGAGGTTGATTATGCTTATTGGCTGGACGACCGGTTTAGACTTGAATTGGAGGAAGAGGTTCGAAGGCTTGAGCTTGAGGAACGCCATAGAGATGAAAGAGGGAGTTTGGCTGTACATATTAGTGAAGGAGAATCGTGCAGAGGGCTTGGGCGAGGAGAGAGATCACGGGTTAAGAAAAACAGCGGAGCGGGGGAAGGGGAAAGTGATAATAATGAAGAGCCTGCAGGAGCTTTCGCGGTTGCTGCATGGTCAGAGCCGCTGCCGTTAGGTGTGGCAAGAGGTATAGCGGAGAAGTGGCCGGCTGCTGCAAGGCCGGTCCATGTGGATGAAGCGTGCAGCATTCTTACACGATTAGTAAGTGATGCGGTGAATGCGGAGGCAGAGCAAGGCTTCATGGCGAAGCCTGCGCCGACTGCACATGCGGCGCATGTGCAGGGCCCGTCCGCCGGGTTTGCGGCGGACGGCGGCCGTGCACGGGCGCTGGCGCTGGCGGCGCAGGCTGTGCGCGCCGCTGCGCTGCTGCAGGGACGAGCGCTGCTAAGCAGCGAAGCGCTCGCCCTGCTTGGCGCCGCAGGCGCGGCCTCGCCGGCAGGCGCAGCGCCGGCGGCCTGGAGCGCGGCAGCCCGCGCGCTCCAGCTGGCCGCGCTGCTCGGCCAGCTGCGCCTGGGCGGCGCGGTCGCCCCGCAGCCGCAGCCCGGGCTGCTGCGGTGGCGGCAAGCGCTCGGCGCCGTGCCGCGCCCGCCGCTGCTCCGCTGCCAGCGCTGCGGCAGCGGCACGGCGCGCATGCGCCGAACGCCATGCGCCGCATGCGGCCGCGCATGCGCGTACTGCGAGGCATGCCTCAACATGGGCCGCAGCAGAGAATGCGGCCTCCTCATACACGGCATGCCATACGCTCTTGGCGTCCCAGTACCGCCGGGCGCCTCAAGCGCATTTGATCTAACCGCGGACAGGCTGGCCGCGCGTTTAGACCCTTGGAAGCTAAGCCCGGCGCAGTCTGCTGCAGCCGCAGCGGCCCTAACTTTCATCGAAACGCCGCCACCAGCAGCAATGGCGGCTGCTGCCCTAACATACATCGAAGCGCCATCAGCAGCTTCTCTAACATGTATCGAAACGCCGCCACCAGCAGCAATGGCGGCCAGAACCCGCCCATGGCGGCGGCTCTTCCAGGCCCGCAATAATCATGCCCGTACTTCACAAAGGCATAACAGGCACTTCCTCCTCTGGGCAGTCACCGGCGCAGGCAAGACTGAAATGATCTTCCCCCTCATCGAGTCCTGCATCCTGCGGGGTGGCCGGGCGCTCTTGGCGACGCCGCGGCGGGATGTCGTTCTCGAACTCGATCCGAGAATACGCCGTGCATTCCCGCAGACTTCAGTCGTCACACTCTATGGCGGAAGCGAGCAGCGCTGGGAGCAAGGAGAGATTACGCTGGCGACCACCCATCAGCTTTTTCGTTTTCGTCACGGGTTTGATCTCGTGATCATCGATGAGCTTGACGCGTACCCGTACCACAACGATCCGATGCTGCACTATGCGGCTGAGCATGCCGGCAAACCTGGAGCAGCCGCTATCTTTCTATCAGCAACTCCGCCGGCTGATATGAGAAGAGCGGTGAAGCGCAAGCGCTTAGCCCACGTCCGTGTCCCTGTACGGTTTCATCGGCATCCGCTTCCAGTCCCTGTGCAGCTCGTCATTCCACCGGTGAGACAGTTACTGCATAAACGTATGCTCCCGCGTAGGCTCGTCCATAAATTGCAAGCATCCATAAACCGCGGAGCGCAGATATTTGTTTTTGTCCAGCATATCCGGGACGTAGAGCCGCTCGTTCACCGCTTTAGGCGGCTGTTTCCGGGCATTATCATCGAAGGCACCTCCTCAAAAGACGAGGAGCGCAGCGGCAAGGTGCTGCGGTTTCGTGACCGCGGCATCCGCATGCTGGTGACGACAACCATATTGGAGAGGGGCGTAACCATCGCGAAGAGCGATGTGTTTATTTTGGATGCGGACGGCAAGCTGTTTGATGACGCTTCGCTTGTGCAGATGGCCGGCCGGGCAGGGCGGTCCATGGATGATCCGGCAGGCGCCGTATATTTCTGCGCATCCGCCCGTAATCGTTCGCAGCAGTCAGCCATCAAGCAAATACGCGGAATGAACCGGATTGCCGCCAGAGAGGGATATCTTCTTCAGCATAAGGAGGGTTACCTTACATGACAGCCTTTTGGAGCAAGCTGCAAGAAACCTTACCCAAAGCAATTGGCAGTATGAGCGCCCTGCTGTCCCCTTCATCCCGGGCCTGTTCAATCTGCGGCAGATCCGGGCGGGGAGCGCCCTCAAGCAATAATCTGCCCCTTTGTACCGCATGCAGCCGTGCAATACCATGGATTACTAGAATCATGTGCCCGATATGCGGCCGCGCGGAGCAATGCACGGACTGCTCGCGCCGGACAGACACCTCGTTCCTGCTCAATCGAAGTGCAGTCCGGTACGATTCAACGATTAGACATTGGCTGGCCATGTACAAATATAGGGGGCATGAAGCGCTTGAGCCGCTTTTGGGAGAAATGCTGGCAGCTGCCTACCAAAGAATGATGCGGGATTTGCTAATGCGGGACGCCTCCCACCGGTTTGATGCAATTATACCCGTGCCTGTGAGTGAGGAGAGACGGATAGAGCGCGGCTTTAATCAAGCAGAGCGCCTCGCTTCGTACTTGGCTGAGCAGGTGAATCTGCCCGTTCATGAGGTGCTTGTCCGCATGCGTCACAGCGCTAAGCAAAGCTTTAAGACCCGGGGAGCGAGACTGCTGGATTCTCGGAATCTATTTGCTGTAGATCACTCCTCTTTTCTATTTATGCTAGAACAAATCCGGCAAGGATCAACACAGCTAGCTGCCAAGCGTTCCTCTGCTGCAAGTAGAGAGAAACTAGCGGATGATCTAAATTCGCCTGCCCATCGGCCTGTTCGTTTTCTGATTATTGATGACATTTATACGACAGGGAGCACGGTCAATGCCTGCGCAGCAGCGCTGTCACGCTCCTTTCGAACGACCCTTCCAGATGTTCAAGCCGAGATTTTCATCCTCACCCTCGCACGCTCCTAACAAGGGGTGAAAAAAATAGTGAATTTTGTCCATTTTTGAGGTAATATGAAGAAACTTAGGTAGGCTACCTTGAAGGGAGCACTCGTCCAATGAACTTAGATAACTGTCCACGCTGCGGCAAGCTGTACGCCAAGAATTTTCGGGATGTCTGCCCAAGCTGCATGAAGGAAATAGATCATGAATATCAGCTGTGCGCAGATTATTTGCGCAAGAATAAAGGCGCCAATATAACGGAGCTCTCAGATGAAACCAAAGTTTCTGTCAAGCAGATTACGAAGTTTATCCGCGAAGGGCGCATATCGCTTATCGGTGTTCCGAACTTGATGTATCCTTGCGAGGTTTGCGGAACGCTCATTCGGGAGAACAATATGTGTACGAGCTGCAGAGCAACGCTCATGAATGAAGTGAGAAGCTCGAACAATGCTAAAGCTGATCAGAAAAAAGAATCAGATAAAACGCCTGGTTCAGCAACTGCCGCTTATCGGATCATGGATCGACGCGACCGTGCATAAGCTTGTATTTTATGATGTCTTACGATTTCTATAAATTTTTATACAAACTTGCCGATAATACTTGTATAGAGTTATCGGCTTTTTTAATTGGCTGTGAACGTTGGAGGGGTTACGATGAAAATTAATGAAACGCAGCGCATCGGCGCAGTGAATCCTTATCAGAAACAAAACGAGCAACAAACCGGCAATGCGGGACGCAAACGGAAAACGGACGAAGTGCAGATATCCGCAGAAGCGCAGGAGATGTTATCTTCCAGCCGGGTTAACGGGGCGGAGCGAGCGAAGCTCATCAACGAATTGAAGCAATCCGTCAGATCGGGCACTTACCATGTTGAAGCAGGTAAGATTGCGGAGAAGCTGCTTCCTTTTTTGAAATAAAATCTTGAATAAGAATAGGTGAGACCCGGTTATGGTGGATGCAATCGTCGAGGTATTGGAGAAGCAAGCTGTCTTATACAGCCAGCTGTTGGAGCTGGCGAAGCAGAAGACGCCATTTCTCGTGAAGAACGAAGTGGATCAGCTAAACGCCGCCATGCAGAAGGAAAAAAGACTCTTGAAGCAGGCGGAGGAGCATGAGCAGGTCCGCATGCAGCTTTCGGGCCAATTCTTCACCGGTCTTGGCTTGCCCCGCTATAAAGGCGGCAGACTGAGCGAAATGATTCGAACGGTAACGTCGGCTCAAGACAAACAAAAGCTAGCAGAGCTTCATGAACAATTAACCTCATCGCTTCATGAACTGCAGAAGATCAATCAACTGAATCAGCAGCTTATAGAGCAGTCGTTAAAATTTATCGATTATTCCATTGATATCATGGTCGAGGATCCTCACGATGACATTACCTATCAACATCCGCGCAGCCCTGGGTATGGGAACCCGCGAAACGGTTTATTTGATACACGAGGATAGGGAGGCAAATCGGAAATGACTTCAACCTTTCATTCAATCGAAACGGCCAAGAGAAGCTTATTCACGCAGCAAACGGCAATTAATACGGTCGGCCACAATATCTCAAATGCGAATACGGAAGGCTATTCCCGTCAACGGGTAACGATGGTGACAACGAAGCCTATGGAAGCTTTCGGTATGAATCGGTCGACGAATGCCGGCCAGCTTGGAACTGGTGTTGAAGCTGCTGCCATCAACCGGATTCGGACCGCCTTCCTGGACGATCAGTTCCGTAATCAGAGCAAATATGCCGGCAGCTGGTCTGTTCAGTCAGATACGCTGAGCAAGCTTGAATCCATTGTGAATGAGCCTTCGGACAGCGGTATTCGCACGGTTATGGATAAGTTCTATCAAGCCTGGTCTGACCTCAGTAAAGATCCTGAGAATGTAACGGGGCGCAAAATCGTGCGTGAAACGGCCATGGCTTTAACCGATTCCTTTAACCAAACAAGCAAGCAGCTGTCGGATTTGTCAGCAGATTTGACAAGCAGCATTGATGTTAAGGCGACGCAAGCGAATACATATATGAATACAATCGCTTCCTTGAATGCAGAGATTAAACGAATCGAATCACTAGGCGACAATGCTAATGATCTGGAAGATCAACGGGATCTGATGACGGACAAGCTGTCGCAGATCGTTAATATTCAGGTAACCGATACGCCGGATGGATATACCGTTTCGATGGGGAACATCAATTTAGTTACGGGCGATCAGGCTGCTCCGCTTTCTGCAGCAGCGCTTAATTCCGCCTATCAATCGGGTGATCTGAATAATGGCGAAGTTTTCGGCATGATGACTTCACGTGATGTGTACGTAGCCGATTACCAGCGCCAGTTGGATACCCTCGCCAATACACTTGCAAGCGGAGATATCCAAGTCACGGTTCCTGCGGGATCCGTGCTTCCAGGGACAACAACGCCGCTTGCGACTGATACAACGATGACCGTCAAGGGGATTAACGGGCTTCACAAGCTTGGATATTCCATGGGATCACCGGCTGCAGGCGGGCTGGATTTCTTTACAGCTGCTGCAGGCTCAAGCACGATAACAGCTTCCAGTATTCAACTAAACACACCGTGATTGCCGATGATACGAATAAAATAGCAACATCGATGAGGACCGTTGATGTTAATGGGACGCCTACAGTCGTTAATGGAAATAACAGCCTGGCTCTTCTGATGTCCGAGCTCAGTGATGTGAAGTTTAAGTTTGATCAGTCTGCAACCGGTAATGGTATCTCGGAGGCGACAATCAGCACCTTCTATAGTTCTCTGATCGGTGCGCTGGGTGTACAGTCGGAGGAAGCCAGCCGGCAGTACCAGAACTCGGTTGCGCAGCAGGATCAGGTAGAGAGCAGCCGGCAATCGGTAAGCGGTGTCTCGCTTGATGAGGAAATGTCGGATTTGATTAAATACCAGCATGCTTACGGGGCTGCAGCACGATTCATGACGAACTTTGATCAGCTGCTTGAGAAACTTATTAACGGAACCGGCGTAGTTGGCCGTTAGGAATAGGAGGCAATAAGATGGCATTACGTGTAACGCCAGGGATGATGCATATGCAGCTATCTCGGAACCTGAACCGGAACTTAACCCAGATGGACAGCCTGCAGGAGCAGATGACTACCGGCCGCAAGATTAACAAGCCATCCGATGATCCGGTTGGAATTACCTATGCACTTCGTTACCGGACGGAAATCGCTTCGAACGATCAGTACACGAAAAATGCAGACGCCGCCCATTCGTGGCTGGATTTCAACGATACGCTGCTCAATCAAGCTGGTGAAATCATGAAGCGCGTAAAGGAACTTACTGTTCAGGGCTCCAATGGCACCAATCCGCCGGAAGCTCTTGAGAATATCAAGAACGAGATTTCCCAATTAAAGAATCAAATGATTGATATCTCGAACAGTAAGCTGAATGGCAAATATGTTTTTAATGGTCAAACCTTTGACAAAATGCCATATGATCCTAATGTTGCTGGATTTGATGCAAAAGCTGTCACTACGGATGCAGGAGATGTTTCTTATGCGGTAGGTGTAGGCGTTACGCTGCCGGTTAACTTAACTGGGAATAGTGTTTTTGGGAATATAGGGGAAAATGACAATGTTTTCGCTGTATTCGATAACGTAATGACGGCGCTAAGCTCGGGAATTTATACTAATATTTCCAACCAATTGAGTTCGGTGGAAAATAGAACAAGCAAAATATTGAATGCAAGATCCGAAAATGGTGCGAGAGTCAACCGGGTTGAGCTTATGCAAAATCGACTCGATGACTTAGGGCTTAATTTAACCGGCATGCAATCTAAAACAGAAGATGCTGACTACGAAAAACTGCTTATTGACTCTAAAATTAACGAAAACATTTATCAGGCGTCATTATCCGTGGGAGCAAAAGTTATTACTCCATCACTCGTAGATTTCCTGCGCTAGAAGGGGGCGGAAGATGAAGCTTCCTATCATTCAAGCTGAATCGCAAAAGGGCTTAATAGGTATTGAATCACGCTTAGGACAATATGACATTCAATCCCAGCCTGCCGATATGCAAGTGAAAACAACACCGACCCAGATTAGTGTTCCTTTACAAATGCCTGAGCTTAATCTCAATCAGGATCGAATGTGGGCTGCTTTCAATGGCGGCAAACCAGTAGAATTCGTGAATCGCATCTACTCGCAGATGCCGGAGATTGCACTTCAAGGTATTGCCCACATCGTTGAAAAGGGAAATCGAATGGGAGACCTGCGCATTAAACAAAATCCGATTCCGGATATAGCGCTTGAGGATATGTTAGCTGGTGCTCCGGATGTTGAAGTGTTCGGACCTGTTTCTTTTCATAGCGTAGATATTGACTTCACTATTCATAAACCTGATGTTCAAATTGAGGCAGGGAAAGTCGATATTCAAGTTCAAGTCCATAAACCGGAAATCAATTATCAACGCGGTAATTTTAAAGTTTACATGCAGCAGTATCCCTCCATACGTTTTGATGTCTCAGGACTAGACCTTCGAGTATAGATTAGTCCGAATCAAGTATGCTATAGAAAAACCGGGACCGGTTTCATTCTATGGCATTTTCTTTATCATTCACTTACTACAGCGTAAGAAAGGGGAAGAATCGAATACTATGGAACTACAAACTAGTCGTTTTGGTCAATTAACAGTCTCGGAGGACGAAATCTATACCTTCTCAAATGGAATTCCGGGGTTTGAGGATCAAACATCGTTTGTCGTTGTTGCCTCCGAAGATGATCAACCCTTTGCATACTTGCAGTCGATCAGTGATGAACGTTTGGTTTTTGTCATTGCGGATCCATTTTTCTTCTATCCTGATTATGATTTCGAGCTTCCGGAATCTGCAGTTGCGGAGCTCGGTGTAACCTCCGTAGATCAGGTAATGATCCGATCTATTATTAGTATCGGGGAAAGGCTTGATACGGCCACAATCAATCTTGTTGCACCGATCGTTTTCAATTTGGGTAATCAGACTGCTAAACAGGTCGTTCTAGGGCGGACGACTTATTTGACGAGACATCCGTTGTTTGAGGCGAATAAACGATAAAGGGAGGGTGTGCAGCATGCTTGTGCTTTCACGTAAAAAGGGTGAAACTGTCGTTATTCAAGATAATATAGAAATTACTGTGCTTGAGGTTAGCGGGGATACCATAAAACTTGGCTTTAAAGCACCGCGCGAAGTAGAAATTCTGCGTAAAGAAATTTGCGATTTAATCGAGCAAACTAATAAAGAATCAGCTGCACAAGCATCTAATATAGAGAGTTTAAAAGATCAACTGAAAAAAATGCAGAAAAATCACGAATAGCTATAAATAAGAGAGAGGCTAGCGCCGATATAATATTTAGAGCCGGATAAGGGCGATCGACTTTATCACGGTACACCACATGGATGTGGTACAACAACCATTTCAGGGAGGAAATTACGATGCGTATTAATCACAACCTTACTGCTCAAAACACTCACCGCAACATGACGTTGAACAACTCAGCTGCTGGTAAATCTATGGAGAAACTTTCTTCTGGTCTTCGCATCAACCGTGCGGCTGACGATGCTGCTGGTCTTGCTGTATCCGAAAAAATGCGCGGTCAAATCCGTGGTCTTGAACAAGCTCAACGTAACGTTCAAGACGGTATTTCCTTCGTTCAGACTGCAGAGGGCGCAATGAACGAAGTTAGCTCCATGCTGACTCGTATGAAAGAACTGAACGTTCAGAAACTGAACGGTACGTACTCCGCTGGCGACAAAACAAACATCGACAAAGAGTTGGATGATCTTGGTACGCAAATTGACAAGACATTCACTGATACTTCATTCAATGGTATCCTAATCACTGCTGGTGCAACAATCCAATCCGATGATAATGCTCAAACAATCGCGATTGCTGGTGTTGCTACAGCTGGTATCACTGGTTTAACATCGGCTTCTGCATTAGCAGCTGTTGAGACTGCAATTGGTAACACTTCCACAGAACGTGCTGTCTTGGGTGCGAAACAAAACCGTCTGGAGCACACTTCGAACAACTTGGGTACAACTGTTGAGAACTTGACAGCTGCTGAATCCCGTATCCGTGATACAGATATGGTTGCAGAAATGGTTAATCTCACGAAGAACAACATTCTTCTTCAAGCTTCCCAAGCGATGCTGGCTCAAGCCAATTCGCAGCCGCAAGGCGTTCTTTCCTTGCTTCGTTAATAGATACTATCAAGATAGAGACCTTGGAAATTTCAAGGTCTCTTTTTTGTGCAAATAATCTAATATTGGTCTGCATTCTAACCGATATAAATAATAAGAACAAATAATGAATTGGGGTGCGAATATGTCGATGAACATTCATAGTGCTAACACCTCAACCGGTTACACAACAGAGAGAACTTCGGGTGATAGCGGACAAGGGCAAGCAAAATCAATAGATATTTTGAGTCAGGTTAACTCGGTCAAAGCATTAAACAAAGTTGAAATGCAAGGCGTTAGAGTGACTACCGGTGACGAGCAGCTGGTCAAGAATATCGAGCATGCACTTAAGGTTATCCAAGGACCAGATACATCATTTGAAATGGCAGTACATAAAGCAACGAATACGATCACAATTAAAGTGCTGAATAAAGAAACGGGTGAACTAATCCGAGAAATTCCACCGGAGAAAACATTGGATTTAGTTGCAAAGTTTATGGAAATAAACGGAATCCTCATTGACGAGAAAATTTAAAGGGGAGTTAATATGAGAATATCAGGTTTTGCTTCCGGTATGGACATTGATTCAATGGTCAAAGAACTGATGAACGCCAAACGGACACCTCTAACCAAATTGTCGCAGCAAAAAACGCAGTTAGAGTGGCAACAGCAGCAATATCGGGACATTAACATTAAGATGGTTGATTTTCGGAACAATAAATTGTTCAATTCCGGTTTAAGCGGCTCAATCGCTGCCAAGCAGGCTAATATCTCCGGCAATACCGCTGCTGTAAGTGCCAAAGCTGGTTCAGGCGCTGCAGCAGGCGCGATGACTCTCGAAGTCACAAGTCTCGCAGATGCGGCAAGTGTATCGAGTGGTGTGGGTATTGGGGCAGTTGATACCACTCAATCATTGAGTGCACTCAAAGCTCTTGGGAAAATTAATTACGTGGCTGATGGAAGTGGCAACTTAAGTTTTACTTTTAATGGTGGTACTTCTACAATTACGCTCAATGAAAATACAGATACGCTGGCTACCATGGTAACCAAAATAAATAGTACCAGTTCAGCAAAAGTAAATGCATTTCTGGATAGCGCGACAGGAAAAATGTCAATTTCATCCAAAATATCCGGAGCATCTGGCAGCGTCTCAGTAGATCCGGGTGGGTTGCTGGATAGTTTTGATTTAACTTTACCAGCGGTTGGCCATGATGCGATAGTGAAGATTAACGGAATATCAATCAACAACCCGTGCAAGTAACACTTTTACTGAGAACGGAGTTGAAATTACGCTGAATGCACCGTCAGGCGGTTCAGCAACCACATTGAATGTAGTGGCCAACACAGACAAGATTGTAGATACCATCAAGTCATTCATATCCGATTATAATAGTTTGCTTGATACCGTTAACGGCAAGCTGAACGAAGAACGTTATCGTAAGTATGCACCTCTAACGGATGAACAAAGGAGTGCAATGAAGGACGATGAGATTAAACTTTGGGAAGATAAAGCGAAGAGTGGACTGCTTCACAACGATTCAACACTCTCTCAAGCCGTCAATAATATTCGACTGGCCTCTGTCACGAGCGTCAAAATTGATGGAGCTGATGTTAATCTCTCCGCATTAGGTATTAGAACGGGAGAATGGACCAGTCTCGGGAAACTCGCTATTGTAGATGAGGGTAAACTTCGAGCAGCTATAGAATCAAACCCTGATCAAGTTGTAAAATTTTTTACACAGCAAACGACGGAGGCGGACCCGAAGTTGAAAGTATTGCCAACCAACCCGGACAATGGCTTATTTAATCGGTTGTCGAATAGTATAATGGCAGCTCTGGATGGAATGACTGAAAAGGCTGGAACATCCAAATACAGTACAGATCCCAATGCTGCATTCGCACCAACCAGTTTGTTAGGAACACAGCTTAGGGATATTGATATTCGAATGAGTGACTTGAGTGATCGATTAACTTCGATAGAGACTAATTATTATAGAAAGTTTACAGCAATGGAGACTGCAATGAACCGTTATAATTCGCAATCGTCAAGCTTATTCGGGGCTTCGCAATAAGAGGAGTGAGAGAGAATGATAACAACACCACATCAGAAGTATCAGCAATCCTCTGTTCAGACTGCTTCGCCGGGTAAACTTATAATTATGCTATACGACGGAGCGATTCGTTTTGTTAAGCAAGGAATAGATGCTATTGAACATAAGAATATAGCAAGTGCAAATGAGAACCTGATCAAAGCGCAGAATATAGTTCATGAACTGGTAGCATCACTTGATTTCAAATATGAAATCTCAAATGGGCTGGCTCTACTCTATGAATACATGCTTCACCGCCTTATCGAATCGAATGTACGGAAGGATATTGTTCCTGCCTCAGAGGTATTATCCTATCTAACCGACTTGAAAGCGGCATGGCTGCAGGCTTCTAATCCAGCGCTGCAATCAAAGGAATAACATGAATAATCTACTGCATCAAATATTAGAAGAGACAAAGCTGCTGTGCCATCCGAACCTGAACACTGACTATGAGCAATATGTGCAGCTTGTCGAGCTTAGAGAAGCGCTAACGAGCGCCCTCGTTAGCAAACCTTTATTAACGCCCCAGAATAAAGAAATGATTAGAGAGATTATCAGCTGTGATCCCGTTATTCTTCAGCATATGCAGCGTTTGAAGGATGAAGCCAATGAGGGAATTAGCCGTATACGATCATACAAGAAGCAGAAGTCCGCTTATGATCAGCAATACAGTTCAGAGGGTTTTATGTTTGACAAAAGAAACTAACAGATAGGATCGAACACATAATGGAAAACAAAGCTCTGGTGCCGGAATATATAAATCGATTTCAATGTATTGGCAGCGAGTGCGAAGATACATGCTGCGCCCTCTGGAATGTCAGTATTGACCAAGACACCTACAGCCGATATCAAAATGTGCAGCATCCTACTCTGAAGAAGCAGTTCAAGTCGGATGTGGCAGTTAATAAAGCTGCTGATCGTACACAAGCGCAATATGCAACAATGAAGCTAGAACCTTCATCAGGTGCCTGTTGCTTCAACGATAAAGGATTATGCTCTATTCAAAAGGAACTGGGCGAGTCCTATTTATCACCAACCTGCGCGACCTATCCTCGTAAAGTTAATGAGGTCAACGGGGAGCAAGAAGTTTCCGCTGTGTTGTCCTGCCCTGAAGCAGCCCGTCTTGCACTAATTGAACCTAAAGGGATGGAGTTTGTTTACGCGGATGCTTATACCAAGCCCAATCTCCTGTGGAACGCAAGGGTTGTAACGGATTCGCCAAATGCCACGTTGACAGCGAAGTATTTTTGGCCGCTGCGAATGATCTCCATTGAAATTTTACAGAATCGCCAACTGACACTTTCTCACCGATTCATGCAGCTTACAATTCTAGCAGATCGAATTGATGAATCAATTGAACGCTTTGGAGATACGCAAATAGAAGATCTGCTAGAACAGTTCCGGTATGAACTTACCCAAGAGAATGGAATTATGGACAGTGCAATATTTCCTGCTAATGGTCATTTCCAACTTAAGTTTCTGAATGATATATTAACGACTTTTATTGAACAGAATTTATGGTACAATACCCATTACAAAGAATGTTTGGATCAGTATCTCAAGGGAATGCAGACAACGGAAAGCAGCAAGGTCGAAGAGACTGTCTCTGCTTTTGAAGCTATTCGCAACGATTACTATGCTCCGTTTATGAACGAGCATGAATACATGCTTGAAAACTATCTGGTCAACTACATTTACTCCACTATGTTCCCGCTTTCAACCAAAGAAACAATGTTCGAGAAGGTGCGATATATCGGGATTGTATTTGCTCTTATCCGGATGCATTTGATCGGCATGTCAGCATTTAACAAAGGGCTTAATACCAATTTGATTATCCAATTGATTCAATCCTTCACCAAAAATTTTGCTCACACGAAAAAATTCAAAGAATTAATTGAGAAAAAGTGCCAACAAGAAGATATCACGCTAGGTCATCTGTCTTTGCTTATAATGAGTTGAAATAGTGGAATCCATTTTTTTAATTTATGACAAATATTTACCAATTTATCCGGTCAAATAAAAGGGTAATTTAACCATGTGGCAGATGTAAATGTATTCGCTTACAAAAGTTGTTGACAATATTGTGACGACGATGGTATATTCTGTTTGTGGGCCACACAGTGTGATCTCGCAGCTATTTGAAGATGAAGGGAATGTTCTGGATGCAAGGTAAAGTAAAATGGTTTAACGCTGAAAAAGGTTATGGATTTATCGAAACTGAGCAAGGCGGCGACGTATTTGTTCATTTCTCCGCTATTCAATCCGAAGGCTTCAAAACGCTCGAGGAAGGTCAATCCGTTGAATTCGACATCGTCGAAGGCGCACGTGGACCACAAGCAGCAAACGTAAATAAACTGTAATCATCTGGCTGTTAAGCGGCCACATTATAAATGGTACACGCTTAACCACATGTAAACAGCAGCAGCCCTGGGAAACCAGGGCTTTTTTATTGTGCAGGATGTCATTATTGGTGTGAATTATTATCATTTTTATGGCTATGAATCTTCTACATTAAATTTTCAAATAATTCTAAAAATACAGAAAATAGTTTTGAGATCGCCCACAGGGGTATGTTATAATAAGAACAAGTAAAGGAGGAATGCTTTTATGGAATACAACATTCGAGGTCAACACATTCAAGTGACAGACGCCTTGCGCGATTTTGTCGAGAAGAAGTTCACCCGCTTGGAAAAGTATTTTGAAACTCCGATCGCCTCCGAAACAATCGTTACAATGTCTGTCACCAAAGGTAAACACGCAGTTGAGGTAACGATTCCTTTATCCAATGTTTTACTTCGCGCGGAAGAGAAAAGTGAAGATATGTACGCGTCTATCGACCTCGTGGTGGATAAACTTGAACGTCAAATACGTAAGCATAAAACGAAAATCGGCCGAAAATTTCGTCAAGACAGCGGTATCCGATCTTTATTCAAAGAAGAACGTTCTCCTGTTAGAGTGTCTGATGAGGAGGAAGATTTTGAGCTCGTCCGGACGAAGCAATTTATATTGAAGCCTATGGATGTAGAAGAAGCAATCCTACAAATGAATATGGTCGGTCATTCCTTCTTTATGTTCGCGAACTCAGCGACCAGTGAAGTGAATGTCGTATATAGAAGAAACGATGGCAAATACGGACTGATTGAACAAACATAATCACCAAATAAGAATGAAGGGACACAGCTTCTCTTGAAGCTGTGTCTTTTTTAATGGAAAGCGTGAATAAGCGCATGTAAATAATGATGGCTGCGGGTGGCTCACATTGCGAGAACTGCCGCAAACTGTTACAATTTATGCAAAGAGGCGTAATATCGAAAGGGGAAGACTATGCTCGGACTAGTGAAGAAATTATTCGGAGACGCCAATGAACGAGAGATTAAGCGTTTGACGCGAACCGTTGAGGAAATTAATGGACTAGAGCCGCAAATATCGCAGCTTTCGGATGAAGCGCTTCGAGGCAAGACGGATGAGTTTAAAGCGCTTCTTGAAAAAGGCGAGGATATTGATACCCTGCTCCCTGAAGCGTTTGCTGTTGTACGGGAAGCATCCAAGCGGGTGCTGGACAAGCGGCACTATGACGTGCAGCTGATCGGCGGTATGGTTCTTCATAACGGTCAGATCTCTGAAATGAAAACCGGGGAAGGTAAGACACTTGTCGCTACCCTTGCGGTTTATTTGAACGCACTGCTTGGCAGAGGTGTTCATGTTGTTACTGTCAACGATTACTTGGCCCTTCGCGATAGCGAACAGATGGGGCAGCTATATAACTTTCTTGGCCTTACGGTAGGCTGCAATATGCACGGTCTTAGCCATGAGGAGAAGCAGCAGGCTTATGCTTGTGATATTACCTATGGTACGAACAATGAGTTTGGCTTCGATTATCTGCGGGACAATATGGTGCTGTATAAGGAACAGATGGTACAGCGTCCGCTTTATTTTGCGATCATCGATGAAGTGGATTCCATTCTCGTCGACGAAGCGCGTACGCCGCTTATCATCTCCGGTCAAGCTGCCAAATCGACTGAGATGTATTTTGCCGCGGACCGCTTCGTGACGCGCCTGAAAGAAGAAGAGGACTACACGATTGATGTGAAGCTTCGTTCGGTAACGATAACGGAAGCCGGTGTTGAGAAGGCGGAGCGTGCCTTTGGCATTGAGAATCTGTTCGATCATGCCAATGTTCTGCTGTACCACCATCTACAACAAGCACTCAAGGCATATGCCATTATGAAGCGCGACGTTGATTATGTCGTTCAAGATGAAGAAGTTATCATTGTTGATGAATTTACAGGCCGTCTGATGTCAGGCCGCCGCTACAGTGATGGTTTGCATCAGGCGATTGAAGCCAAGGAGCAGCTCAAGGTTCAGAACGAGAGCATGACGCTTGCGACCATTACGTTCCAGAACTACTTCCGGATGTACCGCAAGCTGGCCGGGATGACGGGTACTGCGAAGACAGAGGAAGAAGAATTCAAGAAAATTTACGGCCTTGACGTTATCCAAGTCCCGACAAACCGTCTTAATATCCGTAATGACATTGCAGATGTCGTCTACAAAACGGAGAGCGGCAAGTTTAAAGCGGTTGTTGAGGAAATCGTCAGCCGTCATAAGAATAAGCAGCCGGTGCTCGTCGGTACGGTATCCATTGAGAATTCCGAGCGTCTATCCGAAATGCTGAAGAAACGCGGCATTACGCATAAGGTGCTTAATGCGAAGTATCATGCGGAAGAAGCAGAGATCATTTCGCGCGCGGGGCAATCGGATTCGGTTACCATCGCGACGAACATGGCGGGCCGGGGTACGGATATTTTGCTCGGCGAAGAAGTTCCGACTCTTGGCGGTCTTCATATCATCGGTACCGAGCGTCATGAAAGCCGCCGGATCGATAACCAGCTGCGCGGCCGTGCCGGACGTCAAGGCGATCCGGGTTCGTCCCAGTTTTATCTATCGCTTGAAGATGAGCTGATGCGACGTTTTGGCTCTGAGAACATCATGGGCATGATGGAACGACTTGGTTTTGATGAAGATCAGCCCATTGAGAGCCGCTTAATCTCGCGTGCGATCGAATCCGCTCAGAAACGGGTGGAAGGCAACAACTTCGATCAGCGTAAAGTCGTCCTCCAGTACGATGACGTTATGAACCAGCAGCGTGAGATCATCTACAAGCAGCGCCGTGAGGTATTGTTCTCGGAGAACATCCGCCAGATCGTGCTCGAGATGATTACACCGGTAATCGGCCGCATCGTGGATGCTCACTGTCCAGGCGATGAAGTGCCTGAGAACTGGGAGCTTCAGGAGATCGTCGATTATGCGCAGGGAACCTTCCTCCATGAGGGCATGATCTCGAAGGACGATCTATGGGGCAAAGAGAAAGAAGAGATCGTTGAATACCTGAACGGCAAAGTACATGAGCTGTACGATCAGCGTGAGGAAGAAATCGGCGTCGAAACGATGCGCGAATTCGAGAAGGTTGTCGTGCTGCGTGCGGTAGACAGCAAGTGGATGGATCACATTGACGCGATGGATCAGCTCCGTCAAGGGATTCACCTTCGTGCATACGGCGGTACGGATCCGCTCCGCGAATATCAATTTGAAGGCTTCGAGATGTTCAAGGAAATGATCGAGAACATTCAAGAGGAAGTCACCAAATATATTATGAAGGCGCATGTCGAGAGTAACCTGGAGCGTCAAGAGGTTGCTAAGGGGCAGACGGAATCCGGCGGCAGCAGTGAGCCGCAGCCGAAACGTCCGCTTAAGAAAGATGAGCGCACAGGCCGCAATGATCCGTGTCCATGCGGAAGCGGCAAGAAATATAAGAACTGTCACGGACAATAAGGCTGCTTCCCGCATAGGGTAGGGCAGAACATAATGTTGAGGTGAAGCTAGCGTCATGATAGATGTAACGGTAAAGCAGGATTTGCGTGAGATGACTAAGCGGCTCCAAGAGCTTAGGGGGTCTCTTTGACTTAGATATTAAGAACGAGATGATTGCCAACTTCGAGGAGAAGATGACGGCTCCTGATTTCTGGGATGACAATGACCGCGCGCAAAGCACCATTGCAGAGCTTAACGCCGTCAAGTCGGTAGTCGACCAATACGACCGGATGGAAGCGGAACGTGAGGATCTGCAGACGATGCTGGAGCTGGCGGAGGAGGAAGGCGATGAATCGCTGGAAGCCGACATCACCAAGAGCGTCAAGGCGCTTGTGGACAAAGTCAGTGAGTTTGAGCTTCAACTGCTGCTCAACGAGCCTTATGACAAGCTCAATGCGATTCTTGAGCTTCACCCGGGAGCTGGCGGCACGGAATCACAGGATTGGGGTCAGATGCTCTACCGGATGTATACACGCTGGGCAGAGAAACATGGCTTCAAAGTGGAGCTGCTTGATTATCTTGCAGGTGATGAGGCAGGCATTAAGAGTGTAACGATATCCGTAAAAGGCTACAATGCCTATGGCTATCTGAAAGCAGAGAAGGGGGTTCACCGGCTGGTCCGGATATCGCCTTTCGATGCTTCAGGACGGCGCCATACCTCATTCGTGTCATGCGATATTATGCCGGAGATCGATGATACCATTGAGGTTGAAATCCGCTCGGAGGATTTGAAGGTGGATACGTACCGTGCCAGCGGCGCGGGCGGACAGCACATCAATAAAACCGAGTCGGCGATCCGGATTACACATGTACCGTCAGGAATCGTCGTTTCCTGCCAGACACAGCGCTCGCAGATTCAGAACCGTGAACGTGCGATGCAGATGCTCCGCTCTAAGCTCTACGAGCGTAAGATTGAAGAGCAGCAGAAGCATCTGGCGGAGATCCGCGGCGAACAATCCGATATTGCTTGGGGCAGCCAAATTCGTTCCTATGTCTTTCACCCGTACAGTATGGTGAAGGATCATCGGACATCGGTGGAAACCGGTAACGTCGGAGCCGTCATGGATGGCGACTTGGATTTGTTTATTGATGGGTACTTGCGCAGTAAAATTCGTCACGATTAATGAACGGATGGCTGCAGCACGCATAAGTAAAGAGAAGGACTGTCCCAAAAGGGTAGTGTGAGTGAGACGGTCCCAAAATATGAACAAAAGAACCTTCAAAACCACGATGAAAGTGGAGATGTGATATTATCCCCTTCAAGTAGACACTCAGAAAAAAACCTTATGGTACCATAAGGAATGAGTGAACT